>JBAWWJ010000333.1:0-5747 GCA_037146815.1 Planctomycetota bacterium
ACAAATCGATATCGCGCCGTAACCTGCTTTTCGCAGGAACAGCCGGATTTATGGGCTTGTCACTGCCTGATTTCTACGCCGCCCGTGCAGCGGCCTCGGAGTCAGTTGCGGAACAGACCGCGGCGGCAATTGGCCGGGCAAAGTCGTGCATTCTATTGTTCATGTGGGGTGGCCCGGCACATCAGGACACGTGGGACATGAAACCGAAAGCACCTCGGGAAATCCGAGGTGAATTTCAGCCCATTTCAACCAAAGTCCCCGACATACAAATTTGCGAGCATTTTCCGTTGCTTGCTCAGCGAACTGATCAACTCGCGATTATTCGCTCTCTGACACACACGAACGTTGATCATACGCCCTCCACACATTTTCTGCTCACTGGCCAGCCGCCTCCGCCAACATCCGATTTGAGGATGGATTGGCCGAGTATGGGAAGTGTTCTGTCACGACTGGGGCGCGGACGTCCGCCGCTACCACCATTCGTCTCGATGCGACCGAAAGTCCCTGGTGATGTTCTGCGATTCGTGGAAGAGAGTCACGGACAATTCGCGGGCTGGCTTGGGCCGGTTTACGATCCGTTGACCATTGATGCAAATCCTCACGATGTCAGTTACCGGGTTGGGGACTTCGATCCACCTCAGGGCGTCATTCGAGAGCGAATTGATTCGCGCAAGTCCCTGCTGGCAACGCTGGAAACTCGCAGTCGCGATCTGGCTCCGATGCGAAATATGGAACGTCACTACGAACGAGCCTTTGCACTGATGAACTCTGCGGAAGCCAAAGGTGCGTTCGATTTGACGCAAGAGCGACCAGAGATGCGAGAGCGGTATGGAATGAATGCTCACGGCCAGTCTGTCTTACAGGCCAGGCGGCTGATCGAACGGGGCGTTTCGCTCGTGACGGTCTTCTGGCCGAACGACGGAATCAAGAATGTCAGTGTTTACTGGGATACCCATTCCCGGAATTTCATTGATTTAAAGGAGCGGTTGATGCCAGTTGCTGACCGCGCGTTTTCAACGTTGCTGGACGATTTGAAGGACCGCGGCTTGCTGGACGAAACACTTGTCATCTGGACAGGCGAGTTTGGTCGAACACCACGAATTGGCCAGCGCAATAGCGATGCCGGTGCGGGTGCTGACGGTCGCGATCATTGGCCAGGCTGTTTCACATCCGTTTTGGCTGGAGGAGGAATTCGTGGCGGCCAGTGCTATGGAACTTCCGACCGCTATGCAGCGTATCCAGCGTCGAATGCAGTCCGACCGATGGACCTGGTGGCTACGGTCTATGCCGCATTGGGTGTCCCACAGCATCTCGAACTACGGGACCAGCAATCCCGCCCGATGGTGATCTGCCCCGGCGAACCTCTGTTGACGCTGTTCAGCTAAACTTCTCCCTGCGAAATCGATCTATAGACTGAATAGAATTCCGTCGGCGCATTTGGCAACATCAACGGCTTACGCACATCCAACAAACTGCCAGAGTTTGTGAAACCGCGATGGTTGCACAAATCAGGTTCTGCAGATCCGCAGCAAGTCAAAGCAAGAAACGTGATGGAGATTGGTTCATGTATGGAGCCGAAGAATTCGAAGGAGGCGTCTTCCACGAGTCGATTGAAGGAGGCCGAGCGAGTGCCACCATCGAATTGACCGCTGGTAGCGTCAAAGCAGTGACCAGCACGGATCAAAAGTTTGAAATTCGCTATTCAGAATGCGTCCTGGATATGGGTGGCGCCTCCGGACGGATGGTGTTTGTGCGAACTCAGGATCGAAAACTCACGATTTTCTGCGAAGACCGTCGTTTTCCCAAGGCACTGCAACTGGATGGATCTGTCGAACTGGCAGAGCAACTGGCATCAGTGCGAGGATTGCGACGGTCCGAAGCCTTGAGCTGGAGGATGTGGCTGGTTGTCGGCACGGCTGTTTGCCTCTTAGCCCTGTTCGGAGGCTACTACGGCCTGCTGGCAGTCGCGAAGGCTTCCATCAATGCGGTCCCGATCAGTGTGGACGAGCAAATCGGCAAACTGGCCTTTGAATCGCGGACTGTGGAAGGTCCAAAAATTAACGATCCGATCATTGTAAATGCCGTTAAAGAGATGGTCGCTCGCCTGGAACCTCATGCGAACCTGAAAGGCCTGAGCTTTGAAGTTCATGTGGTGAATTCGAAAGAGGTCAACGCCTATTGCCTTCCTGGCGGTAAAATTGTCGTCTTCACCGGATTGCTGAAGAAATCAAAAACGCCAGAGCAGGTGGCGGGCGTGCTGAGTCACGAAATGTCACATGCCATCAGGCGCCATGGACTCAGGCGGGTCATGGAGTCACTGGGAATCGTCGTGGCGATCGAACTGATGGTCGGTGATGTCGGGGGGCTGGTCGCACTCGGCGCAGAACTCGGCAAATCAGCGGCCCTTACCAGTTACAGTCGCGAAGCCGAGACCGAAGCGGACATCACTGGCGTTCGCATGCTTCACGCGGCAGCGATTGACCCACTGGAACTGGCCTCTTTTTTCGAAATGCTGAAGGACGAAGGTCCTGATTTTCCAATTGCGATCAAGTGGCTCAGCACTCACCCTCAGCACGACGAAAGAATCGCGACGATTCGCGGTGAGCTTGCGAAGCTCCCGCCTCAAGAATATCGTGAGCTTGATATTGATTGGGAGAAAGTTCAGCAGCGATTGAAAGAAATCGATGCTGAATAACAGTTGAAAAACATTTCCCCGTCGATTCACGTCAGTATTCGCATCGTCAAGTCGCTCATCTGTGGCAGAATTCGTTTCACTTTCAGCAGGCTAAAGGACCCTTCATGGATGCCATTACTCGGAACCGTCCGTCGTTTGCGAACATTCAGATCAAACTTCAGCCGGGCGATAAAATCATTGCGGAAGCCGACGCGATGGCGAGTATGTCTGCGAACGTGCGGATGAAGACTCGATTCAGTGGTGGCATGATCAAAGCGATTATGAAGCGGATGTTCGGTGGAGAATCATTGTTTGTAAATGAGTTTTCCGCGGACGCACCGGCAGAGCTCGTTTTGACACAGGGGCTTCCTGGGGACATCGAATCCATTGATCTGAAGGGGACCACTCTCTACTTGCAACCGGGGGCGTTCCTCGCCTGCGAACCAGGAGTCACCCTGGGCTTGGGCTGGGCCGGGCTCGCTAGTTTTATTGGTGGTGAAGGCTTGTTTCGCCTGAAGGTTAAGGGGAATGGTCGCGTGTGGTTTTCGGCGTACGGTGGAATTTTCAGTCGTGATATCACCGACGAATATATTGTTGATACCGGTCATCTCGTTGCCTACGAGCCATCGATCAATATCCGCGTCGGTCTGGCTGGCGGCATCTTCTCGAGCTTTTTTGGTGGTGAAGGACTCGTCACGAAAGTCCGCGGTCCCGGCAAGATCTACATGCAGTCACGTAACTTCAGTGGACTCACGGCCTGGATGAATGCTCACATAACGTGATCTGCGTCAAATCAGCAGTGTCACGCTCGGTATCTCTTCTTCACGCGTCAATCACGACGTCTCCTTCAACCACAAGGACCGTTTCATGCAATACGAGATTCTGGCACGCCCCGCAACGGCCGTGGCCAAACTGACCCTCGAATCCAACGAATCCATCACCTGCGAAGTCGGTGCGATGATTGCCATGTCGACCGGCATTTCCGTGGAAACAACATCGGGAATGAAAGGAGCCAGCGGTGGCTTCTTCAAAGGCCTGAAGCGAATGTTTTCGGGAGAAAACTTTTTCTTGAATCACTTCACAGCGAATCAACCGGACCAGACATTGATTATCGGTCCGACCATGTTGGGCGACATCGTCCACCATGACTTGCGTGGCGGTTCGTTGGTAATCCAGGGGTCCAGTTGGTTGGCCAGTGACGTCGGGATCAAAATCGACGCCACCTGGCAGGGATTTGGAAAGGCAATCTTCAGCGGCGAAGGACTGTTCTGGGTCAAGGCAACGGGTGAAGGATCGATTTTCCTGAACAGCTTCGGGGCGATCTACGAAGTCGATGTCGATGGTGAATACATTGTCGACACCGGACACATCGTCGCATTTGAAGACACACTGCAATTCAAGATCGTCAAGGCGGGAGCGAGTCTGATCGGCAGCTTCCTGGGTGGCGAAGGGCTGGTCTGCAAGTTTCATGGGACTGGAAAGCTCTATTGCCAGAGTCACAATCCACCGAACTTCGGCAAGCTGCTGGGGCCAAAGCTGAAGCCTCGCTGACCGCAGTTCTGACATCGAGTGGTTCAAACAGATTCGTCAGTAATCCTGATTCCCAATTCACCGATCATTCGTGCATACGTACTGGAAGGTTATCATGAGTGGACTCGATTTTGAGATTTCGCAACGGCCCGATTTTGCCATTGTTTCGGTCCAGTTGCAGCCTGGACAATCCGTTTTTTCCGAGCCAGCCGCCATGGCTTCGATGACCCCCTCGCTGAAGATGAAGGCAGGTCTGAAAGGGGGACTGAAAAAGGCCCTCGGCCGGATGTTCGCTGGTGAAAGTATGATTGTGAATACGTTCACTGCCGAATCACAACCGGGTGAAGTTGTTTTTGCGCCGGGGATTCCTGGTGACCTGATGCACTATCGCCTCGACAACAATTCCATTTTTCTGCAACGCGGAGCATTCCTCGCTCATTCCGAGGGGCTGGAAATGTCCGCCAAGTGGGGCGGTGCCAAAGGCTTCTTCAGCGGACATGGCTTGGTCCTGCTGAAAGCACAGGGGACTGGGGATCTGTTTTTTAACTCGTTCGGCGCGATTCTTGAAATCGATGTGACCGACGACTACGTCGTCGATACCGGCTACATCGTCGCCTTCGAAGATACCCTGGACTACAAAGTGGTGGTCCTGCCCGGATCACGCCCGGCGAAGACGATCAAGAATTTCCTGTTCGGTGGCGAAGGGCTTGTCTGCAAGTTCTCGGGACAAGGGAAAGTCTGGATTCAAACTCGCTACATTCACCCATTGCTCTCGTGGGTTTACCCGTTCCGCCCAGTGCAATCCAAAAACTAGCCCATCTTCCCCTGGAGTTGGAAAAACAGGAAATTGGTAAGTTTGTGGGGGAAGTCAACGCACGTCGTCTGGCCCCTAAAGAATTGGGTTATTCCTCAACCGCTCTATCGTTACAAGAGCATTGCCCCAGAAGTCTTGGATGGGGCGATGTTCTCTTTTGCCTACACGACCGACCCGAACTCGCTGGTCGTCGTCGAAGCTCGCAAGTCAGATGATCGCTTCCGATGGATGTTCGGAATGGCGCGAATGAATGTTGGCGAGGTCAAAGTTTCGAATCATGACCGCGAGGTCTTTCACGCGAAACGTCCGAGCGTATTCGCCTCCAGCGAATTGAATCGATCACGGATATGTTCTGGAAAGCCTTGACGAGAAAATTGTGCAAGGAGTTCGTGGAATGACTTTGATGTTTCGGATTTACGCTGCGACGCTTGCCATTGTTCTCGCTTCATCGGCAATGGCGGGAGAGTATGCAATCGAGTTCGACGGGAAGAACGACCACATCGAAGTTGAGAAGTTCCTTTACGATGGGAAATATCCGGTGACGATTGAAGCGTTCGCTCAGCCGCTGTCGGACAAAAAGGGGAGCGTTTTCGTGGACTTTGAAGCTGCCGGGATCGGGCTGCATGTGCGCGACGGTCGCTGGATGTTCAACGTTTTCGACAATGTGGCGGGCATGGGAAAGTATCGTATCGCCGTGTCCGACCTGCCCGCAGACAAAGAGAAGATTGT
>JBAWWJ010000334.1:0-5698 GCA_037146815.1 Planctomycetota bacterium
AGAGCGCAAGTCGCCTATCTTACCAAGATGCCGCAGAGTGCGCGCTGGCCCTGCACTCCAAGGATTCTCGCTGGACATCGAAACAGATAAAGACCTGGAATCACTCCGCCGATCAATCGAAACAGGATTGTTGAATTCCCAAGCGAAATCACAAAGGCAAAAATGGAGAGCAGTCCGGCAGCGAGTGTCCAGCGGTCGGAACTCCGATAGAGTGCGCTCCTGATGATCAGGCACCACGTGAGAATTCCCAGATAACTCACCTTCTCGTGAATGAAATCAGGGGGGTGGAACTCGGGTATTTCAACCAGGGGGTTCCCTCGCAATGGAGGAAACAACTGACGGAAGATATCGACACAGTCAAGAGCATATTGGCTGGCATATGCCAGAGTTCCTCGTTCTGCCATTCCGCGATTGTCCCTGGCCAACTCGATTGCCGGGATGAGTTGAATCGATGCCACGAGGATTGCGATGATCAGGCCGGAGATGAAGCAGCTGCAAACTGTAATTCGCTTCTTTGCTGCAGCACCGCACACGAGCGAACCTAAGGCCCACATCCCTCCCATCAGAAGTGCGTAGTACGGAACCTGCGGGTGCCCAATCAGAAGCATTCCGGCAACGGTCGTCGCAAATCCTGTCGTTGCTAACCAGGATGGCTGCCGGCAGATCGAGACTACGCTCAACAGATACCAGGGCAAAATTGCATAGTCCAACACCATCGCAACGTGACCGACCGCCAGATGATTCGTCAAGAACCCGCTTTGAGTCACGATCAGTCCTGAAATGGCCGAACTCGCAGATTTCAGATTCATTCGTCGTGCCAGAAGGTATTGTCCGATGTAACAAAGGATGATGTGCAGAAACATCGAAACCTTGATGGCAATATTTGCAGAGAACAGCCATAACAGTGGAGTCAGCAAGGGATAGCAAAGAGCAAGTTGCTGGGTGGCATGCATCGGAATCCCGCAGCCGACCAACGGATTCCAATGTGGAAATCGTCCGGATGCGAATTCGCGCTGTGCAAACTCTCGCATCGGCACCTGGAAGCTGAGATAGTCACTGTACGGTGAATCAGCCAGAACGAGGTCCCCTGTCAGAGCCAGAGATGCGTACGGCAGCACGGCGACGATGCCAATCAGCACCGGCAATGAAAAAAGCGACTTGCTCAAGTAGACAAAGCGCCCCTGCGGTCCTGACATTTAACCCTCACGGTCGTTTTCGAGTTTTGATTCACCAGACACATGGCTCCATTGCTCTCGTGTGAAGACAAACACCAGGGGCACATCCAATTTCCACGGACCAATCCCGCTGTTCCGATCGCGAATCAATTTGACGAATTCTGTGGTTTGCAATTCCAACATTTTACGATCAATGTCTGACCAGAGCCCGGGACGATTTTGAATGAGATACCAGTCGCATTCGCCGGGATGGTGGCTTGAAAACAGCAATCGCGAACCAGAAAAACGATTCATGGCCCTCGTGTATTCGGGCGACACGGAAAGGTAAACACTCGCGTTTGATCCCGAATGGGATTCCAACCACGAGACAGTCTCATGATCGAGTCCGTCCCAGTAGTACGTTGGCTCCATCCCGCACTGCGCAGCTCCTCTCAGTCCACCGATGAGAGGTGAATAGTAACTCAGCCATTGCGGCGCATACCAGATGGTTTCCATGGTCGCCGAGGTCAGGATCAATGCCAGTATCGGCCCCGAGCACAATAATCGCCGCTTCGTTCCTTCCACGTACATCCAAATTCGTACGCCACCGATTCCGGAGAGCGCTGCAACGAACGCGAAACAAGGAAGAAACAACCGCTCGGCATCATGTCCTGGCGCGAAGGGCATTGATTTGACGATGACAAGAATTACCACATTCAGCAGAAGCAGAATGGCCTGAGACTCTCGACGCCAAAATCGAATAGTACTGACGCTGCCGAATACTGCCATTAGTACTGTTCCCAGGGGTACTGTGACAAGCAGCCACACGAACGAGTTATACCATGGCAGCGGATGGTGCATGTCGTATCGCGTGCCGAAGAAAAAAATCGGAATGTTAAGTCCGTGGTCCGCCCGATGCAGATTGAGCGACAGAAACTGCAGCGTGCCGCCGATGGGATCATCCCACAACCTGGGATTCACATTCACAAAGGTGATTACGGAAATGGCCCCACCGATCAAACATGTTCGCCAACTGTCGCGATAAATTAACGACCAGACTAAAAATGGACCAACCGCGAGCCAACCTGTGAACTTGCAACTCATCGTCAGCCCAAGCATTATCCCCCAGGCAAAACAACCGATTTTCGATCGTTGAGCCCAGTCAAATGTCGCCCACGTGATGATCCAGCAGGCCGTCAGCGGACCGTCGATGGACGCAAAGTGAGCATGAGCAAATAGCCGCGGCATTGATAGCAGGCAGACGACGCCAATCGCTGCGGCAATGAGTCCGTGTTGTTGTCGCAGGCGGTAACAGAAGCAAGCTGTCGCCACTGCAAACATCAGCATCGGACCGAAGCGATATGATTCCTTTGGTGGCAGCCAGTCCGAACTTGCGAGCCTGCCAATCGCAATCACGAATCCGTAGAAATCGGGATGACCTTCACTGACGGTCGTATACGGACAGAACTGACGAATCGCGTCAGTTTCCCAAGGGAACGACTGGCCGAGATCTCGATGGTACCAGAGCTTGAGCCAAATCCCCAACTGATCTGAACGTTCAATGGCATTCGGCTCGTCCCAGGTGAAAGGCAAAATAAACGAGGTCGACATCAATAAAATGAGGCACGTCAATCCGACGGCCAAGTCCGGGACAAGGCTTGTTCGTCCCGTAACTCCGCCCGGCGATGTCGATCCGGTGTCCGCAGTCATGGCAACGTGACGGACTCCTGACCCTTGATCGTCGCGAGTGCTCGGTAGAGTTTGAGGTCGATTGACTGGTTGAGAAATCGAACCGTGCCATCTCCTAACGCAAAATGGGCACCATCAGTATGTTCACTTCGAAACGATTGCATATTTGGCCAGTCACGCGGGTCGGCCTTTTTGTCATTCTGATTCATCGGGATGGCGCATGTGCTGTAAGTGTTATTGGCATACGGCCACGAACAGTAGATGTCGTATCTCGGTAATGCTTCCCCCAGGAGCAGCGTATTACTCAAGCCATCCGTGACATCTCCCGCTCGTCGTGGCGACTTGTAATCAACACGGTAAAGCATGCCGTCTCCGTGGTTCAACCCGTCGTAGGAACCATCCTTACTGATATTTGGCCATTTGGTTCCAGAATCTAACGGGCCCCACCCCTGACTCTCATCAGCGCCCCAATTGGCTCCGCTGACACCTTTATAGTTCGTCTGACCGACGGGGAAATCCAGACCAACCATGTTCCCGGCATCCAACCGTGGTCCTTGCGAAGAGTACGGATCACTCGGACATCGGAAAACCGCGACAGACATCGCAACGATTCCGCTTTCCCGCAGTGTCTTTTCGGGAACCCCGCCAGCCTTGTACATGGGAGTCTGCTCCAGATATGGCAGAAGTTTGGCGAGAAAACTCCAGGCTTTCGAATCCGGACCTGACCCGTATTGATCGAACATTTGTCCAGTAGGATAGTAACCAAAAGAACTTTCGAATTCGGCACATGCCACTGACAACTGTTTTAAATGATTACGGCATTGAGTCATACGGGCCGACTCACGTGCCCGCTGAATAGCGGGCAGCGCGATCGCCAGAATCACACCGATAACGCTGATCGACACCAGCAGTTCGATCATCGTGAAGCCAGCACGCTCGGATCGCGACAACGTGCGATCGCGCGTAACTCGCAGAATGTTGGCGGGTGGCGAAAAGCTGAGCATGATTTGGCTTCATCTCTGAGGACTAGTTATGAAACAGGATCTGCAACGGGTGCTTGTTCCAGATATGTTCGCACGAGAACGCACCCACGACGCCGAAGCCCACAGAAACGACGGCGGTTGACCATGTCAGAGCTCGAAGACGCACATTGGTGTTCCATGTTGGGGAGGCAATTAATGCACCCAGCGGGAGCATCAGGAACGGAACGACGGGCATGATCAAACGGGCCGAGTAGGATGTCCCGCCCCACCATTGAGCCCAGCACGCCATCGTCAGAATATACAGCATGGCGGCGGAACCCATTACGATGGCTTCGCGGCGCTGTTGCCGAAACCATTTTGGCACGGCTAAGAGAAGCGAGACCATCACGATGGGGGCAAACAAGAGCAATCCGTGCTGCCATGAAAAGGCCAGCCCACCCAGGCCGAACAGCAGATATCCCCGTTCCCACTTCTGCGGGAACTTCCACCAATTCCCGAAGGTCGATTGATTGCAGACGAGTTGCAAACCGACAGCGATAGCGACTGGTATCGCCATGTAAACGACATACCGCCAACGCTTTTCGAAAGCGGCATCGGCAATCAGCGGAACCGCTATTACCGCGAAAGGAATTTTGACGAGAGTGCCAATACCCAGCAAAACCCCAACAATCCCGAATCGCTTGTAGCGCAAACCGGCTGCATATCCCCCTACAGCGCAAGCCATTAAATAGGGCTCAGCGTACAGCGTTCGAGCAAAGTGCCAAAGCGGCGTACCCAGAAACGTCACAGCCGTGAGTAGCACTGCGGCTCGCACGCTGACTCCGCTTGTTCTGATCAACAAAAAAAACGCCCAAAGTCCTGCGATGGTCGCCATGCCGCTGTATAACAACACGACCGGTTCCACGAGGCTTGTACTTCGAAAAGGCCAGACAACCGGAGCCAGTACCCATGCCAGTCCAGGCGGATGCTGCGAATATTCGTGCGAATTTACCGGACGATGAATGGATTTGGTTTGCAGAGTCGGAATCGGATGACCGTCTGCATCCTTTTGCCAATTCGAGGACTGCATCTCGTAAGCCTGCCACCAGTGAATCAGATGCGTCCGCCAGTACCAGTTCACGTGATGGTCAATCGCCCATCCCGCAAACTTGCGCCCTGCCTGATCGCCACCCCGGTGAACGTCGGCGTAGTTATTGGCAACATCAATATCGCCGTCGCGAACCACGCTGTTGATCAAGACCAGATAATGCGGTTCATCGCCCGAATGAACCATCGGCTTCACAAAATAGGAAAGCGGAGTGCCAGCCCCCGGAACAGGCCCGGAAACACATAACGGAGCCAACAGCAGTGCTGCAACGACCCACAGTAGTTGAGTCCACGTTGAAGCATATGGGTCTGGCTCAACAAGCGACGTTTGCGGCGTCACAGATTCCGCCGCGCCTACGGATGCTGCTTTCGCGACAGTTCCTTGAGCACCAGACACAGGCGGATTCTGAGTTCGCGATGGAGTGGGGGCAGTTGCAGTCCGATCCTTGCCCTTTTGCGCCTTCCTGGGTTGCTGAGGATTAGAACTCGCATGTTTCGCAGTGGCCGCCGTACTTTCATTTTCCGTCGCCGCAGACAGTACCTCGGCCTCACTCTCGGCATTGGCCGCAAGAGAATTCTGGCTGACCGTTGCCACAAGCGACGCGTGACAGTATCGGCAGCGAACGACACCTGCCGGCATTTCCTCACCGCAGGCTGGACAATTTCCACCGGACCAAGTCATCACTGGTTGATTCACGGATCATCTCGCCTCATTAGAATTAATCACCGGACAACACAAGTGTCCGGCTAATGGTTTTGGAATTCGTAGAAACGTGTAATCAAATT
>JBAWWJ010000335.1:0-5663 GCA_037146815.1 Planctomycetota bacterium
GAATGGAGGTTCGCCCTTTGTTTGACGCAAGTTGAGGTGGGCGAATTGGTTTTCGTGGTCACTGACAATGGTGTCGGGCCACGAAAGCATGGAATTCCTTTTGTCGAAGATTCTATCCATATGTCAGTGCCGCTGCTCGGGCTGGGGCCGAGCAGCAGTTCAATGGGAGCGTGACTGTGATGCGTCGAGTTCACTGGTGGGGAATCCCCCTGCTGATGGCAGTGGTGGTAGCAGCGACCTTCGAAAAATCGTCTGTTGCGGCCGAACCGCTCGAATTGAAGGATAAGGACCGCGTTGTGATGCTCGGCGCGACATTTATTGAGCGGGAAGGACAGTTCGGATATCTCGAAACCGCCTTTACTACCGCCTGGCCTGAACGAAAGTTCACCTTCCGGAACCTCGGCTGGAGTGGCGATACGGTCTGGGCCGATTCGCGAGGGATCTTCGATGCCCCGCAGGTTGGCTATCAGCGGATGATCGCCCTGGTCAAAGAGCTCAAGCCGACTGTCATCATTTTTGGATACGGTCTCAACGAATCCTATGCAGGTGATGCGGGGCTGGAACCGTTCGTCAAGCAGTTCGAAAAGTTGTGCGACGACGTGAAGCCGACGGGGGCTCGATTCGCCTTTGTCACCCCGACCCGTCTGGAAAAACCACCCGCTCCGCTCCCTGATGCCAGCAAGCAGAATGTAATGCTCGAGAAATACGTAGCGGCCATTCGACAACTTGCCGCTCGTCGCGAGGCACCCGTCATCGATCTGTTTGCTCTGGAACCTGCCGCGCGCAACCTGACCGAAAACGGTATGCACTTCGGTCCCAATGGATATGCCGCAATCGCTCAAGGGGTTCGTCAGCAGCAGAAACTGGCTGTGCGAGGTCTGACGTCGGCTCAGGAAGAACAGATTCGTCAGCGAATCGTGGAAAAGAATATGCTGTTCTTCCATCGCTGGCGACCACAGAACATCACCTACCTCACCGGCTTCCGGAAACACGAGCAGGGAAATAACGCCGTCGAAATCGCTCAGTTTGACCCTCTCGTCGAACAGATTGAAGTGAAGATCGACGAACTCAAAAAGCCTTGATTTGCTGAGATGCCGCTCCGTGGGTCGCTTGCCAGAACTTGCTCGCGGATCGCGATCATCATTGGCGAAAAGCCACACAACTCGACCGAAACTGAAAATCCATAACTCCCTTGTCCTGGGATGCTTTCTCTATGAATCGCCTCGCCCGTTGTTTCGCCTTGGCTGGATTACTGTTGTCAGGAACTGTTTACGCTCAGCGAGAGTTGAAGGACATTCCGATTCCCGATCCCGAAGAAGAACGTAAAACGTTTGTGCTTCCGGAAGGGTTTGAAGTCAACCTGTTTGCCGCTGATCCGAAGCTGCACAAACCGATCCAGATCAACTTTGATGCTCGCGGGCGGTTGTGGGTGGCGGCGTCTGAGGTCTATCCGCAGATTGCCCCCGGACAGAAGGCTACCGACAAGATCCTGATCCTCGAAGATACCGATGGCGACGGAACTGCCGACAAGACGACAGTGTTTGCCGATGGGCTGCTGATCCCGACCGGTGTTGAACCGGGTGATGGCGGAGCCTATGTCGCCAACAGTACGGAAGTTGTCCATTTCAAGGACACGAACGGCGACGACAAGGCGGACGAATCGCGGATCGTGCTGAGTGGCTTTGGGACCGAAGATACTCACCACATCCTGCACACATTCCGCTGGGGGATGGACGGCATGCTTTATATGAACCAGTCGATCTACATTCACAGCCATATTGAAACTCCCCATGGCGTCCGTCGTCTGAATGCCGGGGGGATCTGGCAGTTCCGTCCAGAGACGATGAAGCTGGAAGTCTTTGCTCGCGGCTGGGTGAATACGTGGGGCCACGCGTTTGATCGCTGGGGGCAATCGTTCGCGACCGATGGTGCCGGGGGTGAAGGGATCAACTACGTTGTGCCTGGGGCATCGTACCCAGCCGTGGCAGGAGTTCCGCGAATTCTGCACGGATTGAATCCGGGCAGCCCGAAGTATTGCGGACTGGAAATTGTGGATGGTCGACATCTGCCGGATGACTGGCAGGGGAATCTGATCACTCACGACTTCCGTGGACACCGCGTCTGCCGATTTGTTGTCAGCGATGACGGATCTGGATTCGCGGCACGTCAGCAGCCGGACTTGATCAGTTCCCGCCACGTCGCGTTTCGTCCCATCGACGTCAAGCAGGGACCGGACGGGGCGATCTATATTGCCGACTGGTACAACCCGATCATTCAACATGGTGAAGTCGACTTCCGCGATCCACGACGTGATCACACTCACGGTCGCATCTGGCGCATCACAGCGAAGGGACGCAAGCCTCTGGCTCGACCAAAGTTGGTTGGCAGCGACGTCGCGACATTGCTGAATTCGCTGAAGTCACCGGAAAGCTTCGAGCGACAACATGCCAAGCGAGTTCTCAAGGAACTCGGTGCGGACAAGGTTCGTCCGGCGCTGGAGGCGTGGGTCCGCAGCCTTGATCCTCAGGATGCTCAATTTGAACATCATCGCGTCGAGGGACTGTGGATGTATCAGTCGATTGATGTTGCCAATCCTGGATTACTGGAAGCAGTGCTGAAGTCCAAGTCGCCGCAAGCTCGGGCGGCTGGCGTTCGCGTGATTCCTCATTGGAAGAACGAATTGCCTGCGGCACTGACGTGGCTGGAAGTCGCGATCGCCGACGCAAATCCACGAGTTCAAATGGAAGCGATTCGTGCATTGTCGGAATTCTCTGACCTCAAGGCCGCAGCCCTGGCCTTAAGAGCAGCAGACAAGACACTGGATCAATTCGCCGACTATGCGCTGTGGCAGACCAGCCGTGAACTCGCTCCCATCTGGCTGCCAGCCGTGATCGCTGGTTCATTCGATTTCGAAGGGAATCCACAACGATTGCTGTTTGCGGTCAAATCTGCAGACGCCGGCGCCGCTGTGCCCGCTCTGATTCGAAAGTTGAATGAAAAAATCTCGCCCGAGTTGCGTGAGAAGTTGCTGGAGACGGTTGCCGCGTTGGGAAATGGCGAACAATTGAAGCTCGTTTTTGACTTGGCACTCGTCGCAGAAACGGCACCGGACAACGCTGCCACCTTGCTGCGAACGCTGGCAAATGCCAAACGAACGCGAAACGTGCAGCCTGCGGGTGACCTGGCCGCGTTAGGAAGCCTGCTGAAGTCCAAAGATGTGGGGCTGCGACAGGCGGCCGTAGATTGCGTCGGTGCCTGGAAACTGGAATCGCTACGCCCGGCACTTATCGGGATTGTGCAGGATTCGCAACTGGATCAGGCGGCTCGCATTGCAGCGTTGCAGGCGATCGCTCAATTGGGTGGTCCTGCCAGCAATGAATTGCTCACATCGATCACAACATCGAAAGAGAATGAATCTGTTCGTGGAACCGCATTGTCATTGCTGGTTCCCATCAACACGGGATCTGCGGCCCAACTGGCGGTTGGATTCTTGAATTCCTCGGAAGATCATGGAACTCAGGCTCAGGTGATTTCTGCCTTCCTGCAGCACAAGGGTGGTTCAGATGTCCTGGCGAAGGTTTTGGGTGATAAGAAGTTGCCGGAAGATGCCGCGAAGATCGCCTTGCGGACGGTGACAGGTTCCGGCCGCCAGGAAGCCAAGCTGATCGAAGCTCTCAGTAAAGCGGGCAATATCGTCAGCCAGCCGAAGATCCTGTCTGCGGACGAGATGGCGGCTCTGGTGGCACAGATCAAGGAGACAGGAAACCCGGCCCGGGGCGAAGAGATTTTCCGCCGTGCGGAATTGAACTGCCAGAAGTGTCATGCGGTAGGTGGGGCCGGAGGAAAAGTTGGCCCCGACCTGGTGAGCATTGGTTCCAGTGCTCAAGTCGATTACCTCGTCGATTCCATCCTGCAGCCGAACAAGGCGGTCAAAGAGGGGTATCATTCTGTCGTCGTGGCAACGGACGACGGGAAAGTTCTGACCGGTGTGAAGGTCCGTCAGACGGACACAGACCTGTTGATTCGCGATGTTGAAGATCGTGAGATCACGATTCCCTTGAAAAAGATCGAAGAGCAGACACCGGGTACCTCATTGATGCCCGTTGGCCTGGTCGACAAGTTGACTCGAGCCGAATTAATCGACCTGGTTCGGTTCCTGTCAGAGCTTGGCAAGCCGGGGCCATACGCTGCCGTGACAGCACGAATTGTTCGTCGGTGGGAAACACTTCAACCAACCAACGATACGTACACTCGGCTGTATCGAACGAGTGACACTCAGGTGATTTCCGATGATCGCGGGCTGGTGTGGGTTCCTGCCTACAGTGCGGTGGCAGGCTCATTGCCGGTGCGAGACGTCCTCGACTTCACCTTGAAGGAACGTCTCGGAGAAGCCGCACGTAAGGTTGGGTTCTTGCGCTGCCGCGTGAATGTAACGACCGCCGGTGCCATCGGTCTGGCCGTGGGCGATACGGGCGGATTGCAGGTTTGGGTCGACAGTAAGCCTGTCGATGTGCGCGATCGTCAGGAATTGACGCTCCCAGTCGGAGAACACGTGATCACGGTTTCGGTCAACCTGTTGACTCGCAAAACCCCCGTCCGCCTGGAACTCTACGACGTCGCAGGCTCGGCAGCACAGGCACAGTTCCAGTCTGGAAAGTAACCGAACATGTTGAAACTGTCAGTAGACGGAATTCTTGCCAGAAAAGACGGAAATGACGAGTTTCCAGACGAGAAAAATTCCGTCTAGTAAAAGTTTGTCTGAATGGTGGGATCTAGATCGGCATGTCAAAACAAACAACTTCGCTTGCACAAGCTCTGGTCTACGCAGTGACCTATATTAGCCTGCGCGAGTCGGACGATGACGATGATGACGTTGGCGCACTTGAGTCCATTGCAGGTATGCTTGCTGATGCAACTGCCGAGGAGCTTGATGCACTAGCTCTGGCTGCAAACCAGGCTGCAGAAGATGAGGCAAAAGCGCCGAATCCCAGAGATGAGTTTCTGGAGGATTACAGAACATGGATGGAATGCATGTTTGGTGATGACGAATGGGAAGGAAACACGCGACGCAGACCCTAGTTGCCATTCGTATTCAAGACGAAGTCCGGAACTTGGCATTTGCGGCAAGGTGTGCAGTCTTTGCTATTCCGTATTTTGCAAGCTGTTTTTCAGGGCGGCGCGACTCTGTGTCCCGCGGCTGTTTCTGTGTTTTGGTGGGATCGAGTCATTGACAGATGACGCTCGCGCACCGAAAATTCAGCCTGTTCAACAGGTTTGGCCAATCAATCCACAGATGACTCTTGCGAGCGCCCTTGAAATAGGCGGACGCTTCGCCAGTATTGACGGAATTCTTGCCAGAAAAGACGGAAATGGCGAGTTTCCAGAAAAGAAAGATTCCGTCTAACAATAGTTATGCCTGAAGTTGCAGATGGTGACTTGGTCGGAAATTCGACGAATGATCGTTGACCGGGCTCGCGAATCCTTCCCTCCGCGTGGATTCAAGAATCCTGGCGTGACTACATGGAGATATCGACCTGACTTCATTGATGTGATCCAGTTTCGGTGCCCACGGCAAGGTTGCTTTTCCGTTGAGTTTGGGTGCGATATCCGGGTAACCGTTCACACCCCGAACTCGAGAATCGATCTTCGCGCACTTCGAGGAA
>JBAWWJ010000336.1:0-5569 GCA_037146815.1 Planctomycetota bacterium
TCCCGGTGGAGGTGGCGGTGGTGGTGGGCGACCTTCTGGCGGAGGCGGCGGACATCCCGGCGGTGGCGGGCCTGTCGGCGGCGGACGTCCGAGTGGTCCGAGTGGCGGTGGAGGTGCACCGCACTTCAGTGGTGGCCAGCCTGGGGGAGGAATTCGCTCGACTGGACCACAACTCGGTGGTGCGGGACGAGCACCGATCAATCGCACACCTTCGTTCAGTCAGCCCAATACAGGTGGACAGCACGGTATTCGCACGTCGCCTGGTGCACCAGCAGGTGCAGCACGGTTTCCACAAGCAGGTGGAGGACGCGTCAATGGAATTCAACCGGGTGGAAACATCCGCCCCAACGGACCTTCGGGCGGGGTCGGACAACCGCGTTCCAACTTTGTGAATGGCACGAACGGAAATTTCGGACGGCAGAATGGAACCGGGGGACAATTGACGGGTGCCAACCACGGACGGGTAGGCCAGTCGATGGGCGGCAATTCGATCCAACTGAACAATCACACGGTGAATCTCAGTCACAACAACTATCAGCCCGCATTCAATCGTCATTCGCAATATCACGGATATTGGAACGGCAACTACGGTGGTAACGGCGGGTATGGTGGCGGGTATCGAGGTGGATACGGCGGTTACGGTGGTAATGGATTTGGCAGCGGATTCGGGACAGGCCTGGGATTCGGCCTGGGTTCGAGTCTTGGAATGGGATTGGGTTACGGCGGTTATGGATGGGGAGGCGGGTATGGTGGATACGGAGGCTACGGCGGATACGGATATCGCCCGATGGGATGGGGATTGGGTGCCTGGGGACTGGGCTCACTGGGGTACAACAGCGGATACCTCGGTTACTACAACCCGTACTACAACTCGAGTTACATTTCGTACGGCAATTACAACTACTCTCAGCCGATTCCCGTGGTGTATTCCACGGTCGCTCCCACTGCAAACGCCAACGCACCGATGACCTGTGGACAGAGTCTGGACGATGCGGTTGCGGCCTTCAAACTGAATGATTACGACGCGGCACTGGATATCGTCAACAAGGGACTTGTCATTTGCCCGGACGATTCCGTCATGCACGAATTCCGTGCGCTGGTCCTGTTTGCCAAGAGCGACTATCAGCAGGCGGCAGCGACGATCCATTCAGTCCTCGCCGTCGGGCCAGGATGGAATTGGACCACGCTCAGCAGTCTGTACACCGAAGTTCCGATCTATACAGTTCAGCTTCGATCACTTGAAGCCTTCACAAAAGCAAACCCACAAGACGGTGCATCGAAGTTTCTGCTCGCGTATCACTACATGGCCGATGGATATCCCGATGCTGCCGAACGACAGTTGCAGCAGGTTGTCGCGCTGGTGCCTAATGATCGCGTAGCCGCAGATGTCCTCAAGATGATCGCGAAGCCTCCTGCCGCTCAACCAACGACGCCAGGCCAGACGCCCACTCCACAACCTCCAGCAGATGCGCCTCCTGCAACGGCCGCTGTGCCGGTCACGCCAATCGACCCTGCGATACTCGACGGCATCTGGCAGGCATCACGCGATGATGGTTCCAAGTTCGAGATGACTCTCAAGAACGATGCCACGTTCAACTGGAAATTCACACAGAAAGAAATGGTTCAAGAGTTTGGTGGCACCTACAAGCTGGAGGGAAACGTGTTGGCCCTGGAGCGAAAAGATGGCGGTTCACTGATCGCGGGACTCGTTCCTGACGGCCCCCAGAAATTCAACTTCAAGCTGCTGGGTTCACCCAAAGAAGACCCAGGCCTCAATTTCAGCAAGTGATTGACGACGATGGCTGACATTCTGGTCAAAAAGGAGTGATGTACCGTGCTAAAACTTGGGCTGCTGTCGCTGATCTTTGCACTCACAGCAGGAGTCTTCGGCTTTGGTGTGAACGCACCGGACGGGTGGACCTGGAACAAGGCTTCCTTCTTTTTCTTCCTGCTGCCAGCTCTGACCGCGTTCGTGGAAAGCACGATGCAACGGCCATCGCTGCTGTGGGAAGTCGTCGATGAAGTACGCCACAAGCGAGATCACGAACAGGCCTGACACAGACGATCGGCAGTCGCAACATGACAAATTGGCCCCTGGCCATGCCGTGGGCCAAAGCGGTCATTCGCCGAACGCACAGACTGAGACGAAACAACGTACGACGCACCAAAATTGATTGGGAACACAAACAATGGAAACCACAACACACGTGAAGCACGAAGCTCAGGGTGTCACTCGCGAAGACCTGATTGCATTGCTGAACGAAGATCTTGCCGGTGAATATCAGGCAATCATCTCGTACGTGATCTACTCACAGGTCATCAAGGGTGCGCAATACATGAACATCGCCGCCGAATTGGAAGTGCATGCGGCCGAAGAACTCGCTCATGCGATCATCATCGCGGGCCAGATCGACTACCTGGGTGGAATGCCGCTGGCCGTCGCCAAGCCGGTTCAAACATCTGCGCGGGCCGAAGACATGTTGCGGTTCGATCTGGACAACGAGAATCAGACCATTGCCCGCTATCGGCAGCGAGTCCGCCAGTGTGAAGCATTGGGAGAATTCGCGGTTGCCGAACAGATTCGCGGAATCCTGGTCCAGGAACAGGATCACCAGATCGCGCTGGCGACTGCACTTGGTGTGGAAGTTCCTAACGTCACACAACTGGAAGAGGCTCTGTCGAAGCCTCAATGAAAGAGCTGCCAAGTATCATTGGACGTCGGCAACGGTCTTGATCGAGAACGACCGCAACACATTTTTCCGAAAGATAAGTCGATGAATCGCATGATTGCAGTATTGCTGTTCGCATGTCTGGCCTCAGTCGGGATTGTCGGATGTCAGCAGGAAAAGTCGTCTACGAAGCACGAAATGAAGATTAACACTCCCGGCGGGACGACCACGATCACGACCGAAAAAGAAGTCAAGAAGACGGGCAACAATCCGCCAGCAGCACCTTAGCAATGGTGGTACTGTCCCACCTGCTGACCTACTCGGAGCGCGGTTGCGTCACCACTAAGCCGAGTTCCGGCTGGCATCACACCAATCCGGTGAATGGTTCTGAATTCAACGTCAACTCGAGGAAATTCGCATGTTAAAAACACCACTGACATCCGGAGTCGAAAAGCAAGAGTGGTCGAAGGCGACCGATAAGGCCAAAGAGGCAGCATGTTCGGCCGGCGAAATGGCCAGTCATGCGGCCTCTGCCATCGGTGGAGTCGCCAGACAAGCCACATCGAACATTGGGCAGCGGGCCGACGATTTGACTGCGACAGCCGGTCGGAACATTCAGGAGTTGGGTGATCGATTGGGTCGTCAGGCTCCCCATTCAGGGATGCTGGGTGACGCATCGCAATCGGTCGCCCGGTCGATCCATGCGGGTGGTGAATACGTCAACAATGCGAAACTCAGTGGGATGGCAGAGGATGTCACTCAATTGGTTCGGCGGAATCCCATTTCCGCCATCCTGATTGCGATTGGTATTGGGGTCATCGTGGGCCGCAAAGCGGGGAGTTGAAGCATGTCGGCTGAACTTGAATACCTGCCGGAGCGAACGCCAACAGTGCTGATGAGCGGAATCCTGACCGATCTTCAACGCCTGGTCGAACTGCCGTCGTCGATCTGCGAACTCGAACTGCGACAGCCCGTAGCCTCTCTGACGGTAGTCACGCTTGGCCTGGGGCTCTTTCTGTTCGAATCTTTGGTCGTCTCCATGACAGGTGTTTATTTGCTGTATTGGGTTGCAGGGGACCGAATCACGTCGAGAGAGGTGGACTTCGGTAACACCCCGGCTTCACTTGTGTCGTTCGAATTGAGCCATAACCAAGGTAAGGAGTCATCACAATGAACTGGGATCAGATTCAGGGCAACTGGAAAGAAATGACTGGTAAAGTCAAGGAAAAATGGGGCAAGCTGACGGAGAACGACCTGACCGTTGTCGCGGGTAAGCGAGAACAATTGTCGGGCATTCTTCAACAGCGATATGGCTATGCAAAAGAACAGGCCGAAAAGGAACTGGACGAATTCATGACGATGTTGAAGCCCTGACATCAGCCAGGTACGACGTCAACAGGTTTCACACCCCACCGAGCTTGTGCACGTCACGACTTGTTTTTCCGGAATCGATCATTGGCCGAAAGTGCTAGCCTCCGGATTTAACCGCGGGCTGGCGCCCAACGGCGGATCGAACCAACCGGAATTCCTGGCCATGACGGAACCTTGCCTCGGTGGCAGGAGGGCCTGTGCTTTCCGCAGCTCGTTACGAGATTTAAATGACAATGTCGCACAAGTCCACCGAAGCAGGCTCGGTGGGTTCTGAATGGATTGATCTTGGTGACGAACCGAGATCGAGTATTGAAAGCGTGGGCACAAAATGGTGGTAAACCTTGTTGAAACACCTTCGAACGTAGAGCCACGTGGTGATTTCCATGATGGTGTGTTGATCAGTGTTTCTGATGATAACTTCGTGATGCAGTGCCCAATCGGAAACAGATATTCCTACCGAGTGGCACACGACGCGTATGTCTGTCGCGACGGAACGATCTGTCAGATCGGGGAACTTCAGGTCGGAAGCAAGATTCGAGTCTCTCCCAAGACCGACGACAAGACGGTTGTGACCAAGCTTGAGGCACTCGTGAATCAGGTCGATTTCGCAGATGTCCATTGATGCCGATCACCATCATCGTAGTAAGAGATCTGTCGGAGCGGGTGTTCCGTGACAGAGTCGGTCGCACGCACGTCAGGTATCGACGGTGTCACCACACGAACCGCCATCGCATTTCAAAATGAAGCCAGGGGACTGCCGATGCCGATGATTGCCGCCGCCAAATCGTATGTGGGAATGGGAGCAATGCCCCATGACGCAGGCGTCGCCTTTCGCGTCTGGGCTCCGCATGCCGAATCGGTCTTTGTGACTGGGACGTTCAATGACTGGTCGACAGATCACGACCCGATGGTGTTGGAGGGGGACGGCTACTGGTACGCAGATCTGGAACATGCCGCGATTGGAGCCGAATACCGATATCACATCGTCAACGGCGAACAACAACTCTCACGCATCGACCCCTACGCGCGACAAGTCACGAACTCCATCGGGAACGGGGTTGTACATGACCCGCATTTCGAATGGGACAACGATGATTTCCAGTTGCAACCCATTAACGAACTGGTCATTTACGAACTACACGTCGGGACATTTCAATCGGCGGCAGAAGATGTGCCGGACAAGTTTGCAGAAGCGATCAAGAAACTGGATCACCTGCAACGACTGGGTGTGAACGTCATCGAGATCATGCCGCTAGCGGAATTCGCGGGTGATCTTTCGTGGGGCTACAATCCCGCATGTCTGTTTGCCGTCGAAAATTCCTACGGCGGGCCAGCAGGCTTCAAACGCTTTGTCCAGGCCGTACATCGCGTTGGCATCGCCGTGATACTGGATGTCGTCTACAACCATTTTGGTCCGAGTGATCTCTCACTTTGGCAATTTGACGGTTGGAGCGAGAACGGCCTGGGCGGTATCTATTTCTGCCTCGTTAGCAGAATCTATGGGTGGATTTCGGTTCTGGTAGGCGACC
>JBAWWJ010000337.1:0-5551 GCA_037146815.1 Planctomycetota bacterium
CGAAATGATTCACCCGAGACCGCCAGTCGCCCGTTTGATCGCGACCGGGACGGTGGCGTCCTCGCCGAAGGGGCAGGGGTGGTCGTGCTGGAAGAATACGAGCACGCCAAGCGTCGTGGAGCTGAAATCCTTGCGGAAGTCCTGGGCTACGGGATGTCGTCGGATGGGTCTCACATGACTGCTCCGGACCCTGAAGGTGCAGGAGCGGCTCGAGCCATGAGTGATTCGCTCAAGGACGCTCGTCTCAACCCCGAACAGATTGCCTATATTAACGCTCACGGCACCAGTACGCCACTGGGTGATAAAGCCGAATCCAACGCCATCAAGCGAGTTTTCGGAGCTTACGCGAAAAATGGACTTTGCGTGTCGAGCACGAAAAGCCAGTTGGGACACCTGCTGGGTGCCTCGGGTGGAGTTGAGTTCATTATTTCGATCTTGTCGTTGTTGAATCAATTGGTTCCCCCCACCATCAACATCGAAAATCAGGATCCGGACTGCGACTTGGATTATGTTCCGAATACCGCCCGGTCGATCAAGCTGGATCGGGTACTATCCAACAGCTTCGGATTCGGGGGACATAACGCTTGCCTGGTGGTCGGACGGCCCAACTGATGGCAGAAACGGCAGTTGCATTGGTTAGCAACTTGGCTATTCGGCTTATCACATCGGAGCTTACAGATCCATCAGGTGCCGTAAGACCCCGGTCTGGGTTGCAAAACGCCAAAAATTCGACTCTTCTATGAGGGTTCCGATTGGGCTCGTGAAAGGGCTCATCCTTCAGCGAGGTGTCTGGAATTCGCAAACGGAGTGCCGACGAGGGGTTTCCTCGCTAGATTCCAAACGCGAAGTCTGATTCCTGCCGCAGTCTGAGAGAAAATGAACCAGTCACTGTCAACACGCGAAGTCGTTATCACCGGAATTGGTATTGTCAGCCCCATCGGGATTGGCGTCGACCCCTTCTGGGAAAATCTGAACGCCGGTCGATCAGGTGTTCACCACTGCAAAATCTTCCCGGTCACAGCCTCACCCGATTCAGTCGGTGCTGAAGTCAGCGATTTCACTGACGAATCGGCGAGGAAGGTGTACCTGAAGGATCAGCGGAAGAACATCAAGGCGATGTGCCGCGAAATTCAGTTGGGTGTCGCCTCGGCCAGCTTGGCACTTCAACACGGTGTTGTCGACCTGGGTGCAATCGATCACGAGCGTCTGGGCGTCGAATTCGGGGCAAACCTGATGTTGAGTGCTCCAGATATCCTGGAAACCAGCGTCATCGAATGCTGTGACCCCCCCGGTTCGACCAATTTTGAATTTGGCAAATGGGGACAAGCGGGCCTCGGGAAAATGGAGCCACTCTGGTTGCTCCGGTATCTTCCCAACATGCCAGCCTGCCATATCAGTATTTCGGCCGACGCACGTGGTCCAAGCAACTCGCTGACCATGGACGATGCTTCCGCTGGAACCGTCATCGGTGAGGCCCGTCGTGTCCTTCAACGGGGCCACGCGGACATCATCATCTCCGGGACAACCGGAACGACACTGCATCCCATCAAAACATTGCATCTGGAACTGTGGCACGACCTGGCCCGAACCCCGGCCGAACCCGAACGCCGCTGTCGCCCCTTCGAATTGAATCGATCGGGACGCGTTGTCGGTGAAGGTGCCTGTACGTTTATTCTGGAAGAGCGAGAGCACGCCGAACGGCGCGGTGCAAAGATCTGGGGCCGGGTTCTCGGAACCGGTTCGTCCTGCGTCGTCAGCCCCACCGGGGTTGTCGGAACACGATCGGCCCTGGCGAACGCCATGCGACTGGCACTGCGTGATGCCGGACTGACGCCAAATCAGATCGGTCACATTAACGCTCACGGCCTGGGGACCAAATCGACGGATATCGAAGAATCCAAGGCGATTCTGGATGTCTTCGGAGACGACTTGGGTCGCAAGATCCCCGTGACAGCCCTGAAAAGCTTTCTGGGGAACTCAGGCGCCGGTTCTGGCATGATGGAACTCGCCGGCTCGTTGCTCGGCCTGACCCGCGGCTTGATCCCGCCGACGCTGAACTACGAAGTCCCCGACCCTGAATGCCCACTGAACATTGTCAGCGGCAAGCCACAGCCGACGGATAACAAGATCGTGCTGAAAATCAATGTGACCCGCATGGGCCAGGCGAGCGCTTCGATCGTTGAAGCGGCATAAACGCACAGCGACACGCCCCTGCAGAAATGGGGGCGTGTACGCGCAGCAAATCCGCGACCATTCCGAGGTTTCTGCCTCGAGCTTTCCGGAGCCTGCAAGACTACGGAAGCATGCATACCACGGAGCAGGGCAGTTCCTCAACTTGAGTTCTGTACCGATGTCGCACCGCCGCAGTAAATACGCTGCAAACAAGTCAGACAAAATGAAAACACAGGGCCAAAAGCCCTGTGTTTTCTGTCGTTTCCATTGCAGGAATCCCGGCGTTACAGGATCTGCTTGATCCGCGCCAGGAAGTCAGCATTGGTTGGGAATCTGTGGAGCGTCTTGGTGAGTTGCTCCATGGCTTCTACAGGACTCATCGAAATCAGGCTGCGTCGCAGCAGAGTGACACCTTCGAGAACATCGGGTGCCAGGATTTTTTCCTCGCGGCGTGTCCCGGATTTGGTGATGTCGATCGATGGCCAGATTCTCCGATCGGCCAGGTCGCGGCTGAGGACCATTTCCATGTTCCCCGTCCCTTTGAATTCCTGGAAAATCGCATCATCCATGCGGCTGCCAGTTTCAATCAAGGCCGTACCGACAACAGTCAGCGAACCACCTTCGTCAAATTGACGAGCCATACCGAACATCTTTTTCGGCAGATCCATCGCCTTAACGTCCAGGCCACCGGTTCCGGTTCGACCCGAGTTCGTCCACTTGTTGAACGCTCGCGCCGTTCGCGTGATGCTGTCCAGCAGCAGGAAGACGTCACGTCCCGCTTCAGCCATTCGTTTGGTGCGTTCAAACACCAGTTGACTGACGCGAATATGGTTCTCGACTTCACGGTCCAGGGATGACGCCACGACTTCACCGTTCACACGGCGACGCATTTCAGTCACTTCCTCAGGACGTTCGTCGATCAACAGCACGATCAGATAAATATCAGGGTAGTTCTTGCTGACGGAGTCGGCAATTTCCTGCAACAGCATTGTCTTGCCAGTTCGCGGCGGAGCGACAATCAGGGCTCGCTGCCCCTTACCGATCGGGGTCAGCAGGTCCATCACCCGCATCGTAATTGGTGTCGGGCCCGTTTCCAGCCGGATCTGTTCGTGCGGATTGACCGGAGTCAGTGCATCGAAGTTCTTGATTTCGGCGTAAAGCTCTGGCAGTCGGCCTTCGATCGTCTGGATCGTTTTCAGCCGCGGCCCTTGACCACGTCCGCCGGGGACGTTTTCGCCAGTAATCAAGACCCCTTCTCGCAGGCCGTATTTTTCGATGAGTGACCCTGAAACAAACGAATCTGATTCTTGCGAAACATATCCTGCCTTGGGATCACGCAGGAATCCATAGCCTTTCGGATGCAGTTCCAGAATCCCTTGAACCGGACTCAGAACTTCCGGACCACGTGGTTCATTGGATTGCGGACGAGGTCCGCGAGGTCCTTCAGGACGACGATTCTGGTTGTGTGGACCACGCGGGCGATCCATTTGCTGAGACTGCTGCCCGTTGCGACCGCGAGGTCCCCGGTTATTCTGAACAGGCTGAGTGTTATAGCCCGCAGGAACATCTTGCCCGTTGGGTCCGCGACCGCGTCCCCGTCGACGACGTCGTCGGGGCCGATCATCATTATTACCGCCACGGTAGAAGTCGCCTCCACCGCCACCTTCCCCTGCCGGGCCAGGTTCAGCCCCTGGTTCTGAATCAATCGCCTCAAAATCCATGTCCCGTTCGCTCGGAGGAGAGGCTTCGATTTCGGCTCGCGCCGCGGCCGTCTCTTCCAGAACGTCTTCAATCACGGGGCGCTGCGGTTCTTTCTCGACCTTGCCGGTCTCGACAGATTCTATGGTGCTCACGTCCTCCACCGGAGGAGCCGCTTTACGTCGACGAGGCCTGGTCGTCTTCTTTGGCACATCCGAATCCATCTCTGTCATACAGCAATTCCCGCGATCAAGAACCCAACACTCGAACGATCAATCTCGATGTCCAGAAAACTGGTCCGATCGAGCCGTTATTACTCGGATTTGCTCAGCAAAAAGCTACAGCAATCCCTGTCACTGCCTCCAACGCCACGAACAAGTCGTAAACACGGAGGTTCTCCATTTATCGGGGGAACCTTGGACTGAATCTCAATAGCTGCCAGAGGCTGCACTCGTTCAAGAACGATTGAAAAGGACGTCCTTTTCGTCAGTACAATGCCATTTGGCAGACCATTCATGAGATCCGCACGTCACAAGATCCCCGCTTCGTGCGAAATTAATCCCGCGAAATCTCAGTTCATCCGCTTTTCAGACTGCGACGGAAAACTCGTAAAGAAAGCCACAACCACGCCAAACGCTGGAGCGAACTTCAGCCGCCCAAGAATTTCGCAATGACGACACTGCAACGCGCGACAATTTACGCCGCCGCCAGTCATCACAGGGTTGCGAGCCGTTCTCGGCTGAGGCGTCCATCCCTCTCGCGTCACGACAAGGAAATCACAGTCAGAGCGAACTACCGCCCAGAGCGAATCACACTCCACAAGCGAACCACCAGCGCCGCTTTTTCTCCGGCTTGAAACAACAAGCGCCCCGCAGAAGATTCGCCGCGAACGACAGCCCCCGCGTCATGCACCCGACCTGATTGACATCTGTCGTACAGGTTGAATGAGATGACTCGCAAGGTCACTGCGGCGGAACACTCGAGTGCAATTCCACGCCGTCGGAGTCTGACAAGAGATCCGCTAGAAGTCTCTTTTGCCACCAGTTGACGACTTCACACCTCGTCACCCGGAAACCAAAGTCGGATTCCGATTTCTCAGAATCCACTATTAACGTATCAAAGATGATATCGAATGCAAGTGATCTGTCAATTCAAGTCTCTCTGGATTACCAGAGTTCTGCAAGACCCAAAATCGGCTGGCAAACGGTCCCCCCCACCCGGTAGGCTCTGAGGTGACATTTTTCCTGGCTTCAAGTGGGACTTTCAATATCAAAATCAGGTTGCCCGGCGAACAAACCTGCGCAGACCGGGCCGCTGTTTTTGAGCCCGTCCTGTTGTTCACACGACCAGTTCGTAGAATCCGTAGCCCCGGCACCATCGCTATTCGACATCGAACCACCGATTCTTCGGCTTTTTCAGGGAGCGCTGCAATCTTGGCCTTATCTTTCCGATTTTTCTTACGACTGTTCACACCTGCGAGCGTCCTCACACTGTTCATTTCCGTTGCCGGAACGAATGGGACGGCCAACGAACCCGCCACCAACGGATTCCAACCGGTCGCCACGATCTACCGCAATGCTCGCATCGTCCTCGCTCCGGGCCAGGTCCTTGATAATGCACACCTTCTCGTTCGCAATGGCCGGATCGCCGCGGTCGGAGCTGACATCCCAACGCCAGTCGA
>JBAWWJ010000338.1:0-5529 GCA_037146815.1 Planctomycetota bacterium
CCTTGCCCGCAGTGTTTGCGGACAAGGCGTTTTTAGTGGAGACGACGGGGATCGAACCCGTAACCTCAGGCTTGCAAAGCCAGCGCTCTCCCAATTGAGCTACGTCCCCCCGCAGGTTCATTCGTTTGACCGAATTTCCTGCAAAATCACAAAGCCGCCGAGGGGGATCGGCGGCTGAGGAGTGGGCGTACGTGGATTCGAACCACGGACCTCAGCTTTATCAGAGCTGCGCTCTAGCCAACTGAGCTATACGCCCTAACGACTTCAACACGAACAACTTTCGACAATCACACCTAGACAACCGTCGATCGGTGACGTGCCCGAAGTGGGAGTAGTATTGCAGCCGACGGGATCACTGTCCAGTCAGCCCGTACCTTGATTTTGAAAACGCTTCAAACCGCTCACCTGTCACAGGTTACGGCTCACACTGTTTCGTCTGTTTTTCGCCGGAACTTCACTCAATCTGCCCGAGGTTTCGTACAGGCGATCGCCAGTTGTGTGCTTGTGATCGCCTGTAACGCGTCCTGAGCTGTCGGAACAGGGAGCAACCCCCCCAGCGCACGACGACAGAATTGATCCAGAATGATCTCGTACGGTGACCGCTCCTGGCCAAAGGTTTCGACCCCTTCTTCCTCGTCGGTCCGCCAGCAGATCTGTGTCGGGCCGCTCGTCGTCGCCGATCCCCGCTCGCATTCGATCACGCGAGTCATCGTCGGTTCGGTCCTGCTGAATCGAAGGGTCGCACGGAGCGGTTGCTGCTCCGCAGAACGTGCGGGAAAGGTCAGTTCAAATTGAGGCTCTGATGCGGGCTGATGATAAGTGATCCCTCCCACAGGGACTCCGATCAGCCAGGCACACCAGTCGAAGACTCCGACCGCTTCCGACGGGCTCGACGTCAGCCAGTCTGCAGGAGTCTGATCAGGACGCAGTGGAATCACCAGTTCGATTCGCCGGACTCGGCCCAGCTTCGTTGCCATCAATTCTCGCAGGCGAGTCGTCGATGGTGTGAATCGTTGAGGAAACTCGGGCATCAACGTTTCGCCGAACTCGCGCGATCGTTGGTACAGGGCTGCTGTGTTCGCCAGAGAACCGGAAAACGTATTGGCAAACAGGGCAGGGCGTTCGTTTCGGACAGCCAGATTGGCCGGGTAATGGCAAAACCAGCCGGGGTCGAGAATCAGCCAGGCGTGCAGGTCGGTCCGTTGAGTCAGCAGCCAGGGAGAATCGATCGGTGCTGCTTCGAATTCATCGGCAACGGATGCAGCCCGTCCAAGAACGGTGTCACAAACCGCTCGAACAGAAATTTTGGTCGACAGTCGCTGAATCGCTGCGCGGTAATGCAAATCCCACGTCGAACCCACTCCAATGAGGGCGACTGAAACTTTCGCGCGACTCTTCGTGTCTCCCATCGTCGCTTCCACCACGTTGCTCGATCAGATGATTGACTCTGGTGGCATGGTAACGGCATTCGGCGAGAATCGCACGAGAGCGACCCCAGAGTCGGAAAGAATCAGGCAAACGGCGGGAAGTGGGTTCGCGACCGATTTAGCTCAAAACGCGACCAGAAAACATTTAGAAACGCGGAGGGCGCGGAGATCGCAGAGCAAAGACACGAGAAGGTATTTGCCACTTACCTTGACCTCAGCGTCCTCTGCGCCCTCTGCGTTTCAAAAAGCAACTCGTTCGAAACGCAGGGGAGTTCGAGACTCCCAAAGTACCTCACGGCGTCAATGGCATCGGAAGTCGTTAGCAAACCACATTCTTGGCTGAAAACCGTCAGGAACAACAACAATCGACATTGTCTAATACTTCAGACTTGTGGGTAAGCTTAACCCCACCAACCCCGGCCACTCAACTTCGACCCCAAAACCAATAACTTGGCTACCTGGAGGCATTCTCGCCTGTTGCCTTCTGCGCGGCGCATGCGATGATTCATTCAACTCTGGAAACGAGGGCCAATCATGAATCCTGTCACACCGAATTCTGCCGGTTCAAAAGCAACATTCTGCGAAGATGTGGAATTGTCCGGCCACATTATCGACAGCTTGCTGCTCCCGAAGGTCCTGGATGAAATTACCGGACTGGGGGGTGAGTACCAGAGTCACGATATTCGCATCGGCCACAACCGCCACGATCCCAGCTATGTCCGTCTGACAGTGACGGCTCCCACGTTACCCTGCCTGGAAAAGATTCTGACGGCAATCGGTCAGCATGGTGCGGTTCCAGTTCAACATCATGACTGCCGCCTGGAACCTGCAGACATGGATGGCGCATTCCCCGAAGGCTTCTATGCGACAACCAACGAACCGACCGAAATCCGGCTGGCTAACGCCTGGATACCCGTCGACCTGCAGGAAATGGATTGTGGTGTGGCCGTTGATCGCACGAACCGGACGGCTCGATGCGTTGCCATGGCGGATGTCAAACGAGGGGAACTGATCGTGATCGGCCGACTGGGGACTCGTGTCTTTCCGGTTGGTCGTGATGCGGAACACCGGCATTCGTTCGGATTCATGAATAGCACTGTTTCAAGCGAGAAACCCAAAAACGTCACGGTGCGTGAGATCGCCGAGTTGATGCGTCGAGCGGCTCAAGGGAGCGGCAAGATTCTCGTTGTCGCCGGACCTGCGGTCGTTCATACCGGAAGCCGACAACTGCTCAGTTGGCTGGTTCGTGAAGGATATGTCAACGTCCTGTTTGCAGGGAACGCACTGGCGACGCATGACATCGAACAGTCGTTCTATGGGACAAGCCTGGGGATCTCGATGGAGAGTGGCGGGTCGACAGAAGAAGGCCATGAGCATCATCTGCGCACGATCAATCGAATTCGGCGTCTGGGCGGGATCGCTCAGGCTGTCGAGCAGGGATTGCTGACCGACGGGATCATGTACGAATGCGTCCGCCACAACGTCCCTTATGTGCTGGCCGGAAGCATTCGTGATGACGGGCCACTGCCTGATGTGATTACCGATTCGCTGGTGGCTCAAGCAAAGATGCGCGAACTGGTTCCCGGCATCACGTTCTGTCTGATGATTGCGACGACCCTGCACAGCATCGCCGTGGGGAATCTGCTGCCTGCTCGGGTAAAAATCGTTTGCGTCGATATCAATCCCGCGACGGTGACAAAGCTGGCCGATCGCGGCTCGTTTCAGACGATCGGGCTGGTGACAGATGTCGAACCGTTCCTGCGAGTGCTGGTTCGGGAGCTGGGCGGACCGGCATGAATTGCCGGGAAAATATGCGGATTGCGCGGGCTCAAGAATCTGCAGTGACTTTGCCGATAACGTCGACGTGGCCATCGTGTCGGCGGGCAATTTGCGTCTTCGCGCTCCGTCGGTTCGTCCGTCACCTGCCGATTTTCACATCGTCTCCACACATCCGTATGAAAACTTCAACAATGCGGTCATTCGGCCGATATCCCATTACAGGGGACATCGGGTTCATGTGACTGCGCCTGTTGATCCTGAAAAAACCATCCGAACGCACCAGGGAGGGGCCGGACCATGTCGCAGCACGGGATCAACGTTTTGGCGTTGCTGAAGGGTGAAGAGCGGTACGTGTTTCTTTACGATGATCGGAGTCTCGATCAGGTCCTGCAGACGCTGGGACGCTATGCGGCAGATCCCGAATTGAGTTTTACGTGGTATGATGCGGCTGTCTTGAGTCAACGAGTCCGAAAACTGAACGCGGAACTGGACATCGCTCCCAGTGATGCCAGCGAAGCTCCCATAAACCGAATACAACGTCGAGCTGCGTAGTCCTGCATCACGACTAAAATTGGGGTTCTGTCCAACCGCCGCTGGGCGCGCGTTCCGGCGGATTGACCGAACTCGAGAAATAGTCGTAACGCGGCACCAACAAAAAAGTTCCTGACCCCTACGGTCGAAGTACAACCATGTTCGCTGCGATCGATGGTTTCCTGCGTTACTTGAAGATCGAGCGGAATTCCTCCGAACTGACGATCAAATCGTATTCCGAAGACTTCGGCAGTCTGCTCGACTACGTCCGGGATCGAGTCGGTGAAATTTCATCCCCGGCTGACCTGCAGATTCCCCAGCTTCGTGGATATGTCGCGTACCTGCACGAATGCGACTATGCACGCACCACGATTGCCCGTCGCCTCGCCAGCCTGCGGAGCTTCTTTCGGTACTGTCAGCGTGAAGGGTTGGTCACATCCAATCCCGCCAAAGTCCTGCGAACTCCTCGAGTCGGCCGTAAGCTGCCTCATTTCCTGACGATTGAGCAAATCACAAAGCTGCTGGAAGCTCCTCCCGCGAACGAAATCGAAGGAATTCGGGATCGAGCGCTATTGGAAACGATGTATTCCGCGGGTCTGCGAGTTGCCGAACTGGTCGGAATGAATATCGAGAACTGGGACCGCGACACCAATATTGTGCGCGTGTTTGGAAAAGGGAAAAAGGAACGTCTGGCACCCATCGGCCGCCACGCTTCCAAGGCTCTCGGGGACTGGCTGGAAGTGCGTCAACCGGCACCGGATGCCAAGCCCGCCGATCAAAAGGCGATGTTTCTGAATCGGTTCGGCACGCGACTGACGACACGCAGTGTCGGCCGGATGCTGGAAAAGTACCTGGCCCTGACAGGACTCGATCAGCTAACGACACCGCACACTCTCAGGCATACGTTTGCAACGCACCTGCTCGATGGTGGTGCTGATCTGCGTAGTGTTCAGGAATTGTTAGGCCACAAGAGTCTGACAACGACCCAGATCTATACGCACGTCAGCACCCGACGACTGAAGGACACCTACGATCAATCGCATCCACACGCGGAAAAGAATCGTAAGGTAAAAGAGTAGCGGGACGTGCCGTTTCAGACCGTGAACCTGCAGTTGCATTGCAACGGCGACTGTGTGATACGTCACGAGTAAAGTCTACTTGCGTTGTCCCCACAGAGCCTCGGCGATCCAGTCGAGATCATCAGACTGCACAGACTGCGCTTCGCGCGGAACGGCGGCCCCAGCAGAATTCAGAGCTGAAACAACCAGCAATCTCAATACACTGGCGAGCGGAGTTCCCGGGCGCTGCTCCAAGGCACGTTTGACCAGTCGGTGATTACGGTTGAGGAGCACTTCATTACGAGCAGGTTCGTCTCCAGAGAAGTGAGAGTCAATCAGACGCTGGAAGCCTGCGGGGACTGTTCCCTGACGTTTCAATTCTTCGTAGGTTCGCTGCAACTCATGACGATCATTCAGGAATGCCATCACAGGCTGGTCTGTCCGAAACGTTGCCACCATCACTTTGGCTTCGGTCGACGACAAGAAATCCTGCCATTCGGGGGACGCATCTTCCATTTCCTGGACGCCCAGGATCTGTCCGGCAAAGCCTTCGGCACTGGGGCTGGCGATCCGTAAGTCGATCGATTCCCCTTTTGCCGCAGAGATATCACCCGTCATCGCTGCCAGCAGGGACTCTTCAAAGCTGCGCAGCGTCTGCACGCAGGGGGCTTCATTCTGAGCGAAGAGCGAATTCACCCAGCGTTCTTGTCGACGATCGGTGTTGTACCAGACGA
>JBAWWJ010000339.1:0-5494 GCA_037146815.1 Planctomycetota bacterium
TAAAAGGCTAATGTCCTCGAAAACCTCATCCCCCCAAAAAGTCGGATGAACCCAATTTTGTTGCTGATTTCATTTCGGCGATCCGCCGAGTGTCATCTTCAAGAACGGCAATCAGAGGCATGTGAGCGATTCTTTCTGAAGCCAAAACATCACGGCAAATTGTCCGAAACGAGCGAAACCTCACACCCGCTACGCTCAACACGCAAAGTTTTCAGGCATTACACATATCGCCTGCCCGTTCCCCTTGGCGTCTTCGCGTCTTTGCGTGAGCCCTCTTCCATAAACGTATCGCCAACGGCGTGGAGAACTCTTCCTTTGGCAGAATTTTTGCGATTCGGATGTAACAAAAAAGGGGTACCGAAAATCGGTACCCCTGATCGTTTGGACAGTCCCAGACCACTCAGTTGAGGGTCTTGCCGCCCTTCTTCCAGTTGCAGGGGACGAGCTTGTCAGTCTGCAGAGCATCGAGGACTCGCAGAACTTCTTCGACGTTGCGACCGACGGGCAGGTCGTGAATCGCGAGCCAGCGGACGATGCCGTTGGGGGCGATCAGGAAGATTCCGCGGTAAGCGATTCCCGCGTCTTCGATCAGCACGCCGTAATCACGTGACAGCTTGTGGTTGGTGTCGGCCAGCATCAGATGCTTCAGGTTAGCCAGGTCAGGATGACTGTCGCACCAGCCCTTGTGTGAGAAAACGCTGTCCGTGCTGGCGGTCAGCAGAACGCAGTTGCGATTGGTGAATTCGCCAACAGCATCGTTGAAAGCCACGATTTCAGTGGGACAGACAAAAGTGAAATCGAGTGGGTAAAAGTACAGACAGACCCATTTTCCCTGGTAGTCTGACAGATTGACGTGCGTGAACCCGTCCTTGGTTCGGTCATAAGCTTGAACTGAAAAATCCGGGGCGAGACGACCAACACTTGCGCTCATAAATCCTGCTGCCTCTGTTCTGGGGGACACAATATTCTCGGTGGGGATCATTTCCCCAACCGTTCCATTTCGTACCGACAAGTATACCGGGGACAGGGGTTCACTCGCCAGCGGACACCCATGGAGATCGATGGCCGCTACGACACAGCGGCCCGCGAAACCACGCTGCCGCGTGCGGCAATCGCCGCATCAATCCGTTCGATTTGCGCTGTCGTCAGTTTCCAGGTCATGCTGGCCGCATTGTCGATGATCTGGTCGGGACGCTTGGCCCCGCAAAGAGCCGACGTGATTCCCGGTCGCTGAATTGTCCAGTTCAAGACCACCTGCGCCAGTGTCTTCCCTGTTTCCTCAGCCAGTGGCCGAAGCTGATCCAGGAAGTCCTGATTCTTCGTCCATTCATCGCCGGCAAACATCGGATACTTGCGCCGCCCGTCTTTGGGATCAAACTGAAAATCGCGAGGGAGCTTTCCTGCCAGCAGGCCTTTTAACAATGGCCAATAGATCATCACGGAGACACTCTGTTCGAGACACCACGGCAACTGAGAACCTTCGATCTCGCGCTGCAGCATGTTGTAGTGGGGCTGATAGGCGGAAATCGGGCAGACTTCGTTGAATTCGATCAATTGTGCCAGCGAAAAGTTCGAGACCCCCACACTGCGGATCTTGCCGGATTCCAGCAGTCCCTTCAGTGCCGCAGCGGATTCGACAATTGGGGTCTGCGGATCGGGCGCATGCAAATAGTAGAGATCGATCTGTTCGGTCTGCAGTCGTCGCAGGCTGGTCTCACACTGCTGACGCAATGTTTCCGGGCGGCCGTCCTTCCGCTGGATGCCACCTTCCCAGTGAATCCCGCCCTTGGTGGCAATCACGATCTTGTCACGGTGGGAACGGAGCGCTGTGGCGATCATCGATTCGCTCTCGCCAGCGAATCCGTACGAGAACGCAGTGTCGAAGAAGTTGATCCCGCTGTCGACAGCGGCCTGAAGTGTGGCCAGGCTGTTGGCTTCCGTCACATCGAGACTGGTAATTCCCGAGATTGGCCAGCAACCCATCGCGATCGGCGTGACCAGAATGTCCGTTTTGCCAATCGGACGCAGCGGGAAGGTCATTGCACCAGGCCCTTGGTCAACGACATGAATGCCGTTTCCAGGTTGACCTCTTCTTCACGGAACAGCGTGAGCTGAAATCCGTGTTCAATCAGCAATGTGGGAATCTCACTGTAGTCGAATGTGTCTGCTTTCAGTGTGGTGTCGATCGTTCCCTTGACGATTTCGACCTTTCCGACGAGATCACATTTTTCCAGCAGTTGAGCAGCCCGGTCGATGTTTTCTTTGACGCGGATCTGCAGCATGATCTGCTGGCGAGCCTTGCGCATCACTTCGTCGACGTAGCCATCAACGATCAGGTTCCCCTTTTCGATCATCCCGACGCGTGTACAGACGTCTGCCAGTTCGGGCAGAATGTGACTCGACACAATCACTGTCTTCTTGAGTTCCCCCAGCTTCTTCAGCAGGTTACGGATTTCGATTCGGGCGCGCGGATCAAGACCGCTGGCAGGTTCATCCAGCAGCAGCACCTGTGGTTCGTGCAACAGAGTCCGGGCCAGCCCGATGCGCTGCGTCTGTCCGCGCGACAACTGATTCACCATGGCATCTCGCTTGAACGCCATGTCGACCAGTTCCAATTTGTCTTCGCAGACCTTGCGACGGGCAGGACCATTAATGCGGTACGCAGCGGCGAAAAATTCGAGGTATTCAATGACGGTCATGTCGTCATAGACACCGAAGAAATCGGGCATGTATCCGACAAGCCGCCGGATCTCGCGTTGATTGGTATAGATCGACTGGCCACAGACATACGCTTCGCCATAATCGGGATTCAGCAACGTGGCGATCATTCGCATGGTCGTCGTCTTGCCTGAGCCGTTCGGTCCGATGAAACCGAAGACATCCCCTTCCTTCAGCGAGAGATTGATCTCGTTGACAGCGATCAGGTGCCCGTAGCGTTTGGTCAGTTGTCGAGTTTCGATCATGATGTCAGCGGCACAGGAGAGAGTGGAAAAACGCGAATCACGAAGTATCAGGGAGTCTTGTCGAATCGTTCAATTTCTCGCGAAATCTCGCTGCCGGTTTTCGTAACGGGCAGAATGATTCGAATAAAAGTGGTCTCACGTTCGGCTGGAACCGCAGTGTTGTCGATGCGGACTGAGGCGACAGGAGCATCCAGTCGTCCAAACAGGATCGCACGTCCCAGTCCCAACAAATGAGACAGGTCTTCGTCTTCCAGCAAGCGATTGGTTAACCCCGTGAACTTGGACCCGTCTGCTTCCGTATGGAAAGTGAGAATCCGCACGATTTCCAGGGGATCTCGCGACATCTGATCATAGGTGGCAAACTGATTGGAAACACTCGACGAGGTTTCTCCCTGGGACGTCCGGCTGGTGGCAACCTTGCCAATCAGAAACGCTCGCAATTCGCGGGGATAAACGGTCGGCTGGTCAATCCGCAGGGTCTGGCGAGGCTTCAGCGGGATCGATTGAGGGTCATCGCGCGTTTTCTTGTGTCGGTAGACTCGATTGCCATACGCCAGGAACCAGTCTTCGATCGGCCCGCCGAATCGATGAGAAATCGTTCCCGAAACCTGACCCACGCCGTTACTCTTCAGATCTGCCTCGACCATTCCTTCGACGGATGTTCGGATCTCGGTCAAAAGTGGCTTCGAGGACCATTGCAACAGCGGCAGACCCTCGATCGAAGTTCCTGCGACATAATCGGCGGCACCGACATTCACCCCTGCTCGACGCAGCATTCCTCCGTAGGCGGTTTCTGCAATTCCCGACCAACCTGACTGTATTGTCTGGGCTGGATTCGCATCCGTCCCGGCGATCCTGGATTCAATGTTCAATGACCGTCGTTCCGTCGCCGGGCTATAGACATTGGTCCACAGCCGCTGATGACTGGACGACGTCGTGACGTCGTAATTGACAAGATTCAACTGGTTGATTCGAACAGATTTGCCATTCCAGTGGTTGGCGAGCATTGCGCTGCCGCAGCCGGCGATCAAGACCCAGACTGGCAACGTCAACCAGGTCCCGCGCGGCCATTTCAAGAGTCGATGAACGATCATGTAGTCCAGGGGACCGACGACCAGCAGAATCGCCACCAGCAGGCCCATCACAAGCCACGGCGACGCCCGATAGACGCTCGGAAAGTTCTCTTGAACCGCGTGCAACTGCGTTGCCAGATCGGTGACCCCGGTCGAATTGAGCTGCAATGCCCGGGCGGGTGTATTCGCCTGAGTCGTCGAATCTGTCGTCACCTGCGAAAGCCGTCGCGTCAGTGCAGTCAGTTCGCTCCACTTACTTAAGGGGGGTTGAGTGAGGTCCACCGCCAATAGAGTGACCGATCCCATGCCATATGGCGTGCGAACAAAAATCGCTTCGTCACGATTTCCCGCGAGGACTTCCCCCTGCGTGATTTTCAACCCGGGCACCCGCATTCGTCCTGCGAGGGGAATTCGAACGCTTCTACCCGCGAACAATTCGATCTTACCAAGTTCACTGATCGTGACGGGTTCCTGGGCTAACGTCGCAGGCAACCAGTCGGCGACGGGTCGCAACACGTCGTTCGCTGCGGCTAAGTCCATAGGAAGCGAAATGACAACCTTCCCGCCGCCGATGACCCAGTCGCGTAAGGCTGCGGCCTGGTCTGCGGACAGCACGGACCGGCCTGCGATGATCAAAATGGAAATGGAATCGTAGGCCCGGTGATCAACCGGCAGTTCCTCAACCTTCACGGCGATGGGACGCAGATTTCCGACGGGGGCCACTGCGGACTGATCGTCGTTTGGCCGGGGATCACCCCAGTCGAAACCGGGTGGATCTCCTACTGTCGCAATGAGTCGATATCCCGAATGCAGTGGAGAAGTTCCCTGGTCTGAGGCATGCCTTGAGGATTTCCACGACCAGACAGGTTTCTTCGGCGCTGCGGCAATGACCGCCACCTCGACCGAGGTCGGTTCCAACTGCCCAACTTTGAAATATCCCCGGACGGTATGCTTGCCAGCCGTCAAATGGGTCGAACTGGCAAATGTCACGCGATGGCCATCGGGATCCGGCGCTGTGACTTGAACTGAGTATTCACCTGCTTCGTCGATGTTGACTGGGACCAGAACTTCGGACCACCGTCCGACGAGATTATGGCCGTGCCACCCAAAAATCGGCTGAGATTCCTGGTCGGGCGTGATTTCCTTCCCGAAGACGGCAGATTGGGCCAGGAAGACGAGGCACAACCCCACCCGGAACACGGAACGTAATCCCATGCTGTCACGAAAGTTCCGCAACAGCAGGTGTCGGAACGGTGCGTCAGACGAACTATCGAGTGAACCGCTCACCGAAACTCCGCAATTCGTGGCGTGACAACGGGAAACCCAAGCCACGACCCGGTTCGCGGCAAGACGAGCATGATACGTCGGAAAATCAAAAAGCGTGAGCGCATCGACGGGGGATTCCAGGGCAATCGGCTTTTTCAATGTAGGGTGGGACCAGCTCGCTTCGAGCGCCGG
>JBAWWJ010000340.1:0-5471 GCA_037146815.1 Planctomycetota bacterium
TGTCATCGGGATGTTCTCTGTCATCGGGATGTTCTCTGTCATCGGGAGCCGCTGATGACGCGAGTTTTGAAATCATAGTTTTTTGGCGGCGGCCCCGTTACCGCTGTCGTTACGGCTTTCGCACTTTTCCCCGCTCCCACGCGAACCCAACCCGCTCCACACGCGTGCCCATCCTGCGATGACAGAGCGCGAGAATAAATTTAACACCAAAGAAGCTCGATACGTGGCGAGGTCCAAGCAAGAAGAACAGGTCACACAACTGAAAGGTTGGCTCGAAAAGTGGGAGTTAACGAAAGGAACAACTCAAAAGCGATTATGGGTGCTTGTGCCGTATCTCGCCACAATGGCAACTGTTTTCGGACTCGGGATTTATGCAAACTGGCAGAACCACGAATTGTTGATGGCGCAGCCCGACCTTTCAAAGCTTGAATGGTGGCAGTGGATATTGCTGTCGCTACGAGCAATTCTTCCTCTGGTGGTGTTTACCACATTGGTGGTTTATTTCATTCGATGGACTTCTGCTTGGGCGCGACAGCACGCAGAAGAGGAGTTTCGTAATCGAGCCAGACTCTTGATATTGGCCGTGCAAGCTGGTTGCTGGAAGCTGTTCGAGACGCTCACGATGGTGGTGGTTCAGTGCCGCCAGAATTGCTTGCGGATCTATCTCGTAATCTTTTCACATACGGTGGGATGTTTGAAAAGAATGCCGACATACACCCCAACGCGATCAGCGATCTCTTGATGCAAGGCATGTCTGCGGTCCGAGTGAAGACCCCGGGCGGACTTCAAGTCGAAGCCGAGCGGAACAAAAAGTGAAGTTGTCGTCTTCACTTCCACTGGGAGACGGTTCACCATCGCGACAAACGCGGCGACAGGTAACATCGCCAATGCAAACTCGAAATCATCTATTACATGCGAGTCATTGAGCCCTGAGGTTAAATTGTTTGTGCCAACGACATCCTGTCAAAGCCCGAAGGGAGACTCAATTGTCTTTGATGTTTCGTAGTTCGTCCGTAAAACGATTGAACAAGGAATCAGCATCTGCCGTCGGAAACGTCGCTGGCTGAAAACGCATGGTCAGTCGCAGTTCGTTACCGTACGTCAATAATCCGAAGCAGGCGGGAGTCATGGGACGCACGGGGGGAAACAATTCGACGGATTCCAGCACTGTGCTGCCGATCTGCACACGTCCGTCGGGCCCGGCGAGTTTGCTTGCCTGCAGTGGCGTCTTGAGGTTTGTCAGAACGCTGGTTGCCCCACATTTCTTTGGGGATAGCAGCCAAGCGGGAGAACCAAAAATCGCTGTCACGGCCTCCAATGAAACCACCAGGGCTCGCCCCATCTGGGTTTTGCGGTAAATCTTCATGTCGTTCGCAACAGAAGAGACGGAAACGGGATTGCTGGCCGGTCCGCGTGCACCGACAATTCGGTCGATATGCAGCATCCCCACCACATTCCCTACCTGGCACGTGTTCAGCGGGTTTCCCCGAAGGTCCATGGGAATAAACAGGCGGAGCCGATGGCGCCGGTCGGGGACTCTTTGAACCATCGTTTCTTGAAGTGACCGAAACAGGCAGGTGATGACAAGGTCGTTGAGTGTGCACCCATGGCGCTTCGCGGCCCGGAGATATTCGTTTACGTCGCCAAGAGGGGCTATTCGAGCTTGCGAGGGAACCATGCCACCGGCAGGGACGCCTTTCGGCCATGACACAACGTCCAGGCTGGCGGGGGCCGTCGCGGAGTAGGCGGCAATCCGCCAGATCATCCATGCCCATTGGCTGATTCGCTGCGTCAGTCCAGAAAGATTGTCGCACCTGTAACGGTGTGTCAGTTGCTGCCAATTCAAATCGAGATTTGAAGCTGGCGGACAGGTGTCGTCACGATATGACGCCAGAATATCTTCCAGAACACGGAATGCCCCGACGCCATCACAGACGGCATGATGGAACTCCATCCAGACAACATGACTCCCGCCGCGATTGTCCTTCCAGATTCGCCAGCCAGGCTCCTTCTGCAGGTCGATTGGTTCCGAAGTCGGAAACTCTGAATCCAGTTCCGTCGAATGATATTCGTGGACCACAGTCGTGACAGGAGCCGGAACCCAGAAGGGGCGCCGGCGTCGATCAAATTCGATCCGGGCGGCCAGCAGCGGGTGTGACATCGCTGTCGCAGTGACGGCTCTGTTAAGTCGTGCAGAGTCCAATGGTTCGCTAAATGCCAGACGAATCCAGAATGTCATTGGCCAGCCGGGATATTCGTCCCCCAGCATGTACTCTTCAAAGGGAGTCAGGCGTACCCGACGACCGTCCGTTACGCTGGCCATGGTTTCTCGCGACTTCATCGTCAGGGCGAAATTGACAAAGTCGCAAAGGCTTCGGCAGCGAGACGAACCCCGGCGCGGGATTCTGAGGCGACTGTGAACGGAAACGCAGATTCCCTCGGTTTCCGGCTGCTGGAGGGATTGTACCGCAAACTGCCGGATAATTCCCAAGACATTTCAGCGATTCTCGCCCCGCAACACAGGGTCAATGCCTTTTTTAAGCTGGGCAGGATGTAGGGTGGGAGCAGTGGCGCTTCGCCGCGCCGGCCCACCATCAATTCTCGACGTTTCCTGATGGTGGGCCGGCGCTCGAAGCGAGGTGGTCCCACCCTGCATTGAAAGCCGATTACCCTGCCCCTCAACATCGTTACAACAGGGGTAACCCATCGCCGTACCCTCCTGTCTAGAACTCAATTCCCTGACTTCGTGGAAAGAAATCAGTCTCATCGGTTACCGGTCGATGGACTGGAAGACACGATTCCGTCAGTAGGTAAATTGCATTGTTGGCACCTCAATTGGGGTTCCAGACGATGTGACGAGGCCGAAGCGGGGTCCAATATCGCGATTTGATCCCCGAATTCTCAGAATTCTCTTTCGATCGCGACACTGTGACCTATAGAATGCGTCATCACACCTGTTGCACGCGAACAGATCCGTGAGCCCATTTACGCTCGAACCCTGGATTTGTTCCCAAAAAACGAGGTGTGAGATGTTGACGCGCTTTGTGAAGCGATTGGTCGTCGTACCGGCATTTGCGGCATCGCTGTGGACGGGTTCGCCGGTTCAGGCGGGTGAGTTTACGATCCCGGCCCGTGTGCTGAAGCATTCGGCGACCAACGGTCAGACATTCTCCGCGATCGTCGTCAAAGCGACGGAGCTTCCCAAGGGAACAGTGGCTCGCGACCATATTATCCTGATTGATACCTCGGCCAGCCAGGTCGGTGAGCATCGTCAGCAGGCTCAAGCGGTGCTGGACTCGCTCTTGAGCTCACTCCCTGAAGGAGACCGAGTCCGACTGTTTGCGGCCGACCTGCGAGCCGACGCCATGGACGACGGATTCAACACCGTTCGTTCTCAGGAACTGGCTGACAGTGTCGATCAACTGAAGTCTCGCGTCCCCCTGGGGGCGACAAACCTGGAAGGTGTCTTGCGGACCGCCATGGCATCCGTTTCGGATCGTCCGACCGATATCACCTATATCGGTGACGGTATGAGCACTGCGGACCTGGTCGAAGTGCCAGAACTTCGCTCGCTGGTATCAGACCTGCGTCAGCAGCAGATTCCGGTTCACAGCTTTGGAGTCGGATCCCAGCGGAACATGCAGTTACTGGGGATTCTGGCTCAGCAGACGGGCGGATTTGTCGCCTTGGATACGCAGATCATTGACGCGGGCGAATCCAAGGTGGAGAGCGCAGAGCCCAAGGTTGCTGCGAAGAAGACCAAATCAGCCAAGCTGAACCGTGACATTTCGCGAGCCAGCCGAACCGCTCGTGATCGAGCAACCGAACAGGGCAAGGCACTTGCTGCAGCGTTGTCGGCTCCAGTCTATTTCCCCACGGCGATCGCGGTCGTTCCTGCCGGGATTTCGCTGTTGCCGGGCGATGCACTGCCATTGCGAACGGATCGCGAAACGATCTATGTCACCGAAGGAACTCTGCCAGCCGAGGCACGCGTCGTAATGACCGATGCTGCCGGAGAGTCACTGGCGTGGAAACTGTCGGCCCCGCTGGAACAACCTGGCGCCACATTCCTGCCAGCGATGACGGCTCACGTGAAGAGCAGTGGCGGCTTGACCAATCCCCTCGCTGGAATGACATTGTTCCAGTTAGCTCAGATTGATTTCTCGGACAACGTCACGCTGCTGGCACAACGTGGCGGACTGGCTCTGAAGAATGGCAACGTCGAACAAGCCCGATTAATCTCGGCCGCCGCTTCAGAAGCCGATCCCGGCAACGAATCGGCCGTCATCCTGAAGAACGCCACCGGTCGACTTCCCGTGCGTCAGGTATCGCAGACCACAGCGGACGAAGCCCCGCCCGCCCCGGACGAAGATTCCCGAGTGGAACCGAATCCGAATGCCAGCCTGCTGGAAGATCAGCGCCAGATGATCGTGCTGCAGACACAAAAGCTGCGGAACGAAGTCAGCAATGCGATCGCCGCCGCCCGGCAATCGGCGGATCCCGAAGGAGGCCTGGGCCGGCTGAAGCAGACGCTGGGTGCGGTGAAATCCGCGATCGACATTGCTCCCGAAGATCGCCAGCGGATGCAGAAGCAACTGGAATCCGAGATCCAGCAGCAAGAGAATCAGTCCGAATCGAAACTGCAAGCACAGCGTCGTTCCCTGGAAAAGCAGGCTCAGAATGAAGCCCTTCGCCGGTTGAGTGAACAAGCCTCGCTGGACGAAGAGCGACTGGAAAACCTGATTGACCGCGTGCGGTCACTGATGCTCGAAGGGAAGCATGGCCGCGACGAAGCGTATCCGGAAGCTCAGGAAGTCGCCGACGTGGCGATCAACATGCGACCTGGAGAAGCCTCATCCGCTGCGGCCCGCTTCGATTCTGAAGCCGCTCAGCAACTCAATCGAGCCTATCGGTTGCGAGCACGCCGGGCCGACCAGTTGCTGGAAATGCTGCATCAGGTCGAGTTGTCACACATTCCGTTCCCTGACGAACCGCCGATTCGATTCCCTTCGGCAGAAGTCTGGAAGGCACTTTCAGAACGCCGTAAGCAGAATGCCACCGTCGATCTGAAGCGAAGTACGCCGAATGAGAAGCGGATTCAGAAAGCGTTGACCGAAACGACCGAAGTCGCATTCAACGAGAATCCTCTCGAAGAAGCCCTGAAGTACCTGGAAGACCTGCACCACATCGAAATCTGGGTTGATAAGCAGGCCCTGCAGGACGATGGTGCCAGCAGTGATGTGATGATCACGCTGGAAATGACCGGCATCTCACTGCGCAGTGCTCTGCGACTGATGCTCGAACCCCATGGCCTGACGTACCTGATCGAAGATGAAGTGATGAAGATCACCACCAAGACCAAAGCCGACGAGAAGATGTCGACCCGAGTCTATCCCGTCGCCGACCTCGTTATCCCGATTCAGCCACCACAGGGTGGTGGAATGGGCGGAGGTATGGGCGGTGGCATGGGT
>JBAWWJ010000341.1:0-5433 GCA_037146815.1 Planctomycetota bacterium
CAGCATGGGAGCAACAACCGGCGTCTTCAATGTGGAGGAATTGCACCAATTCATCGATGCGCATCCGCTGCTGGTTGAGCGTTGGTAACGCGGTGACCTTCGTGGAATCAGAATCCGGCAAGTGGGTTAGAACAGTCGGGGCGTTTTCTGCTATAGTCTCAGCGGTTCTTTTTACAAGTATTCTTCGCGGAGAGTTTGGATGTCCCCCCAAGGCACTGGATTGCAGGAAATCCACGATTTGCGGCTGAAGCTGCAAGAAGTGAGCGACGAGATTGAACGGGGGCCGCGCCAGATTGCCGCTCGACAGAAACTACTGGAAAAGAAGAATGCAGAACTGGAGACGCGACGAGCAAACCTCAAGCAATTAAAAGTTGCCGCCGACCAGAAGAATCTGCAGCTTAAGACCAACGAAGCCAAGATTCGTGATTTGCAGGGCAAATTGAACGCCGCCGCCAGTAATCGCGAATTTGATGCCCTGCGGTCTCAAATTGCGGCCGACACGATGGCCAACAGCGTTCTGGAAGATGAAATTCTGGAAGCTCTCGAAGGGTGTGACTCGGCTCAGAAAGACATCAAGGACTACGAACAGGAAATTGCTGCCGCCGAAGCGGAAGTCGCCAAGTTCGCCGCAGGAGTCAAAGAGCGGGAACCCGGTCTGAAAACGCAGGCAGCCGAATTGCAGTTGAAAGTCGCGGATATCGAAAAGATGCTCCCGGCTGATATCGTTCCTCAGTACCGCCGCCTGGTTCAGTCGTACGGTGCTCGAGCACTGGCACCAGTTCACGGAACGGCCTGTGGGGAATGCTATGTCGGACAACGGCAGCAGACGATCGTCGAACTTCGGGCAGGCAAGTTCATTTTCTGTACCTGTGGCCGACTGATGTATCTGGCTCAATCGGAATGATCTGATCACAGCCTACAGCCAATCCCGGTTTCGTCCGTCCAGGAGGATCTCGCGGTGAATGCGTTCCTGCGTTGTTCGATCGTGCTGATTCTCTGCTGGAGCGTCCTCATGACGACGGAACAGGAACAGGTTGTCGCCGCTGAATATGACCGCCCCGCTCAGTACTCTCACCAGAGCCGTTCAGTAGTCGTGGCGAAACATGGACTTGTCGCAACCAGCCATCCTCTGGCGGCTCAGACTGGCCTGGATATCCTGAAGGCCGGCGGAAATGCCATCGATGCCGCGATCGCCACCAACGCGATGCTCGGCGTCGTTGAACCGATGAGCTGCGGAATCGGTGGTGATCTGTTCGTCATTTACTGGGACAACAAATCTCAGAAGTTGTATGGATTGAATGCTTCGGGCCGAAGTCCCTACGGCTTGACGCGTGAGGTCTTCCAGAAGAAGAGCCTGAAGCAGATCCCCGAAAATGGGCCACTCTCGTGGTCCGTTCCCGGATGCGTGGATGGCTGGGAAGTCTTGCGATCCCGATTCGGAACGAAGCCACTTTCTCAGTTGCTTCAACCCAGTATCGACGCCGCGGAAACGGGATTTCCGGTGAGCGAGATCATCGCCGGGGGCTGGCGGGCATCGGTGAAGAGTCTCTCGGCCTGGCCTGATTCCAGGCGAGTCTACTTGAAAGAGGGCCGTGCTCCGGAACATGGCGAAATCATGACGCTGCCGGAACTCGCCGCGACCTATCGCGAAATTGCTTCTGGTGGCCGCGACGCGTTTTACAAGGGACGCATTGCCCGAGAAATTGCCGCGTTCAGCGAAGCGAATGGCGGTTACCTGACTGAGCGTGATTTCGCCGAGCACACCAGCGACTGGCTCGATCCCGTCTCGACAACGTATCGCGGATACACGGTGTGGGAGTTACCCCCCAACGGCCAGGGGATTGCAGCCTTACAGATGCTCAATTTGCTGGAAGGGTTCGATATCAAATCGATGGGCTCCAAGAGTGCCGAGTTTATTCACCTGTTTGTCGAAGCCAAGAAACTGGCATTTGCCGATCGCGCGAAATTCTATGCCGATCCGGCCCACGAGCGACTACCCACAGCCGAACTCATCTCCAAAGCTTATGCGGACCGTCAGCGACCTCGCATCAATCCGACGAAAGCGGCCGTCAATGTTCAAGCAGGCGATCCGAAACTGGAGCATGGCGACACCGTCTACTTGACGGTCGTCGATCAGGACCGAAACTGCTGTTCGATGATTCAAAGCCTGTACTTCGGATTCGGCTCACAAGTCGTCCCGGGCAAGGTCGGGTTTGCCATGCAGAACCGCGGGTGCCTGTTTGCCTTGGATGAGACTCACTTGAATCGATTGGAACCGCACAAACGGCCGTTCCACACCATCATTCCCGCCATGGTGACCAAAGACGGACGCCCCTGGTTCAGCTTCGGTGTGATGGGGGGCGACATGCAACCTCAAGGGCATGTCGAAGTCCTGGTCAACATGATCGACTTTGGCATGAATCCGCAGATGGCAGGTGACGCGAGTCGGATTCGCCATGGAGGCTCAACAACACCGACCGGAATTCCCGAAGAAGCCGATGGAGGAACCGTGTATCTGGAAAGCGGTTTCCCGGCCGAAATCGTCAAGAAGCTGATGGAAATGGGACACAAGGTCGGAAAGTCGACAGGCTCCTTCGGCGGCTATCAGGGAATCCTGATTGATCACGAGCATGGCACATTGCACGGCGCAACCGACCCCAGAAAAGATGGTGCGGTGGTTGGATACTGAGATGGGACCACTGTCGGAATCAATTCCCCGCGAGTAACCTGGCGACTTTTTTCCAGCCCAGTGTTTTCGCGAGCTGCCTTGGTGTGACGCCATCTGTTGTCTCGGCGTTTGGATCGGCTCCAAGCTTCAGCAAGATCGAAACGGCGGTCTCCGAACCCGCGACGGTCATTGAGTGAAGCAGCGTCCAACCTCGCTCATCACCTTCGGTCGCGCCGTTGGGGTTTTCCTTGAGATGCTGTTTGAGGTAATCTCTCATGTTGAGTGCCATCGGATGCTCGCACGAGTCAGGGTCGATCGGTTCCTCTTTTGGAGTCATCCCGAACAGCCGGCCAAAAAAACCCGGCTTGGGGGGAGTCTTGTCGAACCACTCTGGCGGAACGACGTGGATCACGTTCGGATCGCCAAAATCCAATCCCCAGGCGTTGTCATGGGCCTTGCGCTCGCCTCGCCCCATCTTCCTGCGCAGGTAGTTCACTGTATAAGCCCCATAGACCCGATCGTTCACTGAATACATCCAGTCCTAGATTCCATCGATGGGCACTTCAACCTCATCCCCCGCCTGAACACTCTTCAGCCAATGCGGCGAATTGATGAGCACTCCCTTGACGAGCTTTCCGTCGAAGCTGACTTCGTTCACCCACATCTGTTCAACTTCCGGCCCATCTTCTTTCGAACGTCGCTTGCCCGAGGGCGGATCACAAAAGGGAATCTTCACGCAGGCCAGGCCCAATGCCGGGACGATTCGACGATTTTCCCATTCGAGTTCCCGCAGAAAGAATCGAAAGGTCGAATGAGCCCGCTCAATTTCTCGATGAAGCTCTGCGTCGTTGTCGGGATCAGGTGAAAAATAGATTTGCGCCATGTGGAGACTCCGAGGGAATTCTCGAAAGGGGACTATTGACGAGTCTGATCAACCGTCTTCGCTGTTGAAACAACGGAGTAAAATCTTAATCTCAATCTCTAATATCATTCCAGCAGCAGGCCAAAAAAGCGGTACGGAGTCTTGTCGATTCCCGATCACGCGCAGGGAGTAATCGCAAATACCCCGAAGGAGCTATGCTTGAAGCTTCACGGTAGTGCCAGGCAGCGTCTCCCTTTGCCTTCAGTTGCGCCTGAATCCGTTGCATTTCGTTCATTGATCACAGAGACGAATCAGCGACATTCTTGAAATGGGATTTCAGTGAACTGCTACGAAATGGACCCTCATGTTGATACCGCAATGTCGTCACAATTTCCTTCATTTCTCTCTCTGGGGTTGTCCAGTTGACCTGAGTTAAAAAGTCAGTAGACTCACCACCACGATTCAGGGGGAGAAATTGGTGAATTGGGTGGCAATGGCCAGCCAGCGAGCCAGCCAATCCCTGTCAACAGTCACACAATTCGGTTGTAACTATTGACGTGAAAAGCACTTGGAGAGGTGGCAGAGCGGCCGATTGCACCGGTCTTGAAAACCGGCATGGATGCAAGTCCATCCAGGGTTCGAATCCCTGCCTCTCCGTTTCGACTGACTGCCCATGAGCCATAACCTGTTGGCTCATGGGCTTTTGCATTTCTGAGTCTTCTTCAGAATTCCCGATTTGTGGCGCTGTTTGTGGCGTTTTGTGGCGGGGGAATTCTCTGAGGAAGATTTCAATGGCGAAGCAGCGTCGAGAGGAAACCACGTCCAGCGCATCGAAACTAAAAGCGACACGTGGAGCGGATCAGTTTCGAGTCGGGAATGTCCGAGGCTATCTGCGCGGCAGTGTGTGGTATCTCTACTATCACGAGCAGGGGCAGCGGAGGCGGCCGCGTGTTGGGCCGGACAAAGCTGTGGCCAAACAGATGGCGGCACAGATCAACGGGCAACTGGGCGTTGGAGCACCGAGTTCGCTTTCGTTTGAGCCGATCTCATTGGTTGAACTCCGTGAGAGATGGTTGACACGGCACGAACACGTCTTGAGATCTTCGGTCCAGACGATTCGACGATACCGGACGGCCACGGAGCATCTGATGCGATTCGTCAATGATGTCCGCCCGATTAAGGTCGTCGCGAACTTCCATGCTAATCATGCGGAAGACTTCGTACGTTACCTGCGATCAATTCGCGTGGCACCAAACGGTCATCCAAATTCCGCAAAACGCCCGCTGCTGGATAAGGGAATTCAGTACATTCTGGAAACTTGTCGAACACTGTTCGCGTTTGCCATGAAGCGGCGCCATTTGTCACCGTACGCCGAGAACCCTTTCACTGCACTGGAACTGGGGCGACTGCCGATTGAGCATGTCCGAAAGATTGTACTACCAACATCGGAACAACAAGTGGCCTTGCTCAAGGCGTGCGACGAGTGGCAGTTTCCAATCTTCCTGACGTTAATGCTAACCGGGGTGCGTCCCGGGGAATTGGGCCACTTGCTGCTTCCAGAAGACCTCGATTTCGAACAGAATCTGCTCTTCGTTCGAAACCGCATCAATCTCGGCTGGCAGGTGAAGACTCGCAATGAGCGAACAATCCCGCTGATTCCACGTCTTGCTGACGTACTGAAATTAGTTGTTCGCGACAGAACTCATGGTCCCGCCTTTCTTCGGCGTCAGTTCTGCCCAAAACGGCTTCCGTCGTGGTCCGGCATCTCGGCGGCCGAAAAGGAACTTTCAACTCGCTTTCAGCAGTTTGAAGTGAGCCAACAAGCTCCATGTCCCAGAAGCATGAAAGCCAACCTGGCCGCTCGCCTCTGGAACGAATGGGGCATGGTAGACACAGATCGAAT
>JBAWWJ010000342.1:0-5390 GCA_037146815.1 Planctomycetota bacterium
AACCGACGGCAGCGGGGTGGATCTGGCAGACATTGACACGTTGCGCGATACAAATCATTCAATTGTTTTTCGGAGGAGTTCCAGGTGTACCGACTCGACGATAATTTGAACCGGCTGATTGAAACTGGGAAGCAACAGGGTTTCCTGACGTTTACCCAGGTCAACGACTATCTTCCGGACGAAGCCGTCAATCCGGAAAAGCTTGACAATCTGCTGATGTCGCTCGACGAACTCGGCCTCGACATTGTTCCCGATTCCAAGCTCCCCCCGAACCTCGACGAACTGCGCAAGCGGCCGCTGAAAACCAAACTGTCCAAGCCAAAAGAAGCGGGCGAAGACAAATCACGCCGGATTGATGATCCGGTGCGGATGTACCTGACGCAGATGGGTGAAATCCCCTTGCTCACCCGCGAACAGGAAATCTCGCTCGCCAAGAAGATTGAAGTCACCCGCAAGCGTTTCCGCCGTCATCTGCTGGAAAGCGATTACGCCCTGAAGCTGTCCATCGACATCTTGAACAAGGTGCATGTCGGTGAACTTCCCTTCGATCGAACCATCAAGGTCTCGGTCACCGAAGGTCTGGAAAAGAACCAGATCCTGGGACGCATGCCCTATAACCTGAAGACCCTTGAAACGCTACGAGCCAAGAGCGTCGCCGACTTCGAGATCTTCCGGAACCGCGAACACGAATTTACCAACGCCGACGTCAATGCTGCGAAACTTCGTCTGGAACAACGTCGCCGCAAGATGGTAACGCTGCTGGAAGAACTCAGCCTGCGAACCCAGCGTCTGCAGCCAACGATGCGCCGCATGGAACAGATCTCGCGCCGCATGCTTGAACTGCAACGCCAGATCGACAGCATGAAAAACCTGAAGTCGGCTCGCGATGAACGAGCCAATCTTCAGAAGGAACTGCACGACCTGGAACTGATGACTCTCGAATCACCCAAGAGTCTCGCAGAGCGAATCGAGTCGATTCACGAACGATTCGCCGCCTACGAGCAGGCGATGCGAGAGCTGTCGGGCGGAAACCTGCGTCTGGTTGTGTCAATCGCCAAGAAGTACCGCAACCGTGGCCTCAGCTTCCTGGATCTGATTCAGGAAGGGAACACGGGGCTGATGCGAGCGGTCGACAAGTACGAATACCGACGCGGCTATAAGTTCTCGACCTATGCGACGTGGTGGATTCGCCAGGCGATCACGCGTGCCATCGCCGACCAGGCACGCACGATTCGTATTCCTGTCCACATGATCGAAACAATGTCCAAGCTCCGCAAAGTCAGCAAGAAACTGCTGCAGGAAAAAGGACGCGAACCGACGATCGAAGAAACCGCCGAAGCCGCAGGGGTCAGCCTGGAAGAGACTCGTCGCGTGTTGAAAATCTCGCGACATCCGATCAGCCTGGATCGACCTGTCGGTGAAAGCGAAGACAGCTACTTTGGTGATTTCATCGAGGATGATTCGACCGAAAGCCCGGTAAACTCGGCCACGCAGGAAATGCTCAAGGACAAGATCGACGTTGTCCTGAAGACGCTGACCTATCGTGAACGGGAAATCATCAAGCTGCGATATGGTCTGGGCGACGGTTACACGTACACCCTGGAAGAAGTCGGTCGGATCTTCAAGGTGACTCGTGAACGCGTTCGCCAGATTGAAGCCAAGGCTGTCAGGAAACTGCAGCACCCGGTTCGCAGCAAGCAACTGAAGGGTTTCCTCGACACCCTGGCCGCAGCGACTGCTCCTGCCAAGTAATGATTGTGGAAGTCTGATCACACGGGACAGCGACAACTTGGAACCAGGTTGTCGCTGTGTCTGTTTCGTCGGTGCATGACTCGCCTGCCACGGGTACTAACGTATTCTGCAGGAAAGACCACGAAATTTGAGAAACGATTTTGGACTTGAACGATTTCACGGTGCCACGCTGTGCGGGTAACGACGAATCGATACCCGCGTCGGGTGCCACTGGCGGCAGCCTTGGGCCGCCAGTGACCAGCACAAGCGATGGCGGAATTGTCCCCGGCTTCCCTTGAGTTGTGCGGAGTTGTCACCGCGTTAAACTGCGGACAGTGCCGCATGACACCCCACGGAGTAAAGTCGTGTTGTTGCCAGTGCATCATGCCGACACTGGCGGCCCAAGGCTGCCGCCAGTGTCACCCAACCCGTGTGGATTGCCACTCGCCCGCATTTTAGTCTCGTGTTACTTTTTGAACCTGGAATGATCAATGGAAATTCTTCCCGCAATCGATTTGCGTGGTGGCCAGTGCGTACGACTGCGACAGGGTGACTACGCTCAGGAAACCGTGTTCTCAAATGATCCCGCAGAAATGGCGCGGCGATGGGAATCGGCAGGTGCCAGTCGTTTGCATCTCGTGGATCTCGACGGTGCCAAAGCAGGACGCCCGGTCAACGTTGATTCGATTCGCTCCATCGTTCAGGCGATCAAGATTCCGGTCGAACTTGGCGGCGGCCTGCGCGACGAAGCTGCGCTGCGACTGATGCTGGAAGAAGTCGGAGTCGAACGTGCTATCATCGGAACCCAGGCCCTCAAGCAACCGGACTGGTTTCGCGACATGACCAAGCTGTTTCCGTCACGAATCGCCCTGGGACTGGATGCCCGTAACGGCTTCGTGGCTACTGCAGGCTGGCTGGATGTTTCACAAACATCTGCGATCGAACTGGCGAGACAATTCGTCGGTCTGGACGTCGCTGCAGTGATTTACACCAACATCGCCAATGACGGAATGATGCAGGGCGTCGACGACGCAACGATACAGGACATGCTGACGCTCGCGGGACTTGGCCTGCCAGTGATTGCGTCTGGCGGTGTCACGACACTCAAGGATATTGAGCGTTTGACGCATGAGGCAAAGCTGCAACCGAAACTCGTCGGTGCGATTGTCGGGCGAGCGATCTACGAAGGAACAATTACCGTTCAGGATGCCGTCCGAATCGCGAACTCCTGAAAGCAAACCGCGGGGTATCACGTGTCAGCACGATGCCCTGAGTGGTGTTTGACCAGGATCGCTTCGTTTCCTGTCGCATTGAAGCGTACTTCGTCCATGTACATCCGAATCAGCAACAGACCTCGGCCGCTGCATCGTTCCAGGTTTTCTTCTTCCGTACAGTCACTCAAGACGTGCGGATTAAATCCAGGTCCTTCATCACGAACCAGGAAACGTGCCGAGTGATTGTCGATCGCGAATTCAATCCGAATCTGGCGGTCGCAATACGGTGATTGACGCAATCGCCGCTGACTTTCCTCGCGCCAGGCACGTCCGTCTCCCTGTCGCAGATCGGAACTCAGTTCCAGGTTCCCGTGATACAGGGCATTGTCGAGAACTTCGCTCAGTGCCACCGTAATGCGGACCGGATCCATCGGATCGGAAAATGGCCAGGCCTCAAGCTGAGACCGAATATGTGAAACAATCATCGGTAGCACTTCAGGTATGTTGTCGATCGTATAGCAGATCGCCTGAGTCCCGATGGAATCTGTGGGGGAAGTCTGTACCACTGACCTGAGTGTTCGTTCCAGATCAGTAGCAAGATTGCGACGTGGCAGACAGGCTTCAATTCCCTGCGAAATGGCCTCGCGCGTCGTACAAGTGCGGAAGTCGGAATCTTCTGACACCGCATCGGTAACGACAATGACGGGAATTGATGCCTCGCGGAGTTTCGCCAGTATGATGGCGGGATCCTGACTGGCATCCAGCGACCCGACCAGTACTCCAACGGCGTTCGGCCACAAATGACAGTTGGTCAAATCGTGGCCGTCCGTGAATGACAACCCCGCCAACCCCGCCTTGGCGACGAGTTGCAGAAGTTCATTGAGATGATTCTGACAGCGTTCAAGAATGAGCACTGTGGGTTTCTGAAGAGAGACCACGTGCGATCACTTTGGCAGTTCGGGGGCAGTATGTGCGGGATAGCTGGCACTCGCCAACCCTTCCTTCATGAATGCCACCAGATCAGCCGCTTGTTCAGGAGTCAGCTTCAACGGGAAGATTTCCTCGTCCAGTTGATCGTTGGGAGTTCCCCCCTTGTTGTAATGAGCGACGACTTCTTCCAGCGTTTTCAGGCTGCCATCATGCATGTAGGGGGCTGACCTGGCAATTTCACGCAGAGTCGGCGTCTTGAATGCTCCCTTGTCGCCAACCGACTTGCTGATGGCTTCGCGTCCGGCATCGTTGCCGGGAACACCAATATTGTGGAACCCATTGTCCGTAAAATTCGGGCCAGCGTGGCAGGCGCTGCAGTTGGCCTTCCCAAAAAAGAGTTTCATTCCCCGCTGAGCCCCTTCTGACAGAGCCATCTTGTCGCCTGCTTTGAACTTGTCGTACGGAGCGTCGCCTGACAAAACCGTTCGTTCGTAAGCCGCGATCGCCTTGCCAATGCCATCCGCTGTGACATCGGTTCCAAACACGGCTTTGAACTGCGATTTATAGCCTTCGATGCCATTCAACTTTGCGACAGCGGCTTCGAGTGTCAGGTTCATTTCGATCGGGTTCTGAATAGGACCGAGTGCCTGTTCTTCAAGTGTCTTGGCTCGACCATCCCAGAATTGGAACTTCTGATAGGCCGTGTTGATGACGGTTGGAGAATTCCGGCCTCCCTTTTTCCCTTCAACACCAGTCGCAAACTGGTCACCATTGCTGAACCCCTTGGCAGGATCGTGGCAGGATGCACACGAGACTTTATTGTCGGCCGACAAGCGGCCATCAAAATAAAGTTGCTTGCCAAGTGCAATTTTTTCTGGCGTGGGAAGATTGTCCTTCGGGTGCTGGACTGGAGGCAACCCCGCAGGTTCCGCAGCGAATGAGCCGGCAGAAACAACGACCAGCGTCAAGCTGGCGAACAGAAACTTAGTGCACTTGGTGCGTATCATCTGAGATCCTCGATTCAATTCGGTGAGACTTTCCAGCCACCGGGCATCCTGCCCGACGACCGCTTCCCCATTCTTTGATCCTTGCGGCTCGCTTGCAAGTGACTCGCGCTGATTTCACACGAAACAGACCTTCGGTTTTTATCGCACCAGATTCAAATGATCGAACGGATCGTTCTGTTTTCGATTTCTCACAGACGCATTTTATCATTTCGAATCACCACGCAAGAGGCATCACAGAAGCTCATTTCACGGACATGTCGCAATTTCAACGGCTGCCTGAGCCACTGGCCAATTTCAAGTCAAACGAAAAACCGTCCCGTTTTCCGTGGTTTTGCGTCCGACAGCAGTGTGGACAGGCGGACTTCGATGATGATGCAGAAAGTTGTAAACCATGTCCATGAGCACCGTGTCCGGGTATAAACCCCACGCTCCACCGATCACTTGTGGTTTACATTTTAGGCTCTTCGGCGGAATTTGTGGATGCGTGAGGGGGTGACTGGGGGAAAGC
>JBAWWJ010000343.1:0-5252 GCA_037146815.1 Planctomycetota bacterium
TAATTTGATTACACGTTTCTACGAATTCCAAAACCATTAGCCGGACACTTGTGTTTGCCAACCATGAATTTGATCAAGGCAAATTCACCGGTGAGGCTCCAGATCTGAATCAGCCACAGACTAGCGACAATCACAATTCCCGGCCACAGTCGTAGAGCAGTGGTTGGGCTCTGCAGAGGACTCTGAGATTCAGAAACTGACACGCTGCTCATCGAACACCCCATGACACGATCGCGGGTTTTGCGTTTCCGCGCCCTGTGGCACGTACGACGACGGTGCACATCTTCGCAGGAATGTCGCGGCAATCAATGGCAACCTGAAGTTTGCCAGTTGCCTTTGCAAGTCGGAAAATCCGTCAACGGATCTCGATGTCTGAACTGGCATACTCGAGCTCGGCATAAAGTTAACACCGGTACTTCGAAATCGAAGAGGAGACCTTCGGTCGGGCGTTTCGGCGGGGTCGGGAGACCCGCGCCGAACCACAGACGGTCGGGAGACCAGCGCCGAACCACGAACCACAGTCTAGATCACGCGTCGAACGCGTTGTTCAAATCAGACGCGACGGACTGGAGTATCGCGCAGGCGATCGAGGCCGAGCAGGAACAGGTCTCGAAGTGCTCGTACGATTTCACGAACGTTGATTTTCGATTGCCCGACAATGCGGTCTTCGAAGACGATCGGTGTCTCCACAAGTCGGCTGCCGACTCGTTCGCACCGATACAGCATTTCTTCCTGAAATGCGTAGCCGCGTGACCGAAAGCGATCGAAATCGACCTCTTTCAGTTTGGAAATTCGATAACAACGGAAGGCACCGCTGCAATCGTGTATCCGTAGTCCCAGCAAGACTCGCGAATAAAGATTGATTCCCTGGCTCATGATGTGCCGTTTCGGGCTCCAGCCAATGATATCTCCGCCAGGAACATAGCGGGAGCCGATGCCGACATCTCCCACGGCCATGCAACCGCGTACGGCTGCCAGATGGCGTGGATGGTGGCTGAAATCGGCATCCATATTCAGCACAAATTCGTAACCGTGATCGATGGCCCACTTCAATCCGGCGAGTGTCGCGGCTCCCAGCCCTTCCTTTGCTGTCCGCAACAAGAGCAGAACGCGTGGGTCAGTACGGCCGAAATCACGAGCGATTTGAGCAGTACCGTCGGGCGAGTTGTCGTCAACAACCAGTACGTCCGCTTCGGGGAGTGCCTCCAGAATCATCGGAATGAGGCGTGAGATGTTCTCACGCTCGTTGTAGGTGCAAACCGTGACCAGAGTTCGCCCTGAATTTCGATCGGATTGCAACAAATCTGAGGACATTCCATGTTCCGTAGTGTTTTGAGGCTTCTGCGACTGTTGAGTGGTAACTTGAACCCGGACGGTGGTCAAGTCGTAAGTCGTCTTCGCCAGGGGCGTAAAACTCTCACCTTGCCGAAATGTCCCAAATCCGTTAATCCATTCCAGGAACGGGGTTGGTGTTGCCGCGTTATGTTCGCTGGTTTGTCTGTGGCATGGTCGGTATACTTCGTGCACAGCAGTTTCCGTAGACTGCTCGCTGCGTCAGTTCGTTGTTCGCTGATGTTGATGGATTTCGAAGACATGGATCTTGTGGGGCTACACTCGTCGGTCGCCAGAGCGGACCGGTCGAAGATTCGATTTGGGGGTGGCGGAGCTTCGAGCCTTCTCGATGCTGATTTTCCACGCGCGACATGGAGGTTACCCTCGGCATGACATTGAATTCGAGTAGCCGACCGGATGCAGTTCTGGAATCCTCCAGCGGGTGGAGTCGTCGGACGCGTTCGCTGCTGGGCGTTCAGGTAATCGCAACGGGTTCTTACCTGCCTGATAACGTCGTGACCAACGCCGACCTGCAGTCGCGTTATGGATTTGATCCAGAATGGATTGAACAGCGAACAGGTATTCTGGCACGTCGCCACGTTGTTCCAGGTCAAGCAACGAGTGATCTCTGTATTGAAGCTGCCAGACGAGCCATGCGCAACGCGCACGTCTCTCCTCGCGATATCGACCTGATCGTGGTTGGCACGTTTACGCCTGACTATCAGTGTCCGACCACGGCCAACATGGTTCAGGAAGCCTTGGGAATTGATGCCCCGGCAATGGATGTGCATGCCGCCTGCTCGGGGTTTGTTTACGCCTTGTCGACCGCAACGCAATTTGTGGCGACCGGGAACAGCAAAATGGCTCTGGTGATTGGCGGTGACTGCAACAGTCGCATCGTCAACCCGGAAGAAATGAAAATTGCACCGCTGTTCGGTGATGGGGCCGGTGCGGTGATCGTGACCAAGGGAGATGCACATCAAGGATTAATGTGTTACCAGTTGGGTTCCGATGGTGGCGGCGGCTCGATGCTCGATCGACCTGCCGGGGGGACTCGAAATCCGATCACCCATGCCGATCTGGATGCGGGACGACAGTACCTGCAGATGGATGGCCGCAGCGTTTTCAAGTGGGCCGTACGTGCAGTGACCGACAGCATCGAACTGGTGTTGCGAAAGTCGGGGCTCTCGGTCCACGATGTGGAGCTGTTTGTCCTGCACCAGGCAAACATCCGGATCATCAACAACGTGGCTGAACAATTGGCAATTCCTCCGGAAAAGCTGTTCAACAACCTGCAGGACTACGGCAACACATCCGGCGGTTCGATTCCGATCGCTCTCGATGAAGCAGTGCAAGCTGGTCGCATCGACCGCGGTGATACGCTGTTGATGTGTGGTTTTGGTGCCGGACTGACCTGGGGAACGTGTCTGTTCCGCTGGTAGGCAGATCGAAAGACTCCGATTGTGACCGGGACTGATGCCCCGTCGAATTCCTCGACGGATCCATTGATGACAGAACCGTCTGAGGTTCTGCGCCGCACGTTCGGATATCCCGCGTTTCGAGGATCGCAGGAAGCGATCATCCGCCGGACGCTACTGGGGCAGCATTCACTGGTGATCATGCCGACAGGCAGCGGGAAATCGCTCTGCTATCAGATTCCCGCGATCATGCAGAATCAGGCGAGTGAACCGGATTGCCTTCCACCGCTGACACTGGTCCTGTCGCCATTGATTGCTTTGATGAAGGATCAGGTCGATGCGCTGAAGTCGCGTCAGATCGATGCGGCGTTTATCAATTCCTCGCTGACGTCGGAGCAGCGTCAACAGCGCTATCGTGACGTTTCCGCAGGGCGATACCAGTTACTGTATGTCACTCCGGAACGATTTCGAAAGCCGGAGTTTCTGGACGTGATCGCCCGGCGTAAGGTCGTGTTGCTGGCGGTCGATGAAGCCCACTGCATCAGCGAATGGGGGCATGACTTTCGACCGGATTACACACGGCTCTTGGAATTCCGCGAGCGACTGGGGCATCCGACCACGATCGCGTTGACGGCCACGGCAACACGCGAAGTGCGTGCAGACATCCTTCGTCAACTCGGTCTGCCGGACGACACGGCGACGTTCCTGGAGGGAATCGATCGCCCCAATCTGGCACTCGACGTGCGTGAGGTCTGGGGCGATGAAGACAAGCTGAAACAGATTCAATCGATCCGAGAACTCTACAAGGATAATTCTGGCAGCGGGATTGTTTATTTCACACTGATTCGCACTCTGGAGCGATTCAGCGATCAGCTGAGGCAGTTACGAGTCCCTCATGTCTGCTATCACGGTGATCTGGAGCGTCAGCAGCGTCGACGCATTCAAAACGAGTTTATGCGGGGTGATTGTCCACTGGTACTGGCAACAAATGCGTTTGGGATGGGGATCGACAAACAGGACATCCGCTACGTGATTCATGCCGAGATTCCCGGATCGATGGAATCGTGGTATCAGGAAATTGGCCGTGCAGGTCGCGACGGTCTGCCCGCCGACTGTGTCCTGCTGTACGACGAGGCGGATCTGACGACGCAAATGGAGTTCATCCGCTGGAGCAATCCCGATGCGGAATTCTATGAGCGGGTCTACGATCAACTCGAACGTAACAAGGAACAGGTTGACGCTTTCGGCCTGGAATGGTTGCGTGAGAAGTTGCACGCCAAACAGATTCACGACCGGCGTCTGGAGTCGGCCCTGGCAATGCTGGAGCGGCACGGTGCAATCGAAGGGACCTGGGAGCCGATGCGGTTGACGGTGCTTGGCCCCCTGCCCTCGGAATTGTCTGATGCCGATCGGCTGAAGGAAAAACTGCGTCGTGATCAGCAGAAGTTATTGTCCCTGGTCCAATTCATCCGCCACGAAGGTGACCGCCGGGATTTTCTGCGTGCCTATTTCGGTTAGTTCCCACGTTCGGCCCGAGTCGCCCAACCGCTCCCGTTCGGCGCGGGGCTCCCGACACTGTTCGGCGCGGGGCTCCCGACCCCGCCGAAACGACCGACCGAAGGTCTCCTCTTCAATTCCATGAAAGGCAGGCATTGGCAGAACGACCGTCCCGATTTTGATTCTGTCGGGCAAAAGGATGTTCCTGACACCTCTCAATCGGATACAATCCGTGAGAATTTTGATCCTGTCCCAACACTGACCACAGGATTGGCGTAATCCCAATTGAGGGTTACACCATGCTCAAAACGATGACCGAACCGGATCTGGAGTTGGAATCGGACGACTTGGCCAGCGCGGTGAATGAATCGCGCCTGGTGGAAGAAGCGCGCCGTGGCAACCGACAGGCATTCGGTGAACTGGTGATGCGGTATGAGCGGCGTTTGATCCGCGTCATTCAGCAGTTCGTCAAGAGTCCCGAATTGGCGGAAGATCTTGCTCAAGAAACCTTTATGAAGGTTTACGAACGGCTGGATCAGTTCGATCCGTCCCGTCGGTTTGGCCCATGGCTGTTCCGGATCGGGGTGAATCAGACGTTGGACTACATTCGACGGCGGAAACGTCGTGGCTGGTGGTTGCTGTTCACGGACCGGAATTCGGAAAAGTCACCCGATCCTGAGATTGTTGATCCTCGCCAGGCGATGGACCTGCAGCAGGAAGTCGAAGCGGTTCTGGAACAGATTCCCGAAAATTACCGTATTGTATTGATGCTGCGAGACTTACAGAATTTTTCGACATCCGAAATCGCCACCATGCTGGACCGGAAAGAAGCGACCATCCGGTGGCGATTGGCGGAAGCTCGCAGCATGTTTCAAGAGATCTGGGTGAAGCGCCGCGATTCGACGTCGAGTCCTGTGCCAGTTCCCTCCGGGGGAACGCCCGCAGCGTAGCGAATAATTGCCTCCAGATCATGCGGAACGCGTCGGCGTCCGGTGATAGTAGAGG
>JBAWWJ010000344.1:0-5104 GCA_037146815.1 Planctomycetota bacterium
GCGAAGAGCGAATTCACCCAGCGTTCTTGTCGACGATCGGTGTTGTACCAGACGACCCGGTCCGAATCCGTTTCGAACAATGGATCGGCGGCACTGCGACCGACGATTTCTTCGCACGTCAGTGGACCTGCCGATGTGGTGAAGCGATATGTCTGACGCAACAGGTCTCGCAAACGGCGATCCCCCAGTGCGGCACCAGCGAGCGAGTACCGATGCCACGACAGAACCGCCTCTAATCGCGCGGGGTCGTTTCGCATCAGTCCTTCGAAGTGCTCGAACAGGATCTTTTCCAATTGAATTCGCGCGGCTTCGAACCTGGAATCGCGGACAAGGTCTTCCCGGCTGGCGGTTGGAGAACAGTCATTCAGCTCCAGCACGCCTCGCAGAAATGACGCCCATTGTGGAAGCAGCCCTTGAGTATCGCGCGAGATCACCATTCGCTTGATCGTCGTGGTAACGACCGGTTCTCCCGCAAAGCCCGGAGTACGCTGCGGAGTGACATACAACGCGCCGGCGATGGAGACTGGCTTCTCGATCCTGATCGGGATGATATCCAGTGGCGCTTCATTAAATTTCTCGGCCAATGCAAGTTCTACCGCTTCCGGATCGGGAGTCGTATCGAACCAGGCGGCATTGATGACGTTGGCACGCTGGGCCATGCCGTTCAAATAAATCGGAATGGGCAGATAATCGGCATACTCTTTGATCGCAGCTTCGATCTGAGCCGGGGTTTCTGCCAGCTTGTAGAAGTCGGACTTCAATTCCAGACGGATCATCGTGCCGGGTTCGGTGCGGTCACAGGAGGCAAGTTCGATTTCGGTCCCTTCGCCGGCAACCCAGCGAATTCCTTCGTCGCCCCCCAGCTTGCGGCTTTCGACGATGATGCGGTCTGCCAGCAGAAAGGCGCTGAACAGGCCAATGCCGAACTGCCCGATCAGCATTTCACCACCGGCGGTCGCGCCTGTGGCGGAAGGATGCCGGCCTTTCAGGAGTCCGGTGATCCCGATGCCGAGTGTCCCGAGATACTTTTCGGCTTCATCGGCGGTCAGACCAATCCCATCGTCACTGACTTCCAGTGTATGCTTTTCGGGATCGGTTCGGATCTGGATCTGACCTTTGTAGGAGAGGTCATTCAACCGCCGCCGCTGGATGGCGTCGTGAGCATTCTGCAGTAGTTCACGAATCGGGGTATCGCTACGGCTGTACAGCGAGGTCCCCATGATCTGAATGATCCCGGCCACATCCACCTGAAACGAAATCCGACGACTCCAACTGGCCATTCTGACTTTCTCTGGGAGGTCTAGCGTCAATACGGCGCGAGACAAGGGAATTGCAGTGCCGCCCGAAAACAGCTTGCCGGAAACTGTAATCTGTACAGGGCTCGACAGCTACTCGACGGAATCGGTTCGGTCGCAACCTTTCGCCACTTAATTAGCTTTTCGATCGCTTGACGAATACCAGTCACCTTGTGGCCAGCCAAGTTGTCCATGGCGACGAGATAAGTATGCGGAATCCCCCGAGGTCAATCATGACTCCTGGACTCGCACGTATGCGGCCGCGAAGTTCATGGACTGGCTGTTCACTCAGAAGCGACGGTGACAAATACTGTCGCGTGCTGCGGCATCTATGATGCCGTAATCGGAATGTGCTCGGCCTGCGAAGGTTCAGTGTCTGGGAAGTCACTGCGGTAATGAGTCCCCCGACTTTCCTTGCGAAGCTGCGCGGCACGAATCATCAGGCGAGCTACAAGCATCATGTTCTGCAGTTCCCAACCCTGCGTGTTGTTAAATTCACGAGGGCCGACGTACCGGTCCCAGAATTCAACCTGCTGCAGAGCCGCTTCCAATCCCTCCGCAGATCGCTCGATGCCAACATTGCGCCACATTTCACTGTTGAGTGAATTGAGCAGGTCGTCGAGTTTCAAGCCGGCGTCTTGAGGCTGGGCGGGTGAGTTATCTGTGATCAATGGCAGCGCCGTAAAACTGTCCGCTTCGCTGGCAGCGGCAGCCGACGCATTTCTGCCAGCCCGTAATCCAAATACAAGACCTTCCAGCAGACTGTTGCTGGCCAGGCGATTTGCACCATGCAGACCACTCGACGCAACTTCCCCCGCCGCCCACAACCGAGGCAATGTCGTTCGGGCCTCGGCATCCACCGTCAAACCGCCGATCATGTAATGCGCCCCAGGTCGCACGGGGATCTGGTCACGGGTCAGATCCAGTCCAAACTCGGCGCAAACCTGCCCGATATGCGGGAACCGTTCATGAACGAGTGATTTCTCCAGATGCGTCAGGTCGAGATACACGCAATGATGGCGTGTCTTTTCCATCTGTCGCGTGATCGATCGGCTGACAATATCACGCGGAGCAAGCTCTGCCGCCGGATCGTAATCGGGCATGAACCGACGACCGTGACAGTCACGCAGCAGCCCCCCTTCACCACGAACGGCTTCGGAGATCAGGTGGCGTGAACTTCCGGCGATGTAGAGGACTGTCGGGTGAAATTGCATGAACTCCATGTCCCGCAATTCCGCTCCCGCACGAAACGCCATGGCCTGCCCGTCGGCCGTGGCAATTTCCGGGTTCGTGGTTTCACGAAACAGGCGACCGGCTCCTCCCGTCGCCAGAATCGTCTGTTTTGCCCAGACAAACGTCTTTCCGTGTTCGGCGTTCCAGACCAGTGCCCCGCGACACTCACCATCATGCGTCAGCAGATCGATCGTGAATGTCTTTTCCCACGTGGCAATCTGCTGTTCGCGATGAATACGGTCGATGAGCGCCCGCATCACTTCCTTGCCAGTGGCATCACCGAGAGCATGCACGACTCGGCGATGGCTGTGCCCCCCTTCCTGAGTGAGGGCAATTTCACCATCAGCCCGGTCAAACACCGCGCCGTATGTCACCAGTTCACGAATCCGGTCCGGCGCTTCATGGATGACCGTTTCGACGATATCACGATTACAGAGTCCTTTGCCCGCGGCCATGGTATCGGCTACATGATTAGCAAAGTCGTCCAGGGGATCGAAGACACCAGCGATCCCCCCCTGAGCGTATGCACTATTGGACTGACTGATGACATCCTTGGTCGCCAGCACGACTTCGAGCTTCGGATCAATCGCCAGCGCCGCGCGAATTCCGGTAATCCCGGCACCGATGATCAGGACATCGGTGAACAGGTGAGGAACTCGCTTCGGATTGAAACGAACCAGGTAACGTCGCTTGGGAGCCACTGTCAGCCGTTGCATGCTTAACTTTCAACCCATTTCCGCCAGAACGAGCCGGCCCATTTCGACGGTTCCGACGCTGGTGCCACCAGCCGCCAGATCTGCCGTTCGATGCCCTTTGGCCAGGACTCGATCAACAGCCTGTTCGATGGCAACCGCCTCTGCTTCCAGCTTCAGCGAATGTCGCAGCAACATTGCCACCGCCAGGATTGTCGCCAGCGGGTTGGCGATTCCCTTGCCAGCAATGTCAGGAGCCGAACCATGGATCGGCTCGTAGAGTCCTGGACCAGACGAGCCAATCGAGGCGGATGGAAGCATCCCCATGGAACCCGGCAACTGAGAACCTTCGTCGGTCAGGATGTCACCAAACATGTTCTCGGTCACAACAACGTCGAACGATTTGGGACGAGCGACCAGGTACATTGCCATAGCGTCCACCAGGACGTTCTCGTACTGGACATCAGGAAACTCTTCCTTCATGACTCGCTCGAAGACTCGGCGCCAAAGTCGCGAAACTTCCAGAACGTTGGCCTTGTCGACCGAAGTGACTCGCTTCTTTCTTCCGCGAGCGGCTTCTCCCGCGAGTCGAACGATCCGTTCCACTTCATGAGTACTGTAGATCATCGTGCTATAGGCGGTTTCGCTGCCGTCCGGGTTGGTCTCCTTTCCGGACTTGCCGAAGTAGAGGCCTCCCGTCAATTCGCGGAAGAACAGAATGTCGGTCCCGGCTACGATTTCAGGACGTAGCGGCGACGAGCCGACCAGATGTGGCGACACAAAGATTGGTCGCAGGTTTGCAAACAGCCCGAGTTCCTTGCGAATCTTCAGCAGTCCGACTTCGGGGCGTGTCTTGGCGGTGGGATCGTCCCACTTGGGTCCCCCAACGGCCCCGAGCAGAATGGCGTCTGATTCCCGGCAGGCAGCGAGCGTCGCATCTGGCAGCGGTTCGCCGCACGCATCGATCGCACAGCCGCCGATGAGGCAGGTTGTGTACTGGAACGTATGGCCGAACTTCTGCGCGACCAGATTCAGAACTCGCTCGCCCTGAGCGACAACTTCCGGACCAATTCCGTCACCGGGAAGAAGGACAATCTTTGCTTGCACCGAAATCACCTTTTCAGATTCTAGGGATCGAGTCAACTGCTGCAACCGCCACTTTACGGCACAAACCGAACTGAGGGCAACCATCAGCAACCCTGTTGGCCACTACTTCGGCGAACCTCGCAGTGATAGAATCCCACGGAATGGCCTTTGACGGTGTATTGCAGTGGAGGAAACGATCGTGTTCTGGATCTGGGGAACGGGAATCACGCTGGTTCTGCTGGTTACGGTCGCATTCGGCGCGATCCCGCTGGTTCGACATCTTCGTAAGCGTGAGGCTCAGACGGCACTCAAGCAATTCCGTGCTCAGCGAGAACAACTGGAAGCCAGGTTTTTTGACATGGCAAAGTCGATTGGAAAACCTCGCGGCCTGCGCTGGCTCGATTGCGAATGGCTGAGCGCTGTCAGCTTTGCTCGCGAACGCGACACGGGTCTGATTACCGCTTTTGCCGGGATCAATATCCGTTTCGAAGCGATTGAAGGGGGCGATATGGAAGACGTGGCGGCCGTCGGGACGGTTCGTGACGCGGTGGCGGTCTTCCATTATCACCAGGGGCACTGGGGAACCGGGGGCAAAGCCCTGTTCAACATGAATGCCGAGGAAGCTGTCAGTCGTCTGACCGCACAGTTCGAAGCGGTCGATCACAGCCAATAAATCGATCGCCCAGTTGCAAAAAACGAAAAGTATCGGCCGAATCCGTCCGCGCGGGGTGGCCCAGCTTGCCTCTCTTTAGACCGGGCACAAGGGTAACAGGTGTTCGGGGACATAGGTAACAGGTT
>JBAWWJ010000345.1:0-5083 GCA_037146815.1 Planctomycetota bacterium
ACCTTTGGCAATCGGGCGGCGCCATCGGGTGAAAGGATAAACGGAAGCGCAATCACATCCTTTTGACTCGACCATGCGGCTTCGGCGACCTTGTCCGGGAGCGGAACCACAATCTCGGGCTTGCCATCATGTGATTTCAGGCGAATCACGGCAGAATTGGATTTCCCTGCGGAATGTAGTTCGAGTTCCCATCGCTCCAGCCCCGCATCACCTTCCATCCGAAGATGTTGCAACGATTTATTGGCCGCAATATCCAGGACAAAATCGGTCGCCAGCGGGAGGGAAATCTGGGCTCCGTCCACCTGCTGACGGGTACGGACGACTTCCCCCCCCTTTCGCTGATTCAGGCCGGTATATTCTGGAAACAGGCAGTGCAGCGCGATGTGCTGGATGTCGGGTGGTTGAACCACTTGAACGCGATAAGCCGTCGGATTCGTGAAGTCGCCCCCTGTCACCCACAGGTCGGCATCGTCCAGCAGGCCGGGAAGCGTATGCCGGAATGGTTCGTCGCCAACTCGCGTCAGCAGCACGCGTATTGTTCCACGTCCATTCGCCAGGCGTGCGTCGAGTCGAACCTGAGACGGAGCCTTTTTCCCTTCGCGGACATCGACTTGAATTGTCAGGTCAGTCCCTTTGGCGTGCTTGAACCTGCCATCGACAAACTCACGAATCCGGTCCCCGGGCTGCGTGACAACTCGTACGATCAGTTCCGTTTCGCGTGGCCAGTAGCCGTCTCGCAGATTCAGGTAACCGGCAATCCATCGCTCCATGGCAGCACTGTTCGTGACCGCCAGTCCAAGAATGGAAGCAACCAGCACGGATGCAATTAAAACGGCTCGACGGATTGGTCGCTTGTCAAAAACACCACTCAGATCCAGCGAACTGGCGGCACGAGTCGCATCAACGATCGTCTGGCGAAGCATCGCAGCGGTGATTGGACTGGAATCGGGTTCCGCTCCGTCTGCCGCTTCGACAGCAGTAATCAAACGGTCATCAAGTTCCGGAAATCGACGTTCCAGAACGAGCGCCAAAGCTTTTGAGCGGAGCGATCGAAGCAATCGCAGGGCCACCCAGGCAACCAGTCCAAACGCCAGCGACCCGATTCCGAGAACGAGAAACGTCGCCCGGAACCAGCGAGGCAACTCAAGTCGGCTGAGTTGAAAGTAGCACCAGTCGACCAGGAAACTTCCCCAGAACAACGCCCCCAGCAGAACCACGACCAATGCGAGTCCCTCGAACAGCACGTACTGTCTGATCCGGGACTTCAGCCGGTTCAAAACGTCGATCGCTTCAGTGGGAAGGGAATTGTTCATGGGAAATCCGCGATCGAAAATTGGGAAAGGTTTTTAAACCCGTCCAGGCAACCTGTGTTAATGGAACAGGCAGGTTAGAAACCTGTCCTCGGAATCGTCCTGGTACTCCGTCACGACTGAGAATTTGGGTTGGGACTGGTCGAACCCAAAAACAAGTCGTGATGAGGCACCAGATCTGTTATGCAAGTTTCAAAAGTTTACGAGTCAGCCATTCCACGGACAGTAAACCGACCAGTAAATACATCACCCAATCTCGGTCCCACAAGGTTCTGAGACGTTCTGGAATATAAAACTGTTCCCCGCGATTGGGCAATAACGCCGGAATTTCTGCGGCAGCTTTTTCGAGCGGCAAGTACTGCCCCCCCGTGTCGCGAGCCAGTTCCGTCAGCAACCGGACATTCTGGCGAATATCTTCGTCCTCTAACTTGGGTGTCGTCACAACAACCTCGGCATTCAGGCGTTCACGTGAATCGGGAAGTTGCAGTTCCAGTTTGTACGTACCTGGCAGACTCGCTCGAAAATCGCCGACATATTCACCCGGTTGCGACGGTTCACGTCGAAGCTGGCGGATCGGATTGAGAGGTCGACCCGTAGGGTCAAACAGTTCAAACGGAATGTTTTCGACTTCCAACGGTGCAAACTGAGCGTCGAGAAGCCTTGCGAAGACCCGGACCGTCTGGCCGAGTGTGACCTTTTCGCTTTCAGGTCGCAGGGACCCTCGCTTGACACCTTTCTTCGTTCGTCCTTGAGCGATCTCACGAATCAGCTTGATCCAGAATCGGTCGTAGTCGGCATCACCCACTGACCGCAATCGCCACATTTCGGGGCTTCCCAGATAAAACGTCTGGCCGCGACCGACATTTTGCGACGCCATCAAAATGGGAGGTTCTGTCGCAGCACGCGGATCTGAATATCGCGCATAGATGCGAGCGGCCGCTTTGTGGCCGCCGGTCGGGTAGGCTCGATAGAAGCCAGAGAATTCCTTCCAGCGAGCGGCTGACGTTGCGGGGTCGTCGGTCAATTGCAGGAAGCCTGCCCCCTGCCCTTCCGTTGTAAACGCGATCGGCCATGGCTGACTCGAATCCTGATCAAATCTCGCCGCCGTGAAAAAGGAACTGAGAATCACCGGATACAGATGTCGTAGCGGTTTCAGTTCATCATCGACTTCATCCAGGCCCCCGGTTGCCAATTGCTGGGTGTTGACGTCACCTGCCACGAGGATCAACCCGCCCGACTCGTCCGCGACCCAGTCATACAGCAGTGGAATCGCCGCCGATGGGATCGCTTTCCAGTCGGGATCGAAGGCGATCACGGCATCGTAGTCGTAAAGCTGCTCGCGAGTCTCTGGGAACGTGAGCAACAGTTTGTCGGATTCCTGGCTGGTTCCCGGTGCACCTGATTGCAACACGACATCGACATCGAACGACTTGTGTCGGAAGAGCAGGTTGCGGACGAACTGATAGTCGCGCATCGGACCGCCTGCGACCAGCAACACCTTCGTCGGACGATCAAACACCTTGACCGATGGCGTCTGAATGTTGTCCTGAACATTGAATTCGGCAACACGTACAACCGGCGTTGCTCGAATCGTATAGGTCGTCTTACCAGCCAGAGTGGGCGTCCGAGGAAAGCTGACTTCGGCGCGAACGCCATCTTCAAGCAGTGTAACCGTTTTCTTTTCGATCAGCGTCGGTTCGCCCTCTTCTCCTTCACCCAGCGCCAGCAGTTCGACTTCCGCCTCTTTGCCCGCCAGTCCCTGGCCCTGCAAAAACACCTTGATTTCATAGGGATCGTTGATGGCGACGTCGGTCGGGGCGGCCACTTCAGCGATGGCGAGGTTAACGGGTTGCTGCGTGGTTCCCGTTCCGGTTGTGATCAGGCGAGTTCGTGTGGCGACAGCGCGATCATGAGCCGTAATCGTATCGACCCCCGCATTCGAACCACCGTCCGAAATAATCACGATCCCTGACAACGTCCGGCCCGCAGCCTGACGAATCAGTTCTGCCAGACTTTCACCCAATCGCGTTTCGACACCACGAGGACGCAGGGTTTCGTCCCAGTCAATCGGGGTTTCCCTGGCTTTTTGTGTTTGAGCCAAGTCTCCCTTTTTATCCGATTTGTCAGGCGATTCCTGAATCATCGGATAGACACGATGAGGGCCATCCAGCCGTGCATCAAACGTGAAAATGCTGACTTCGTGCTGCTTGCGAAGTTGTTCAATCAACGGTGAACTGGCCAGCAGTTGCTTGACCGCTTCGGCTCGCGACGGACCTTTATCGGCCGGCGACGTTTCGCTTCCGGGAGCTTCAGCCGGATGCCGCATTGAGAGTGACGTATCCACAACGAGTGCGACTCGCGACGGTCGGAATGCTTGTTTCTGAGTTCGGTCCGATGGATTCAGAGCGATCAACAGCAGGATGGCCAGTACCGAAAGACGCAAGGCTGTCAGCCAGGCCTTCCACCATGCGGAGAGTTCGTGAGTATCACGCAGGTACAACCAGACGACCCACAGGAAGACCAGCAGGCTTCCACCCAGCAGTATGATCCAGCCGAAAGCGGACTGTGGCAGATCAATTTCGCGCGAAGTGAGCGTGGCCGTGGCATCGGCTGCCAAAAACAGCAGTGGTGAAAGAGCGCTCGGGTTCATGCAGTTGTTGTAGTTCGTCGGGCAGACTCACCCCGGCGGCCGCGTGCCGCCGGTTGCGCTGCTGTTGTGGTACGGTGGTAACTCAGCCGATAGGCCAGTGCCTGCTCAGCGATCATCAGGGACAGAAGGATCCAAAGCAACCATTGGCGGATTTCGGATCCCGCTTCTTTCCCCTGAACCCAGTCGAGCTGCCCAAACTCTTGTATCGTCACCTTGTCATTTCCATTCAGTCGCTTTCGGATCTCCGAAGTTGTAGCGAGTTTCAAATCACTTTCGCGCGGTGACACGTTAAACGTCATCAATCGTTCTTCCGCAACCTGGTTCTGTCCCTTCAGCCGGATCGTGTAGATCCCGGGGTCATCGGTTTCACTGAACGAGGTCACCAGTTTCATCGGAGCTGGCTTTGACGTGGCAGGGGCTGTTGCGACGACCTGCTCTGGAGCCGCCTGCAAGCGTGTTATCCGTTCCCCTTCCCGGCCAGGCGATACGATCTCCACGGTGTCTGTATAATCGGCAGGATTGAGTGACAATTGAATCGCTTCGCCAACCTGACGCGTTTCCGGGCTTCGGTCTGATCGAGCGATTCGTTTGACCAGTTCCAATTGCATGACGACGTAACTGTAGTCTGTCGGCCAGTTGTTCCATTCCGGCGAAGCAGTCGTCAGGACCGTGACGACCTGACCATTTCCGAACTTGTGCTCCAGTACCAGCGGGTCACCACTACGCAACGTCGCCAGCGTTCGGACTCGATCCTTGCGAACCTGATCATCCTTCACCCATTCTTTCGTCGCGGGGAAGTACTTTTCGATGCGAATCGGCTGCAGATATGTCGGATCAAGTGCGAACAGACGGAAAATCGGATGATCAACGACCTGCAGGTCGGCCCCTGGGTTTGTCGGGTCCGCGAACAGTTCTCGAGTCGAAGTTTCCAGCGGTACAGGAAACAGTCCCTGACCATCTCGATACAGCATCTCTGTGTAATGGGCGGGCCGCAGCGAATCGCCGACGAACCAGGCCAATCCTCCCCCGGCAGAGACATAGCGTTCCAAGGCATCCAGTCCATCGGGCGGGATTTCCGGGACATTCAGCATGTAGATCGCCCGGAAGGCGTCGAGTGGTCGCC
>JBAWWJ010000346.1:0-5058 GCA_037146815.1 Planctomycetota bacterium
GCCGAGAGCATGAATTCCCACGGGAATACACGCGCTTCCCAGGCGGTGTCTTCACCCTTGTATGGGATGCTGACTTCAATCACGTCTACCTGAGCCAGGTCTTTGAGGTTGGCAACGGTTACTCCCAGTTCAAGTAACTCACACTCGGCCTTTCTTTCGATCTCGTTGCTACTCAACTGCTGTTGAGACCAGCGATGTCGCTGGCGGACAATGTAACTCCAACGCATTGCCGGTTCTCGCAACTTCGGTCCGCTTGCGATCTTGCAAATTTCTCCCGCACTGGTTCGTAGTGTTACCGTTAATGGGGGCGTCTTTTTTTCCATGGATCAGATGTCCCAGAAAGTTAATCGTGGTGGAGATCCATACTTAAAAATGAATGCGATCAAGTGACGATTGGGCATGGGAATTCGCGATCGAATAACGTGCTGATGCCCTTTCGAGAATTGCCCATTGCACGTTGCGGAGTGGTGCGCCGGCGATGTTGGTGTTTCATCGTGCGTTTGTCTGACAAGGTGAGTCGATGTTTGGGTGATGGCACAGATTCATTTTACTTCTCGTGTTGTGAGTCAGTGCGTTTCTTCACGTGGCAATGTATGTTTGTAATACGCTGATGAAAATTGAAACGCGACGGGCGTGAGAAGTCAATCGCAGCGTTGATAAATTCCAATCACACTCGACAGATGATAGTCTTGGGCAACAGCAGCGTGGACAGTTACCTTTACGAATTGGTATTAGTGAAGCTTGGGAAATACGGGATTGCTTGGGAATGCTAAATGCGAATTCCAAAGGCTTACTGTAAATGGCGATCTGACATGAATCCGAGATCGATTGTTGCCTTGTGGCTTGCTTTCGTATTGCCGTCCTTGCGAATGCTTCAAGCGGACGACGATCCCGCACTCGCCAAGCTGCTTCAACCGTTGATTGCGGCTCATCAGGGGACGGTCGCAGTTGAAGTCGAATTGCTGACGACGGGGGCAAGGTTTTCTCACCGTGCTGAAGAACCGATGCCGACCGCGAGCCTCATTAAATTCCCGGTCATGGTTGCGGCCTATCAACTGGCTGCTGACGGGAAACTCGATCTGACATCCCAGATTGAACTGAAGGCTGAGGATAAAGTTCCCGGTTCCGGAGTCCTGACGGATCATTTTTCGGCGGGGACGCGATTGTCGGTTCGGGATGCGATTCGTTTGATGATCGTTTATTCCGATAACACTGCGACGAATCTGGTGCTTGATCAGATCGGCCTCGCTACGACATCAGAGCATATGGCTCGGTCGGGATTTCCGGAGACACGGTTACATTCCAGGGTCTATCGCGGCGATACCTCGATCGCGCCTGAACGAAGCAAACAATTCGGACTGGGAAGCACGACCTGCCGCGACATGGTCAAGCTTCTCAAGCAACTCGATCGGCGCGATTTAGTTTCGGCCGACGCATCGCAGCAGATGTGTGAACATCTGCTTGCCTGTGATGACAAGGGACGCCTGAACAAATTCCTTCCCGCAAAAACCAAGGTTGCGTTGAAGACGGGAGCGGTCTCGGCATCTCGGACGGTTGCTGGAATCATCGAATCCCCGGCAGGGAAAATTGCAGTCTGCGTTCTGACGTCCAACAACAAGGATCAAAGTTGGGGGGATGAAAACGCCGCCCAGATTCTCTCGGCAGAAATCGCTCGACGTGTCTGGCAATACTTCAATCCTGGCGGAACGACGGGTTCACCGATGGCGGCCGACTTGCCGGAAGAGTTGTCGCAAGGTACGTCTGGTGAACTCGTGGAAGCACTCCAGCGGACGCTCAATAAACGAGCGAACATGCAATTGTCCGTCGACGGGGAATTCGGGCCGGGTACAAAGCAGGCTGTCGTTGCCTTCCAACGGGCTCAAAATCTTCCGCCGACGGGGATTGTCGGGAGCGAAACCTGGAAAGTACTGGGGCCCTTGTTAGTCTCTGATGAGGAGGTCGCGGTCGACCCCGACAAGATCAATCGAGAAGTCTTGCCTGTGGCTCCACCTGATCCGATCCAGGGGCCTCCGTTCGTCACTGCCAATGCGTGGGCGATCGGCGATGCGAAGACTGGCAAGATTCTTTGGCACGACAAAGGAGATGAACGCCGCGACTTCGCCAGCACGACAAAGTCGATGACCGCCTGGATTGTCTTGCGTGAGGCGACAAAAGATCCTGCACTCCTTGATGCAACGATCGTGTTTTCAAGCTTAGCGGATCGCACGCCAGGAAGTACGTCGGGCCTGAAGACTGGCGAGAAGATTGCTGTCCGCGAGTTGCTTTACGGATTGATGCTTCCGTCTGGAAACGATGCCGCCATGGCTTTGGCGGAGTTTGTCGGCACCCGGTTTGCCGCCGACGGAGATTCCGTCGAGGCGAAACGCCCGACGACCCGGTTTGTTGCTGAGATGAATCGAGTGGCGAAGGAGATCGGCCTGAAACAAACACGTTATATAAATCCGCACGGCCTGCCAGACAACAACCACCTTTCCACCGCCGCCGATCAAGTGCTGCTGACGGGACACGTGATGAAGAACGATCGATTTCGCGAATATGTGCAGACGCGGCAACATGCCGTCAAAGTTCAGGGAACGGGGGGCTACACGCGAAACGTCCTCTGGAAAAACACGAACAAGCTCCTGGAAATCACGGGATACACAGGAGTGAAAACAGGATCAACCGATGCCGCGGGATCGTGCCTTGTTTCTGTTGGCAAGCACCGCGACGACGAACTGATCGTCGTCGTCCTGGGTTGCTCCTCAAACGAGGCTCGTTACGTTGACACGCGAAACCTGTTTCGTTGGGCCTGGCTGCAACGCGGGCATCGGGATTAACCCAAGTTACGCTGTTGGGACTGAGCCTCAAAGGCGAAACGCACCGGGAACAGCGTCTGTCTGCTGGCTCCGGTGCGTCTCAATTACTAACGAGTCACGGAATTGCTTGTGCAACACCCGTCCGACTTACTTGTGACCTGGGTAGTGTTCCAGGAACCGTGCCAGCAGGTGGAAATCGCAACCCGGGATGATATGCCGAACTTCGGTGACGAGATCGGCCTGGCGAACCAGTTGCTCAAAGGGGACGTATTTCAACTGCATCTGGCCTTCGACCGAGACCATCACGCCGCTCAGGCCTTCTTCGGCGAGGGCTCGATAGGCTCCGACACCCAGTTGACTGCCGAGGATCACGTCGATCGCCAGTGGCCGGGCACAGCGGGTTTCGTAGCCCAACTGCAACGGAGTGAACTTCTTTTCCTTGCCCGAAAGCTCCTTGTAACGGCCGCCGACCCACTTGGCGACTTTGCGGTACAGATCGACTTCCGAGACCTTGATGTGTCCGTGATCGTCTCGCTTGATGCCAACCAGGTACTTGGACGGCAACAACTCGGCCAGGCCTTCTGCCATCACGATCACGCCGAACTTGCGGCCGTGGTTTTCGCGGACGCGAACCGTATTCACCAGTCGATTGACGAACAGTTCATGGTCCATGATCTCGTGCTCAACGATCCGCTCACCCGGATTGCGGATATCGTCGTAGCCCATGAAGGCACCGGCTTCGTCAACGACGGTACTTTCGATCGATCGTTCTTCCGGAGGGATGTCTTCAACGCTCAGCACCAGACTCGCTTCACCAGCAATGGCCGCTCCGTAGGCGAGCCAGCCGGCACTGCGGCCCATCGCTTCAACGATGAAGTACGCGGCGTTGGCTTCGGCATCGGCCAGCAGATTGCGAATTTCGTTGGCCATCACGTCGACGGCGGTAAAGTAACCGAATGTGAAATCGATCCCGAAATAGTCGTTGTCGATTGTCTTGGGGAGATGAACAACGGGGATCCGTGGCAAATCGGCAGGAAGAAAATTCTGGAACAACTGGAATTTATTGGCGGTCTTCAACGTGTCGTCACCGCCGATCGAAATCAGCGCTTCCACGCCGATCGAACGCAGAGCATCGTACGATGCACGCAGACGGCTGGTACGTTCAGGATCTGAAAGATGCGACGGATGTGAGACAGACTTGCCCGGGTTGGCCCGTGCGGTCCCCATCAGGATCCCACCGGTATTACGGGTTCGCTTCAGGGCCTGTTCGTCCAGAACGAGATAGTCTTCGTCTTCGACCAGCGGATATGCGGGGTCGTATTTTTCGAGCTTCGAATATCCGTGGCGGATCCCGACGACTTCTGTCCCGCGGCGCATAAAACTGGCTGCAGCCGTTGAGATCACCGCATTGGCAGCGGGGGCGGGCCCCCCGGAAAACAGGATCGCGACCTTCTTGAATTGACGCTTGGGAACCGATGTGTGTGATTGAGTCATGAGTTACTTTACCAGCAGCTTTTGTTCGATAAAAGTTGTATCCATCCGGCCTTCCACAAAGGCCGAATTGTTCAGAATGCGCTTGAGCAGTGGAATCGTGGTTTTGATCCCTTCCACGACAAATTCGTCCAGACAGCGTTTCATACAGGCAATCGCTTCGACGCGAGTGGGCTTGTGGACGATCAGTTTGCCGATCATGGAATCGTAGTAGGGACCGACGACATATCCTTCGTGGACATGTGAATCCCAGCGAACACCATTGCCACCGGGGACTCGCAGTTTAGTGATACGGCCGGGTGAACCGCGGAAATCGTTCTCAGGATCTTCGGCATTGATGCGGACTTCGATCGCGTGACCGTTGCAGGGAACGGCCTTCTGTTTCCATGGCAAGGGTTCACCCGCAGCAACGCGAATCTGCTGTTGGATGAGATCAAATCCGGTGACCATTTCGGTGACAGGATGCTCCACCTGGATACGAGCGTTCACTTCGATGAAGTAGAACTGGTTGTCTTTGTCGACGATGAACTCGACTGTTCCGGCGTTCGTGTAGTTGGCTGACTTGATCAGTCGCACAGCCGCCTTGCAGATGTCTTCACGCACTGCCTGAGGCAGGTTGGGAGCGGGTGACTCTTCGATCAACTTCTGATGGCGACGTTGTGTCGAGCAATCACGTTCCCAAAGGTGAACAACTTCACCATGCAGGTCCGCGATGATCTGGACTTCGACGTGGCGGGGGTTTTCGATGTAC
>JBAWWJ010000347.1:0-5008 GCA_037146815.1 Planctomycetota bacterium
GTGGTAGGCCGTGATCCCGACATTGCCGATATCACCGGTTCGCAGACACTTCTGGCAGGTGGTGGCCTTGGTGAATTCGATCGGACCGATGCCGAGGAACTGATTCTTGAATTGATTCATCCCGGCCGGGGTGAACAAAACCGTCGGATCGTCTTTGGGCACAAGGACATCCGTCGGCCGACGGACGCAACCTTTAGATTCAAAAAATGCCAGATACTTTTCGCGCAGTTCGTCAGTTTTCATATCGGATTCCGTCAGCCTTCCATGCCCGGCCCGGATCTGCCGGCGAGTTCACCTGTCAACGCTGTGCATGAGTCAATCGCCCCTGCGATCCTCGCCCAGCGAATTTCGTCGGAAAGATAGCAGAAGTCGCTGTTTTGAGCGACCCAGCGCTGTCACACCATCTCGCCCTGTCACGTTTTTAACGTGGTTCGACCGAATTCTGCTCGTGCAGTCCCCAAGTGTAAGACAGATAACCTCGCAAACTCGTTCACGATCAATACCAAGCGAGGGGCCAAACTTCGCAAGCCTGATACCTCTTTTATTTGGTCGTCACCGTTCTGCCCCCATCGTTCTGCGAACCTCTTTTTCGGAATGATTTAATGAATTTTGGCAGAACAATGGGGGCAGTGACGGATCCAATCTGACTCGCTCGCTGACACTGAGCTATTTGAATGACCGGCATTTTGGATTCCCGAACCCGTTTGAGTCAGGCGACTTCAGGATTAGCGTGACGCACGTGGTTTCGCTATCATCCTTTCGGGCGGATTGAAGTTGTCGATTCAGGATGATGATCGCCATGTTGACCCGAATGTTCGTTGTCGGTGTTGCACTCAGCCTCAGTTGTCTTTCGGCGTTCGCCGCCGATGGAAAGCTGGAGGCACTTGAAGAACAGGCTTTTAAGCAGGCATCGGCACTGGCGGACCCCTGCCTGGTCCGGATCGAGACTGTCGGGGGACTGGAGCAGGTGGGTGAAGTTCTGCTCGGAACAGGGCCGACATCCGGTGTCATTGTTTCCGAAGATGGTTTCATCATCTCGAGTTCGTTCAATTTCATTTCCAAGCCGGCATCGATCCTGGTGACTCTTCCTGACGGACGACGATTTCCCGCCAAACAGATTGCCAATGACAAACTGCGACTGCTGACACTCCTTAAAGTCGAAGCGACAGGCTTAAAGCCCGCCAAGCCTGCGCCCCGTGCAGATTTGCGAGTTGGTCAATGGGCGATCGCATTGGGGCGGACTTTCGACCTGACAACACCGAGTGTCTCGGTGGGAATTGTCAGTGCCCTGAACCGTATCTGGGGAAAGGCGATTCAGACCGACGCGAAGACATCGCCAGTCAATTACGGGGGAGCCCTGGTTGACATTGAAGGACGCGTCATCGGAGTGATCGCGCCACTTTCGCCGCAGGGAAACGGAGAAACAGCAGGGGTTGAGTGGTACGACGGCGGGATCGGGTTTGCGATTCCCATGGAAGATATCTACGCGTCACTCGATCGCCTTAAGTCGGGAACCGATCTGCTGCCAGGCCTGCTGGGGATTACGTTTGCCGGGGGGCAGGCAACGAACGTTCCAGCGATCGTGGACCGGGTCCGATTTAATTCGCCAGCCCAAGTCGCGGGATTGAAAACCAACGACAAAGTCATCGAAGCGGATGGAGAGAAAATTATCCGCGTCGCACAACTCAAGCACGTGATGGGGCGAAAATACGGGGGAGATTCGATCAAGCTGACTGTTCAGCGTGGAGAGCAGAACGTCACCGTCGAGGCTCAACTGATTGGTGAACTGGTCCCTTACGAAGTTCCCTATCTTGGGATCCTGCCAAAGCGTCAAGTGTCCACAGAAAAAGGGGCACACGTTCGCTTTGTATTTCCCGGCAGCCCAGCAGAGAAGGGGGGGCTGACGCGGGGAGATCGGATCGAGAAAGCCAATGACGTGGAAATCGTGGACGGACGTGCCTTGGCGGATCTCGTCGGACGAAGTCGACCTGGCGATTCCATCAAGCTGGCCTGCCAGCGTGAAGGCAAACTGGTCGTGATAAACGTCACTCTTGGTTCCGTGCCTGAAACTGTTGTCGCGGAATTATCAGGCGAAGTGATCGAACGTCCGGCCCCGCCGGTTGTTGTCGAAAAGAAGGCGGAAGAAACGAAGGACGCGGAAAAAGTAGAAAAAAACGCAGATAAGCCAGCTGACGTAAAAGAACCAACAGCCCCGAAAACGGGTCGATTTACCGATGACCTGGCGGGACACGATCACAGTTTCTGGGCTTATGTTCCAGACGGGTATAACCCCGCCGCCGCATATGGCCTGATGGTCTGGATTCATCCGGGTGGCGACACAATGGAAGCCACGATGATCAAGCAATGGGCCAGTGTCTGTGAACGCAGGGGAATCATTCTGGTCGGCCCTAAATCAGACCAGGTCGCTCGCTGGGTCCCCGGGGAATCAAAATTCATTGAAGGACTGATCGCTCATATGCGAGAGAAATACACGATCGATCCTCAGCGAATTTTTGTTCATTCCCACGGGACAGGGGCGGGCATGGCCAGTATGGTGACGACCCGACAGCGGGAAGTCATCCGCGGTCTGGTTCTGACGGGGGCACCTCTTGGTGGTCCGGTTGCAGACCACGAACCTGACTTCCGGCAGCAGTTCCATTTCGTCTGCGGAGCGGACGACAAGGCAATGACCGGAGTCAAGCGGAGTGTCGAAGCGCTGCGAAAACTGAAATTCCCCGTTTCTTTGACGACGGTCCCAGGGCTTGGTGCGAAGTACCCGTCCGACGCAGAAATTGACGAAATTGGTCGATGGGCGGATTGTCTGGACAGGATTTGACACCTGCGGCACGGATTTCGCCACCGAATTCGGGTGATTGCGGTTTTTCGCTTCCGAACAGGGCTTCGAAACCGCAGAATTGTAGAGATCGTTGAGACATCGTGACGAGTCACACCAGTTCCAAACCATGAACACCGACGAATTCAAACGCCGTGAAGTAAGTCGCCGCCAGTTTCTCGGGCGCAGTGCCCAGCAGGCGGCTGGCGTCGCTGTCGGTGTCGTCGGCCTGACAGGTGTTGCTGCCGCATCTGCCAAGTCGGCAGAATCACCCAATGAGCGACTCGGCTTCGGCGTGATCGGAGTTCGCAATCAGGGACGCCTGATCGCCAATGAATTGGCACAAATCAGTGGCGTAGAAATCCGTTCATTATGCGATGTTGACGAAAGTCAGTTCGCTCCGGCCATCCGGGAAGTGGTCGATGCCGGACAAATGCCACCAAAGACGGTCCGTGACTTTCGGCATCTGCTCGACGACCCCTCGATTGATGCTGTCGTCATCGCGACTCCAGACCACTGGCATGCGACGATGGCGACTCTCGCGTGTCAGGCGGGCAAGGACATTTATCTGGAGAGTCCCGCAACGCATTCCCTGACAGAAGATTCTGCCCTGATTGAAGTCGCGAGTAGGACGCAACGTATTGTCCAGGTCGGACTTCAACAACGCAGCGGAACTCATTTTCAATCGGCGATCCAGTTTCTGCGATCTGGAAAACTCGGAAACGTCCGATTTGCAAAGGCCTGGATCGTTCATCGCCGCAAGAGTATCGGACGTCGTGCGGTCGTTGAAGCTCCCCCCCATGTCGATTATGCCGCGTGGCTCGGCCCCGCTCCGGCGCGCCCCTTCCAGCCGAATCGCTTCCATTTCAATTGGCGCTGGTTCTGGGAATATGGCGGCGGAGAATTGGCTCACTGGGGTGTCCACATGCTGGACGTGGCTCGTTGGGGACTACAGGTTGAGACACCCGTGCGCGTCTCATCTGTCGGTGGAAAGTATTCGTTCGACGACGATCAGGAGACACCGGATGCACTGACCGTGCAGTACGATTTCGGGGGCAAATCAATCCTGTGGGAACAGCGACTCTGGTCGTCACATGGGGTGGAAGGCCGCAGTTCCGGGGTCGCATTCCACGGTGATAATGGCACGCTGGTCGTTGATCGCGGCGGTTGGAAGGTCTACGACCACGGCGAGGTGATCGCGGCCGATGCATCAGACCTGCTTAAGACTCACCTGACCAACTTCACCGACTGCATTCGCTCGCGTCGAACGCCCGCCGCAGACCTGATAACAGGAGTCGCTTCCGGAGCACTTTGCCATTGGGGCAACGCCGCGTATCGCGCCGGACACGAGATTCTGGTTTCGAACTCGAATCTGACCTGACATCGCGCTGGTCAAAATCTGCGCTGTCAAAAAATCTTCGTCAGTGAAATGACGGTGTTATTTCCTTCAACGCGATCAACCGCTCCAAACTCTCGCTGGTAACGGACCGAGAAGATTGTCTTGCACGGCTCGTAGAAGTAATTGACTTCCGGGCCGACGGAATACAGTCGGTCATGAATACTGGTGTCGTACGTCGCTGCCGAACCACTGTCGTTGGTCACCTGCCATTGCGTGTAGGCAGTCACCCCGACATTCCATTTTTTGGCAATCGTCTTCCCCAATCCCCACTCGATGTGAAAATCATCGCCAGGGCGGATGTCGCGATCATACTTCGTGCTATTCATTTCGTAACGCCCCAGCGCTGACAGGTGCCAGGTCTTGTCTTCGTCGAAGTAGTACGTCGCCCCCAGCGTAAACATCCCGGTCCAGAATCCTTTGCCAACATTCAGGGGACTCGTGGAGCTCTAATCTCCGGTCGGGCACCAGACCCCTGCCGCTGCCACAGCATCCCATTGTTGGAAGTGCCAACCCAGCATCAACGGCTCAACGTAGATGTCTCCTACGCCCGACCGTGACCGATTCACTCCCGCTGCGGCGACCTTGAGATCCTCCGTCAAGAACGGAACGAGGATATCCAATCCGTAATCCGCGCCGAGAAACTTGTACTCGGTCATCTTGATCAAACGGGGAGCAGTGACAAATACGTCCAAGTCTAAGCCCACGGGTGCACTGTTTCCGTGAGCGTCCTTCAGAGTATCGGCGTTGTAGGCGATGTTGTACCACTTGAGGTACGT
>JBAWWJ010000348.1:0-4932 GCA_037146815.1 Planctomycetota bacterium
GCTTTCCCCCAGTCACCCCCTCACGCATCCACAAATTCCGCCGAAGAGCCTAAAAATTGAAGCAAACCCGGACACGTCAGACATTCCGAAGTCAGAGTTCATCGGATCTGTTGGAACATCGCAGAGGACGCATCCTTGCAGGAGTGCTGATGAGCACTCGAAGGAGGTTGTGTCGTGAGTTGGATACAGGCAGTTGCCGCAGGAAAAATTGTCGAGGCGTTTGGATTGATCGCATCTGTCGTTGAAGTCGCCTTCAACACAGGCAACGTCGTCACGCTGCTGATCATGCTCGCCATCGGGATGGGAATCGTTTCACTCTGTGTCAGATACATCCCTCACAACCGCGTGGGCGTGATCGAAAAACTCTGGTCCGGTCAGGGTTCACTGACCAACGGTCACATTGTGTCACTCACCGGTGAAGCGGGATACCAGTCTCAGTTGTTACGAGGTGGCCTGCACTTTGGATACTGGCGCTGGCAGTACCGCATTCATCGAGCACGCCTGGTGACAATTCCTCAAGGAGAAATTGGCTACGTCTATGCTCGTGACGGTGAACCGCTGTCACCCAGTCAGACCTTGGGCCGTGTGGTCCCCTGCAATGATTTTCAAGATGCCGGACCGTTTCTGGAGCCCGCCGAAGGCCAGTTGCGAGGCCAGCGAGGTCGCCAGCGAGCCATCCTGCGCGAAGGGGTCTACGCGATCAATCCCGCTCTCTTTGTCGTGATCACTCAGAGTGTTGTTTACGTCCTGCCACAGGTGCAGGAACTGCACGAGCGGAAAGCGGTCAGCCAGTGGCAGGAAGAATTGCGATCGGTGAATGGATTTCAACCGGTCGTGATCGGCCGGCGGACCGGCGCTGCCGACGATGCGTCGGCAGCGCCGGTCAGTGGTGATGACACTATCGGCATCGTCACGATTCATGATGGCTCGTCACTGGCAACCGGGGAACTGATTGCTCCTCCTGTCGGTGCCGACGGGATCGCTGAACATGACCACAATAACTACCAGGACCCCGAAGCCTTTTTACTGGCAGGAGGAAGGCGCGGTCGACAATACCAGACGTTGACCGACGGAACCTATTTCATCAATCGGTGGTTTGCTTCAGTGGAAACCATCCCCAAAACAGTTGTTCCGATCGGACATGTCGGTGTCGTTGTCAGTTACTACGGTCGCACAGGAAGCGACCTTTCGGGAGCCGCGTTTCGCCATGGAGAACAGGTCGCCGAAGGGGAACGTGGTGTCTGGGAGCGGCCTCTGGGCCCCGGCAAATATGCATTCAATTCGTATGCGGGCAACATTGTCCTGGTCCCCACGACGAATTTTGTGCTGCACTGGATTACGGGTCGCTCTGAAACTCACCGTTACGATGAGAACCTGCGATCCATCGACCTGGTGACTCGCGACGCCTACGAACCGACGCTGCCACTCTCTGTGGTCGTTCACATCGATTACCAGCGAGCCCCCAGCGTGATCCAGCGGTTTGGCGACGTCAAAAAACTGATCACTCAAACCCTGGACCCTCTGCTGTCAGCCTATTTTCGTGATATTGCTCATCGCAAGACGATGCTGGAATTACTGCATGATCGTGACGTGATCCAGCGTGAAGCTCAGGCGGAACTGCGTCGCCGGTTCCATGATTTCGATATCGAATGCGTCGATGTCCTGATCGGAAAACCAGACACGGCCGAAGCAGATGGCAAGATCGAATCGCTGCTGGAACAACTGAGGTTGCGTCAATTGTCGATCGAACAACTGGAAACGTATGAGCGTCAGCGTGAAGCCAATGACAAATTGCGAACCCTGAACGAAGCCAAGGCCCAGGCCGAGATGCAGACACAGATGACCAATGCCAAACTGCAGGTGCAGATTGCGGAAAGCAAGGGGGATGCCGAACTGGCATTGGCTCGCCGTCAGAATGACCGCACGATCATGCAGGCTCAAACGGAACTGACCAACACGCGTCTGAAGGTTCAGATGGCAGAATGCGAAGGGGACGCCGAAGTCGCTCGTGCCCGTCGTCACGCAGATCAAGTCAGGCTGCTTGCGGAAGCGGAAAGTCAGAAGAGTCGACTGGGGGGACGCGGTGAAGCGCAGCGCATCCTGCAAGTAGGACTGGCGGAAGCCAGCGTGCTGCAGCGCAAGATCGGTTCGTATGGCGATGCGCGGTTGTTCGCTCTGACACAAGCCTCACGCGAGCTTGCCAACTCGACTCAACCACTGGTCCCGGAACGGATGTTTACGACCGTGAACGGGCCCGATGGCGGTTCTGCTGCGGGGCAAGGGCAGGGGCTGATGGGAAACCTGATCAGCCTGCTGATCGCCGAGCGTTCCGGGTTTTCACCCATCACGGGGCGAGACCAACCGGAACTGGAAGAACTGATCCAGCGACTGACACGGGATTCGGTCGCGACATTGGACGAGAATGCCAAACCGGTTCAGTGAGCATTTTTCGCTGGTCCCGGCTCCCCGTCGTCGGGGCGCCGGGTTGCAGCACGAATAAGAAGCTTGGCAGCCAGGGTCGCATTGTTTTGAAAACTTCTTGCGACGTCGTCACCCCGGTTTGTTCGAATATTGAAGACCGCTGGAAAGCTTTCAGGTAATGGCACAATTGCCGCCAGCCCCTCGTTCTGTCAATACTCCGTTGAATCTGCATTACGTGCTCATGTTCTTGAAGGTTCGCAAATGACACATTTTGTAATGGCTGCCTCACTACTGGTGGGGGCGATTTCGGAAGATGGGGAGCCGTCGAGCGTCGGTCAAATCATGGCGGCCACTTCTCTGATTGCCGTCATTTGCATGGTGTTTATCGTCGGGAAATCAATGTTCGGAAAAGCCAGAACACTTCAGGACAAGGCGATTGAACAACTGGATGCGACAACCGAGCACATGCATCGCGTCGAGCAGTCTATGGCCGTGCAAGAGGCGCATGGAGCAAGGATCGTCGAACTACTCGAATCAATCGACAATAGCCTCAAGCGACAGGCTGACTGACCCACAGACGCCCCGGTGCCGCGGATCGGATCACTTACCGAAACAGTTGCTGCCAGCCGGGTGGCCAAAGCCCACCCCTGCCCCCGGTTCATTGGACACAATTGACGAAAGGCGTCGACGATTCACCTATTCAGTTGACATCGTCCGATTCGGTACGCTTCAACACGCGTCGACCGCATTGGCAGCAATTCCCGGTCGCCTGAGTGAGACCGCGCCGACCTTCCAGAGACTGTTGGCAGTTCGGGCAGCGTGGTTTGGGGAGTCGTTGTCCGATCCAACTGCAAATCAGGAGCAGGACGCCGAAGCCGGACATGAATGCCACAATTTCAATGATCCTGGTCTGACCGTGGAGCTGAATATCTAACCACCAAAAAACCAATCGTGCCCAGACCAGTCCGCCGATCCCAATAACGCCAGCACACGAGCACGCCGACAGCATCTCGTACCGATTGATGCGCGCGTTGAATTCGGCACGATCCAGCAGTTCCTCCCCAGTGTCGCTCTCTTCAATCCTAAGAACGGGAGCATCTCGAATCACTCTTTTTCCGCATGTCCGGCAATTCCCCGTAGTATGCGTGTCGCGAGTGCCTTCAATCATACTGCCGCACCCGCCACACTTTGGAAACGCGCCTGGAGTCCGGAAGAGTGACCAGAAGAGACCGATTCCCAGGACCACGAACGCAGTGACAAGCCGGATGAGGTTCGCGGCGTGGGGAGCCAGATCACCGAATCTCGTTGACAGCAGGTCGTACCAGACCCACAGGGCGCCTGCGGTGATGCCAAATACTATCGTGGCTGCGACAGCGGATTGGGCGAGACAGATCCCAAAAGCCCGCGTTCGGTTCCTCTGGGCCTCGCTGATCTCTGCCAGTGTGAATTCGCCGTGGACCAAGTCCGCGGTCTCAACACCGACCGTCATGGCAGGAGTGTTCCATTCGTGGAACAACGCATTTTTGCAATAGGGACAACAATGGATGGTGATCGCAAAATTGAAGTCACTCACATCGAGGTACTTTCCACAATGCTCGCATTTCACCCTGTACCTTCGCCTGATGTGTTCCAAACAGGCGATCAGGCCGCCAACCAGCAAAAACTGTGACAGAAACAATACGATCAGGCAGACAGCAAGCAGAACTCGCAATGGCGTCCATTCATACTGCGGCCCGCGGTATTGGCACATGACGCCGAAGACGGTGTAGATCCCCAGCATTCCTGCGAAACAGACGGCGAGCCTCATCAAAACGGCCCTTTGATGGGCAGCGAATCGCTCACGAAATTCGGCGACCGTGTATAGACGACGATCGGAAGGATTCAGATGATTCGTGTCCGCAAAGTTCGGCATTTTGACTCTCGCCCGTTGAAACAGTTCCTGCACGCAGGTTGTGTCGGCACTCGGCCTTTTGCATATCGCTGAGTGGCCGGGGTCGCCGGGGTCGCAAAGTGTCAAGAAGTTGGTGGCGCTGTCGGCGCTTCCGTTCCACAGAAAAATATCAATCTGAATGGACTGCTTTGGGCAGGGTTGCATTACTTTCGAGACTTTTTGTGACTCCGGTACCCCGGCAGCCGAAGTGGCAACCAAGACTACCCTGCGTGGGCCTTCACAAGTTTCACGATACTTGGGATTGTCGAAATCAAACCAAAAGGCCAAAGTCGTTCAATCGGACGATTTCCTACGCTGTCAAGTTCACGGAGGCCTTCATGAAATCAGTGGCAATTGCAACAGCGGCTGTGATTTGCATGGCATTCATCGTCGCCGTCCGATGGGGTTTTGAACGCAGAGTGGCGACGTTGTCGGTTCCCACTTCACAACATGATCACACTCCGCCGGACTGCAACGACGGTACGAGTGTGGACCAATGCATCGGCGAAATCCCAGACAGGGCTAATTGGACTTGCCCAAGAAAAGTGGGCGCGAGGAAAAGCGAACTATGCTTAACCTTG
>JBAWWJ010000349.1:0-4921 GCA_037146815.1 Planctomycetota bacterium
CGCACTCGTTGCCGCAATTGCTCGCAGAGTTCGTTCAATTGAGGCAGGTCGTAACCGGACAGTTCTTCGTGGCTGGGTTCTGCAACGCCGAGGATTTCTTGAAAAGTCTCAATTCGGCCGATGAGCGCTCCGCGCTTCTCGCCTTCTTCCAGCCCTTCCAACCGGCCTTCCATGCGCCCTTCCGTGCGTCCCTCGATCAACCCCTGCAGCCTCCCTTCGCTGAGTGCTTCGATGCGAGCTTCGATGCGGGCACTTTCCATTCGCGACACTTCATCCAGTTGGTATTTCAACCGTGAAATGTAATTGTCCATTTGTTCGGGAGTGTTCTTGATCACTTCGAGTACTCCAGCCGCTTCCACGAATTCCGGCTCGGGAAATAGTTCCCGAATCTCTTCTATGGTCAATGTTTCTGCATTCGAAAGAAAATAGGCCCACTGTTCTTCGCGAGTTGCCTGATGCAGATTCTCGCGAGTCACGGTCAGCTTCGTCAATTCCAGAAGGTGAACCTGTAGATCATCTGTCAGGACATTTCCGTGTTCGTCTCGAAAGCGAAAATCGGTGTGAAGACGCGGACTCTCTTTCAGCAGCGTCTTGTCCAACACACAAATCACGATTGCCGGCCGCAGTTCGTGGTATCGATCTCCTTCTCGCATTTGTTCGACATAGAGACGTGCGTCGTAAAACGCGAGTCGCTGGCGTAAGCCCGCAGGAGTCGACGTCTGCATTTCGATGTTGAACTTTCGGCCGCGGTCATCCTCCGCCAGGATGTCCAGCACAAGCCATTTGTCCCCGTCGAAGTTGGGGCCGACAATCGGGTTTTGGATTTCGATGGTCGTGATTCGCGTTTTATCGCCGAGAATTGCGTTCAGGAAATGAATCGTCACGCGTTCATGCCCGTGACTCGATAGCATCAACTTGAATGCAAAATCGACGAGTGGGCTGATTCCCAGAGGCATAATCCGGTTCCTCGATTGGCCGACCGATCAAATCGGACCGACAAATTGTGCCGCAGTACGTTTCAGCATTCAAATATCACGTGTTAATGCCGTTGAAAAAGAGCGGTTATTTCGGTCAGTGAGGACCAAACATGATGAGACGTGTGACAGGAGAACCTCCCATGACAATTGATCAGCAAGCGACACCATTACAAATGCCCGGATGGGTTCCGCGACTCCTGATGTTTGCGGCCGTCTACAATCTGACGTGGGGTGCTTTTGTCATCCTCTTTCCGACACTTCCGTTTCGTTTGACAGGGATGGAGCCTCCGAATTACCCAGCGCTGGTTCAGGGACACGGGATGATTGTCGGCGGTTTACGGGATCGGATATGACCTGGCGGCTCGCGATCCAGTGAAACAGTGGCCGCTGGTTCTGGTTGGCCCAATCATCTTTCATTCGTTTCGTGTCATTGAGTGGTTGAGGTCCCTCCGGGAATCTGGTTGTCAGGTCCACCGATATTACTTCTTTCTTGCCAATGTAGATCTACCCGTGGTACGTTGCACGTCGCGTTCAGCGAGGTGGACATTCAATGACGAGATCTTCCAGCAGCACGTCTGGACGCAAATGAATGCGGAGTATCATCATGACTGAAACATCCGATGGTCAGATCAATTCCTCCCCCGACTTTGCCGTGATCGACGAGGCCATTCGTGAAGCGATGCGCGACGAAGTTCTTTCACACGCACGCGAGGGGCGGTCCGTCCCAACATTTCGGGACGGTCGTGTCATCTGGATCACGCCCGAGGAAATCTTGAATCGCTTCTCGCCTTCATTACCACACAGTGAAGAGCAACCATGTTCAATAGCCCAGAATAAACAGGGTCATTGAACGAAACAAAATGAACAATCACGACTCCATCGAGAGAAACATCATGCCAGCAACCCAACTGGACCAGTTGAAACAGTTCACAACCGTCGTCGCTGACACCGGTGACTTTGAATCGATGCGACAATATCAGCCGCGCGATGCAACCACGAATCCATCGCTCATTCTCGCCGCGGCCTCGAAGCCCGAATATGGTTATCTGGTCGACAAGGCTGTCGCGGACCGCAAAAACACGGGCTTGACTGGTACTCGGCAAATCGAGGACATCATTGATCACGTCCTGGTCAATTTCGGGATTGAGATTCTGAAGATCGTTCCAGGCCGCGTCTCAACCGAGACGGATGCACGCCTTTCTTTTGACACGGCGGGAACTTTGGCCAAAGCTCGACAGTTAATCTCGCTTTATGAAGCCCGCGATATCCGTCGCGAACGAGTCCTCATCAAGATCGCCTCAACCTGGGAAGGGATTCGCGCTGCGGAAGTTCTGGAGCGAGAAGGAATTCACTGCAATCTGACGCTGCTCTTCTCGTTCGCCCAGGCAGTCGCGTGCGCCGACGCTGGGGTGCAATTGATTTCACCGTTCGTCGGACGAATCCTCGACTGGTACAAGGTGGCGATGAAACGCGACTTTGTGGGCGCGGAAGACCCGGGCGTTCAATCGGTGACGCAGATCTACAATTACTACAAGAAGTTTGGCTACAGGACCGAAGTCATGGGGGCCAGCTTCCGCAATATCGGAGAAATCACGGAACTATCGGGCTGCGATCTGCTCACCATCAGTCCTGCATTACTGGGCGAACTCGCGGCATCCACTGCACTGCTGTCACGAAAACTGGATGCGACCACGGCACATCAATTGTCACTCGACAAAGTGACGTTCGACGAGAATTCGTTCCGTTTTCAATTGAACGAAGATGCGATGGCGACAGAGAAAACCGCCGAAGGAATTCGCAAGTTCGCCGCAGACAGCCGCAAGCTGGAACAACTGATCGTAACAAAACTCGGGCGGTGAACACGTTGAAAAAAAAGTGACAGCGGCTATCGCGAGATAACGCTCGATGCAGTCGCGGCGGTACTGACTGGCGAGATTGGAGAAGACCGTTCAGGGTATAGGCCCGATCTTTTCAACCCTCAATCGCACCACGAATTCGTTCATCCAGAGGTCGTGGCTGTTATCCGGCTGAATCTCCACTTCTTTCTTTTCCGCAGTGTCACTGCTACTCAGCCGAAACATTGCTTTGGCTGAAGTAACGGTGACGACTTCCAGTGTCTTCCCTTTGATCTCATACATCTCGTCGCCGCCCGACCGAAAACTGCGTTTTGGCCCAGTTTCCGTGATTTTGCCAGCGTTGTCTTTCGTGAGTTCTGTGTAATCCCATGTTGCCCTCAATGGACCTGAGTTACTCGCGCAACCGGCAAGTAAAGTCAACAAAACCAGAAGCAAGCTGGCGACTATTGGAATATGAATCATTGTCAGTTCTCCAAGTCCCAAACGAACATCCCCCGGTTTATCGCCGGGGTCGTTCGGTATCAATCCCATGAAGGACACGAAGATCGCGAAGTTTCGGGAGGAAGGAAGAGATTTGGAACACTGATCGCCGCTGATTCACGCTGATTCCGAACACGAGGATGCGAGCCCCCCCCAACATACTTCGAACCAACATACTTCGAACGAGTATGCTTCGAACTTGTATGCCGTCAAAGCCGTTTCTTTCTCTGTCTGATCAGTGGAAATCAGCGGAGATGAGTGTTCCTCATGTCGATGTTAAAAATGGACTCGAAAAGAACTGGCTCAAAATTGCAAACCTCCGCTCGACTGAAATGTGGGCGGCCCAATGGTTCGCTCAGGCCCCCGGTGCTGTCAGACTTCCTACAATCCCCTTCATATTTCCGCTCGAACGCGAAAACACGCCCGCAAATCGAGATCAGCGTTTTGGCATTCGGGCTGTCAGGACTCGATAGTCACCTACTTCCGATTCCTGGATATCGACGAACCACAGCGGCATGCGTTCCAGAAACCAGTTGGCGGTCTTGGTCACGACATGGACCGCCCCGCCCGTCTTCAACGCACGATATGCGGTATCAAGAAACAATTCGGCAATCGCATAGTTTGAAAAATAGGGGGGATTCGCCAGAACCAGATCGAAGTCGCCCGTCGAGGCCGATTGACCTTCACAATCCAGGATGGCGGTGATCCCTTTGGCGTCATTCAACTGAGCACTCAATTGAGTACACTGGATCGCGCGCGGGTTTGAATCGAGTGCCATCACGGAAATGTTCTCAGCGGCGAACGACGCGGCCAGGCTGACCGTTCCCACGCCACAACCCATGTCGAGAACTTTCATTCCCGGCTTCAGTTGCATGGTGTTAATCAGGGTGCGAGCCCCGAGGTCGATCCGGCGGTGCGAAAAGACACCGGGGCGGCTGTGCACCCGAATCAAGCGGCCTCGATCCCGGAACACGAACTCGCAGTCATAATTCTTGACTTTCTTCAGGGGCCCGGTTCGCGTGGCCAGATACAGCGTCCCGATCTTTCGAAATGGACGCCGCGTCACCTTGGGAAAAAGTTCCTGCAACTGTTCATGCAGCCACTGATCCTCGTCATTATCCGTCACGGCGATCATGCGACCGCCATCAATCAGCCGCTGGTGCCCCTGCTGCATCAGATCTCGTGTCAGTTCCGCGTCGCCCCCTTTGCGAAAGGTAAAGGCGACCAGATCCGCCGCAGTCTGAGGCAGGTCCGGCTCACACAGGAATTTCAAATTGTCGACCGAACCACGATCAAGGACCTGGAATTCGCTCTGATTCTTCTGAAACAGATCGAGGAAGCAGCATTCGACTTGAGCATCAGGACGCTCGCGAGCATACGTTTCTGCAAACTGGGCGCGGCCGGCGGTGGTGCAGATCACACGTGTCGCCGTCAATTCCGGCATCGCGTCGATCAAGAGTTGCTCATGCGGGCGAACTGGCAGGATCTGTGGTTCGTCAAACTCTTCATCGTCACGAAATTTTTTCTTCGAAGGTCGCGGCACGTTGGCTTTCTGGTGCGAATAGGCATGGATGGCGGGGTGGCCGATGTCGACTGTTGATACTAAAC
>JBAWWJ010000350.1:0-4827 GCA_037146815.1 Planctomycetota bacterium
CTCGGTCGCCTACCAGAACCGAAATCCACCCATAGATTCTGCTAACGAGGCGAAAACTTCAACACGCCAGAAGTCGAGCGGCTCGCCCACATGCAGGTTGTCTGGATCACGCCGGCCGCGGCGGACACCGACTCCGCCGATGAGTAAGTCCAGAAATCCGCGTAGCGACCACAACCAGTTCCCGTAGTACCAGCCGGTCCGACCGCCGATGCGGCGAATGGGTGCAAAAGCTTGTTCGGGAGGAACAGACACCGTGATCGTGCGCGAATCCACCAGCCGCGAACCATATCGGTCACCGCCCCAAGATTTCGACTGACCGGCCGATGACAGCGCGTCCGACCACCGGGTTTCAGCAAATTCCCGATCTTCGTTCACGAGTGCCCGAGCAATCGCGTCGCGAACGCTGCGAGGACGCACGGAGAAAACGGCTTCAGCCAGGTTGTTCGACACGAGCGTAGGATTCCGCAGACTTTCGACCAGCTTTCGACCAACGCGAGCATAGAGGGGGGTCACAAGCCCCAACCACAGGCTGGAAAGGTAGGGCGTCAGTAGAGGAACTGGAATCATCCACCGCGTTAACCCACGCTGCCGGGCATACTCGTGCATGATCTGGCCATATGAGACCTGGTCGGGACCGCCGATTTCGTAGACTTGGGAAGGGATTGACGGGAGTTGCAATGCAGCGACGAGATACGCCAAGAGATCTTCGATAGCGATCGGCTGCGCTTTTACCTGAACCCAGCGGGGACAGATCATGATTGGTAGCCGCTCGACGAGCGCTCGGATCATCTCGAACGACAGGCTGCCGGAACCGATCACGATCGACGCACGAAACTCAATCACTTGAGAGTGGTGGGCCCGCAAGACGTCGCCCGTCTCTTGACGGCTGCGGAGGTGTTTCGAGAGCTTCTCGTCGGGATTTCCGAGTCCGCCCAGATAGACTATGCGACGGACTCCGGCATGTGTGGCGGCTTTCGCAAAGTTTTCCGCTGCGATCCGATCCTGGGATTCAAAGTCGCGGTTGTCGCCCATCGAATGGACGAAGTAATAGGCGGTCTCCACTCCCTCGAGTGCGGATTGCAGGGATTGGGGATCGAAGACATCTCCTGGCACGACCTTCGTGGCAACGTTGACCCGATCCCGCAACGCTTCCGGACGCCGGGTCACGCAGCGAACGGGGATACCCTGTTGTTGCAGGAGCGACAACAATCGCCCCCCCACATAGCCTGTGGCTCCGGTCAATAAGATCAACCCCGACATCCTGGAATCCGATCTTCTGTAGCAGTGCTGATCTCACCGAGTCAAATCCGACATCACTTAAGGGGAAGCAGCATCCGAACCAAGAGTCGCGGATTCGGATGTACTTCCACTCGGCCCAACCACCTTATCCGAACGAATAAACGGATGTCAGATCGCATGAGAAATTTACGCAGAGCTTGGATGAGTGAGCGAGAACCGCGTCGGATCGTCGGTAAAAACCGCCAGTTTCCGATGGAGAGCACCAGATCATGTTTCTCTGCGACAAGGCTCACCGGCCGGCCATCGACCACAGCATCAATTTGGCCAGCCAGACTCAGTTTGGGAGTTGACCCTCGTCTCCCGTGCGGATCTTCATCGTCCCGCTCAGAACCCATTCGGCGTGCTCTGCCTTGGGGCCGGTCCCACTGGGGACTTTGACATGCATATCAACGAACTCATATGCGATAACAGCGTTCTTGCCAGTCAATTGTTCGTAGAGTCCGATCGCGAGGTCAGGCCAGTTGGTCGTGTGCTCAGTCGTCATGTGAATCTCCAATAAGCGAAAGGTCAGAAAGTGGGAATCGTCAATACAATTACAGTGGTCTCGAAGTTTTCAGGCAGCAGGCCAATTCCTAAGCCGATTCGATCAGCTCGGAATTGCCTCAGCGTCTCGGTTCATCAGGATGATCGCTGCCAATAACGGCGATGAATGCAGACATCGTTACGACCATCATCACACCCAGGCCAACGACGAAGATGACGACGTCATTCATTGGACCGACTCCCTAAAATCAGCGTGCCGAAGCTCAGTATCGATGGAACCCAAAGGCCCACGAACACGCCTTCCTGTCTGCTCCCTGAAAACCACAGCGAGACAGAGAAGATGAACGATGCTCCAGCGGAAATCACAAAGCCGAGTTTGGCCTTTTGAATCTTCGTCATTCAGGTGTCTCCCAACGGAAAAAGCGGAATCTGGAGCGTTCCCCGACCGGGGTTGCGAACTCGGCGCTGACCGCCTTGGATCGCAACCGCCCGGGGAGCCTTACTTGGGCAGCATCACGCTGTCGATGATGTGAATGACGCCGTTGGTGCAGAGGATGTCGGCTTGGACGACATTCGCGCCGTCGACCTTCACTCCGGCAGCGGTCTCAATTGTCAGATCCTGGCCCTGCACCGATTCGGCCGATTTGAGCTTCATCACATCGGCTGCCAAGACCTTTCCGGCGACCACATGGTACGTGAGCACACCCTGCAGCTTCGCCTTGTTTTCTGGCTTCAGGAGATCCGCGACGGCACTTGCAGGAAGCTTGCCGAAGGCGTCATCCGTTGGGGCGAACACCGTGAACGGCCCCGCGCCTTTAAGGGTGTCCACCAGGCCTGCAGCTTGCACTGCAGCCACCAACGTCTTGAAAGCGCCTGCCGCCACAGCGGTGTCTACGATGTCATTCATCTTCAGATTTCCTATCAGGAAGTCAGACCTTCGAACGAAGCCCATTTCACAAAAAAACGTTCATATCGTTCATGCGACTAACACCGCAGGCTCGGCTCCGACTTAACGGGAATTGTCGAGAATCTGAAAGATTCGCGTACGGCAGCGCAACTTCTTGGCTTGTCGGCCGTTGTGCGGCAGGTTCCGTAGCGAAGTCGTTGGGATCCCAAATCGATGAGAGAAGACACCACTTCTCAACGCGGCGCGATCAGTTTGGTCGCATCAACTTCTCGCGAGTAATGCATTTGCCATCGCGTGGCCGCTCAAGAAAGCACCTTCGATGCGGGGACCTCCGCACCAGTCTCCACACGCTGCCAAGTTCGTATCCAGATCAATCACGAATCGTTCCGGCAGCGGCTCAATTGGTAAAGCGTATCTCCAACGGTGGGCAACCACGAAATTTAGCGTTAGTGCAGACTGCAGAGTGACCTTCCAGAACTCGTCGATCAAAGTTCTGGCAATGAGATCAGCAGATTCTTCGAGATGATCTTGCGACCACGCGGGCGAAGCGTGCATTACCCAACAATTCGAGGCATCACGGCCAATCTTGCTCGAGTTTTTCGCAATCCAACTCAGTGCTGAATTGTGTACGAAGGCCGCGTCGTACGGTACCGACATCGTCTCACCGATCTCACAGAGTACGGCCCAACAAGGAGCCATTCTCACCTCGGAGACGCGACCGGCGATTGTCGCGGACTTGTCGCCTATAAGCGTCAGCGTTTGCAGTGGTGGTGCCGTCAAAATGACGAAGTCGTATGGGCCATGCTGTGTTCCCGTCGCATCCCGCAGTTGCCATTTACCATTTGATCTGTGAATGCTTTGTACGGTGACGTCTTTGCGTACAGCCAAGTTCAGGGCAAGCGATTGGGCAAGCGAGCTCATCGCTGGCACGCCAATAAAACGGTCTTTGGGCTGCTTCAGATCCGCGACCTCGCCATCCTGCAACGAGACAATCCGCGCGTGCCAGACCGCTGCTGCGCCAAGGTCACACCACCGCTTGACTTGCTTTTCGAATGTTGCATCGGTCACGGTGAAGTACTGGGCACCATGGTCGAATGATGCACCGGAGTCGATTCGGCGAGTGGCGACGCGTCCACCGATTCCACGCGACTTCTCCAGTACAGTCACATCGACCCCATTGTTCCGCAAGGTCTGTGCGCAAGCCAGTCCTGCAATTCCAGCTCCGACAACGCCAACCTTGAAAGGGCGCTCCATTCTTTGTCCTGACAATTCGGGTCTTCGCTCGAGAACCGCCGATGTAAGACGTGACGTCGGCTAACGGCAAATGATAACACGCCACTGCCTGAAGTGGCGAAGAACGCTGGCTGTTGCGGCCCGTATCAAATTTCGTCCCTTTATCCATTCGCGAGGGCTCCGAGATTGGTTATTCCCTGCAATTTTTCCACAGCATGCAGCACGATCTGCCGAACTCGCTCCTTGCTGATCCCAAGTTGGCCGGCGATGACTCTCAGGCTTTGTCCACGCGGCTGACCATCGAGCCCAAACCTGGCCGTGATCACGAACCGTTCTCGCTCCGACAGGCAGGCCAAGAGTTGAATCACTTTGTCCGCCCGCTGGCGGTCGAACCGGGTATCGTCGTGAGCATTGCTTCGTTTCTCTGCGAGGCTGTTGAGCCGCAATTGGTCGTGAGTGACCGTCCGCTTGGACAACTGACGACGTCGTTCCAGGAATCGCCACATGTGATTCCGCACGGCCCATGTCGCGTAAGTACTGAATCGATTTCCCAAACAGACATCAAACAACTCGACTGATCGAATCAACGGGATTGTCGCTTCTCCGATTAGTTCCGCCATCTGATCCAGTGAATTCAGTCTGCTTTTTCGCCAGGGATACCAGCAGGCGCAAATTGCTGGTCACGATCCGATTACGAACCAGGATGGATTGGGCCAGATCTGCTTCGATTTGCTGGACAAGCGAAAAATCAGAAGTATTCAAGCAAAGTCGCTGCCTGATCCGCTCAGCTCGAAATCTCAGGTAAAATCCAGGCGAACAGATAGACCTCTTCCGGTTGCGACAGCAACGCGCGTGTTGAACAGCGTCTGACAGCACAAACTGACACGGCGTTTACTCTGACGAAA
>JBAWWJ010000351.1:0-4818 GCA_037146815.1 Planctomycetota bacterium
GGTAGACCACTTGTCATTGATGGGATTGTCACCATCGCCACTGGATTCCCAGGCCGAATAACTCAAGGCGATCTGGCCTCGGGAATTCCAGTCCGCAAGAACCTGATCATTTCGGACAACGATCCGCCCTTCGGCATGGGCAATTGGCAAATCCAGTTCCTCGATGCCGCGCAGGAAAACATTGCCAGGAGCCGAGACCTTCAAATGCACCCAGCGAGCGGTGTATTTGCCGTTGAGATTCCAGGTCAGAGTGGCATCGGCCTGATCTCGCTCGGCAGCGAGTGATTCGGCCGTTCCCCCCGGAAGAATCCCAGCCTTAAGCAGCGTCTGGAATCCATTGCAGATTCCCAGAACGAGTTTGTCGCCGGACAAGAATCGCTGCATGGCGTCGCCCAGGTGCCCGCGCAATTGACTCGCGAAAACAACCCCGGCACCAATGTCATCGCCGTAACTGAAACCGCCGGGCACACAGAGAATCTGAAAGTTATCAAGCAGACTCGGCTGCTCAAGCAGTTGAAACAGATGGACACGTTCTGATTGACCACCGCACGAGTCGAATGCGAAACCAGTTTCGACGTCACAATTCGTACCAGGGGCTCGCAGCACACAGATTCTGGGGGCGGACATTCTCGTCAGATCCTCAAATTCAAATCGATATTCAGCAAGTCGCGCGTTCCTTCGACCGCCGACTCAGAGATCATAACGCCAACCGGCAAGAATCGGGAGCGTCGCGGTCGACACTCGATCTCTTCCCGCTGAAATTCAGCGGTTTGGGTGGCGGGGGCGCACTGGCTTTGCAGAAGCCCCCGAAGCGGGTGCGCCCCGCCACCCAGTCGCTTCGAGCGCCGGGTGCACATCGTTTGTGTTGCGCAATGCTGGTTTTCAAATCGGAAAGTGAACAGGTAGGGGGGGGCCACGATCTTGGAGTCTTCGACAAGGTCGTGCCAAATTTGGATTCCAGCCCATTTCACAACCGATCTCTTCGCCGTCTCCATCAAATTTCTCTCATTCCCAAGATCCATCGAAGACACGGCCTTGTCGAAGACTCCAAGACTGTGGCACGCATTCCTTAAGCGTCGTTCTTGAAAATGATTGACATCAGGAACCTGTGGTCATTGCTGCGGGAAAGACGAGATGTGGCTGAAGTCGTTCGCGATCCGTGATTCTGGCCACACCAATCAGTCGGACATCCCCATCCACCAATGCCACTTCACTGTTGACGTTACCTGAGGCCTCGCCCAGCACGATGGACCGCCCCTGTCGCAGGTCGCTGATTTCCGCCGCTGATACACTTCGACGCGGCATGGATTCGATGGCCTGCAAAGGGGGCTGCATCGCCCGTTGAAGCGAGTCCGCATCCAGCGTGTCGAACGGAATCGCGTTCTCCAGGGAAAATGCCCCCACGCTCGTTCGACGCAGATCGGTCATGATCGCACCGCAACCGAGCAGTTCGCCGAGATCACGTCCGATCGAACGCACATACGTTCCCGACCCGCATTCAATCTGCAATTCGAAATCAGGCAGTTCAAATCGCGAGACCTGAATCGAATGGATTTCGACAGGACGTGCCTGAAGTTCAACCGTTTCACCACGTCGAGCCAGCGTATAGGCTCGCTGGCCATCAACATGGATCGCAGAATATTGCGGGGGGACCTGAGAAACGACCCCGATGAATCGGTTTGTGAATTCTGTCAGGAGTTCCAGGGAGACTTGTGTCGTATCACCGCCAGGCGTAATCCGTCCCTCGATGTCGTCGGTGTCGCTTCGTTGTCCCAGCCGAAATTGTCCGACGTATTTCTTGCGGCCCTGCTGGACATAACTGATCAACCGGGTTGCTGATCCCACCGCAATCACCAGCACGCCAGTAGCCAGGGGATCCAAGGTCCCTGCATGTCCAACCTTGGCAGGGCGAACAATTCGCTCAACATGATCAACGATGCGGCGCGAAGTCATTCCAGCCGGCTTGTCGACAGCCAGCAGACCATTCCAGTTTGTAAATCGCATACGACTCGCCGCTACTCCCTTTCAGGACCAGTGTTTTTCGCGTCCCATTTCGCGAACAGACAGATCCTCTTATCCACTTGCCAACACGAAAACCGATGCGAGGTTTAGAGGATTCGCTTCTACCGGATATCCGAGTTCGAAAACCGTGTTTGTTTTGCAAGCGTATCAAACTCACTGCCAATTTTCTTGTTCGAGTCGATGTTCAATTTCCACTGGCGGGGTGGCGTTTCACTATCGAATAAACGGACTCAGGTGAGTTTGAGTTCCAGCATGATCACAAATCCAACGCAACAATACGGAATAATCAACTGCTGTTGATCCGCGATGGGAATCCTTACGTTATACGCTGTGAGTTGTTCACACTTCGCGGCGTATGTAACAACAACAGACGCTCAAAGTCTTCGCGGCCACTTCATGATTGCGTTCTCTACGTGGGGACGTCCAATGGTGCGACCACCTCGAAGTTCGTCCAGAACTCGTAACCATCCTGAGTTTTTGTCAGAAATCCCAGTGACAGCCCAAAGTCGGGTTCACCAGGCTTATTTGCACGAAACAGTTCCCAGTTCAGGTAGTCATCAATCGTTTGAATCAGCGATTCCCAAGGCGTGCTGTTATCCTCAATAGGATGGTTCGTCAGCAAAGGAACGATGTTTGGGTCAATGACAGCAGTTTCTCGATCTTCAGCGGCGAGCCCAAACCCGAAGCCGCCGTCAACGAGGTATGCTCCATAGTCACGCAGGGCGGTGAAGAAAATTCGAACAGCCGGCGGAAGCGCAGTCCACTGGTCTTGTGGCAATTCTCGGCAATCCGCACATTTGATAACGCTTTTCAGCCGAATCCGCATACCCGCCGCAAGCGCGTAAGGATTCTGAATAAAATGGGACGTCTCGGACCTCACAGCAGGATAGATGAAGTCAGGCGGATCAGTCGGGGCACGAAAGGGAAAGTACCTCGATCGCGGAAACGTGAACGCCAACGCGTGCGTGATTATTGAGCTTTTGCCATCTTGGAAATCTTCCGGGACCAGCAGTCCTCCGAGGTATGGGAGACCAGTCGCCCTTGAGCTTCCGAGTGGTTCGCTGTCCGGAGGAAGCCGAGCGCCGGTCCCCTGAGTGTCAAACTTTGCGAGGCTGCCAGCCTGCAGAATCTGGGTTCCTTCGTGTCCACCCTCATGGACGAGCGGATCGATTGACGTCGTGACCTGGAAGAAATTCCACTCCTCGTGCTTGATATTATCAAACAGAATCACACAGCCAGCGGCCTCATCACTCTCGGGACCGGCTGGCCGGAAAGGTGGCGCAGGAAGAGGCACTGCTTCCGCGAACCACTTTTTGTTCGGCTCCTCGCCTTCACTACGGCGCTGCAAATTGAAGGGTTTCCACGACTCGTTGTGATACGTGATCATCGGGATTTCTGTTTCCAGGCGAACGCCGTCCTCGCGTCTGACAGGAAAGATGGGGAACGCATAATCGACGCAGCCAATCGACGGTGTCTGAATTCCACCTCGATCAAGCCCGTTCTTGATCTCCAGCGCCTCAAGTAGACGAACGATCTTCTTTTGCAGAGCATCTATCTGGTTTAATCGATTGCGTTCCTTGACGGGATCTGGAAGAGGCCCCGACGACTGAAGCTTATCGCGTTTCTTGTACGTCTTCGCCAGCGCCTCCCAACTCAACTCTCGCATCACATCAAACGCGACCAGCATAATCCGCTGATTGTCGCTTTCAGGAATCACACCATCGGGAAACGCATCAGATCCCTTGATAATCTGATTCCACGGACTCTGGTCAGAATACAGACGTGGCAACTCCATCGGATGAGGCGGATCGTCTGGATGTCTCACCGTCGTACGCGGATATCTGGGATTGATCATGATTTCTTTTCCTCGTCACTCCTGCCGCGAGCAACAATCGCGTCAGGTGGTTTATTCTGATCGCAACACATCATTGTACAGATCCGAATTGCGAATGAGATCAACCACAACTACTGCGGAACTTTCGTTGCCCAAATCGTAGACCGCGTACAAGCCTCGCTGCCCTCTGAGTCCGTGAGAACTACTGAGCGAATGCATCCGCTCTGGCCATCGGCAACAAACTCGAAATCCGTGCCACCCCTTACGAGGATGCCTTCGACTTCGTGCGTTATGGCGTTGAAAACTGGCGACCCAGAATTTCCAGCATAAGTGTCAAGATTCCCATTGAACACAAATGCGTCTGTGTTGTTTCTGACTGTTGCATTTGTTGATACTTTGCAAGGCAAACCCGTCGGGAACCCAACCACATATAATTCACAGCCATCGGCGATCTTACCTTGTGACCGAAATTTTATTGGTGTTACTCCAGCAACTGCACGATCTAGACGTACGATTGCCCAGTCTTCGCCGGTCGAATTGTCAAGAGCGCGGCCGATAATCTCTTTGCCCGCGTAAACATCGGCCTTGGGAAAGGATGTAACCGCCTGAGTCGCATTGGTCATGCGGAAACCGAAGACGAATCTCGACGTAGGAAGATCCAGATGTTTGGCGCAATGGCCCGCTGTAACGATCACGTCCGGAGCCACCAGAAAAGCAGTACAGAAGGCTCCAGACGGCTGTGCGAAGAAACGCTCATCAGGGCAGAGCTTGAGCGTATCATGCTGCGATTCCGAGTAAGGGACTGTCGTCATGCGAAGTGTCCCAGCAGATGTTTCATTCAATTGACTGGACTTCACCATGCAACATACAGCCGCCGCGTTCTTTAAAATGCCGTCATATCTTTTCGTGTCGATCACTCCCATAGCGGCAAGTTCCGCTCTCTGGGCCTCAATCCGAAAAAG
>JBAWWJ010000352.1:0-4792 GCA_037146815.1 Planctomycetota bacterium
CGCTCGTCCGAAAACTGAATCTCTTGACCGATGACATCTCTCTCAAACTGACACCCGAGCAGACAGGGGCACTGGTGAAAGGCCTGAACGGAGTCGACGCTGCCGAGAAATTCACGGACGACGATGCCAAGAAGATGTACGAAGAGCTGTTTGCCACCCTGAGCGACGACCAGAAGGCAAAGCTCGATGTTATCGGACTTCCGTTCGGTCGCGGAGCAGGTGGCGCCGGAATGGGGGGCGTGCAACCTGATCCCGATGCCAATCCTTTTCAGCAGGAAAATAACCTGAAAGCTCTGAAGTCCTTCCGCGGCCGGTTTGAGCCCTCTGGTTCGTGACGTGACCACCGGTACGCGAATGTCGCGGTAAACACGATTTGCAAAAAAGGAGAGCTCAAAGACATTGTCGCGAGGCCAACTTGCCGCACGTTGGTATTGTATGCATGTTCTGATGCAGGATACCGACTGAGGGTTTTCGATGAGAGTTGTAGTGACAGGGGCTGCTGGCCAGCTTGGCAGCGAACTCATACCACGATTGGGGCCACGAGCGATTTCGCTCGGGCATGACCGGATCGAGATTACGGATGAGGCATCCGTTGTTTCAGTGCTCGATGACGTCCGGCCGACGCACATCATCAATTGTGCTGCCTACAATCTGGTGGATCGAGCCGAAGATGAACCCCAGGACGCCTATCGGGTCAATGCCTGCGGGCCGCGAAATCTGGCCAGATGGTGTGCTGCCAATCACGCGACCTTATTGCATGTCAGCACAGACTATGTCTTCGGACTCGAAACCAATTCACACGTTCCCTGGCGCGAGACGGACACTCCCGGTCCTGTCAGTGCCTACGGGGTGTCGAAACTGGCGGGTGAGTTCTTCGTGCGAGCTCATTGTCCCCGGCATCTGATCGTGCGGACGTGCGGCCTCTATGGTCACAACGCCGCACGCGGTAAGGGGAACTTCATCGAAACGATGTTACGACTGGGCCGGGAGCGGTCGGAATTGCGAATTGTGAACGACCAGCAATGCACGCCGACTTCCGTCGCAGACCTGGCTACTACACTGGTTTCGCTCATCGAATCGGAAGCCTGGGGAGTCTATCACGCCACGAATTCCGGGGAGTGTTCCTGGTTTCAACTCGCTGCGGAGATCTTTCGACTGTCGAACATCTCCATCGGACTGATCCCCAGTACGGCGGCCGAGTATGGTGCTAGGGCACGGCGTCCAGATTACAGCGTCCTCGATTGCTCGAAATTGACAGGCGTCGTCGGTTCGCCACTTCCTGCCTGGCAGGATGCTGTCGCTCGATATCTGCATGAGCGGGAAAGCTGATGAGCGAGCGTGTTTTGATAACAGGAAGTTCCGGGTTCGTGGGGACCAGTCTCTGGCAGCGATTTCGCACCAGTGGCTGGAGTACGATTGGATTGGGTCGCCGTCTGCTAAACGACCCCGACTATGTTGCTCACGATCTGCGTCAGCCCGTCCCCGCTCGCTGTGATGGCCCCATTGATGTCGTGATTCACGCCGCAGCACGTTCGAATCCCTGGGGGACTCGTAAGCAATTTCATCTGGACAATGTCGTCGCGACCGAGCACGTTATCGAATACTGCCGGCGGAACGGTTCGCCGCACCTGATCTACATTTCTTCGTCGAGTGTTTATTACAAACCGGAACACCAGCTTGGAATCACTGAGCAGACTCCGTTACCAAGTCGGCACGTGAATGAGTATGCCGCGACCAAGCGTCAGGCCGAGGAACTGGTGCGCGCCTACCCAGGATCGTGGACCATTTTGAGGCCACGCGCCGTGTTTGGTCCGGGTGATACGGTGCTCTTGCCACGGATCATTCATGCGGCACGACAAGGCCGGCTACCCGTTCTCTATTCCCCCGACGGGCCAGTCGTCGGAGACTTGATCTACATCGATAACCTCGTCGACGCCATTCAGACGGCCGCAGAGAAGCGAGTGACAGGAATCTTTAATCTGACGAATAACGAGCCGGTTCCGATTCTGGAATTCCTGTTTTCCGTCTTCGACCAATTGGGAATTCCGCGACCGAAGCGACGCGTTTCTGCGACAACGGCGATGGCAATGGCCGGAATGCTGGAAGTGTTTCATCGCTTGTTTCTGCCATGGTCAGAACCTGCCATCACGCGGTTCGGTGTCCATGTTTTTCGATATTCGAAAACGTTTGATGTGACCCGGGCATTACAGACATTGGGGCCTCCGTCGATTTCGCTGGAGGAAGGTTTGAAACGTACCGTGGAGTGGTTCCAGACCGCGGCCGCAGGGACCTCGTCATGACGACGTGCTTTCTCGCCGGACTGAGTTGTGCGGGCCTGTACCTGGCGCTCATGCTGGTGAAGGCTTGGCGCAGTTGGCGATATGCCATCAGCCATCCAGAGATGGATCAACTGGACGCGGCCGTGACCGTCCTGCAGCCGATTTTGGGAGGTGATCCCACTCTGGGCGAATCGCTGCGGAAAAACCTGCAGTCAGCCTCTGCAAAAACGAAGTTCCTGTGGCTGATTGATGAGGATGATTCCGCGGGACGAACCGTTGCCGAGCCCCTGGCCCTCGCAGAACCGCATCACATTTGCATCCTGATCTGCCCACCCTGCCCTGCGGGGATCAATCCCAAGCTCTTCAAGCTTCAGCAGGCGATCCCGCTTGTCACAACGGAATTTGTCGCAGTTCTGGATGATGACACGACGTTGTCCACTGGGCATCTGCAGCAGGCGATGGCCGCGCTATCCGATTGCGACCTGTACACCGGATTGCCTCACTATTCGACCGGGCAGAACGTCTGGAGCAGTCTGGTGGCACATTTTGTGAACAACAACAGCATTCTCACGTACCTGCCATTGCTGACATGGACGGGGCCACTGACGATCAATGGCATGTTCTACGTTTTGCGAACGGAATACCTCCGTTCACTGGGGGGATTCGAATCGATTCTGGGGCAATTGTGCGATGACTATTCATTCGCACGGCTGGTCCTTCAACACCACGGGCGATTGAAGCAGGGGATTACTTCGCAGCGACTGCAGACGAGTATTTCTGGTCCAGGACATTACGCGCGACAGATGCACCGCTGGTTTCTGTTTGCCAATCTGCTGGTCCTGGATCAACCATTGGCGATTCAACTGATGCTGGTGATATTGTTGGGGCTGCCGCCTTTATTGCTGTGGGGCAGTCTTCTGTCATTGTCAGGGGGCTGGATTGGGGGAGTGGTTCTTGTGATGCTGGCAGTGGTGCGACATGTGGTTTTACGAACTCTGCATCGAAAGCTGTTTCACGAACCACCGACGTTCTCACCTGCGTTATCGCTGATCGCAGAATTGCTGCAACCACTGCATCTGGCTCACGCGAGTCTGACGCGAGTGATTGTCTGGCGTTCGCGCCGAATTCGCGTCGGTCGGCGCGGGACCTTTACTTTTTTGCCTGACAGTTCGCCATGATTTTCAGTCCCCCCGTGATCCATCCGCGAACAGATGTCAAAGTGGTCCTGTGGAGTGGCCTCAGCGATCCCACCGACTGTGCACTCAGTCGGACTCAACTGCGGTTTCTTGATCAGCTAGCTGTCCCTGACGAAAGCAAGATCTATGCGAACTTTCCGTACATCAAACCGGTTCGCAGTGAGCAGGCCGCGATTCCGATCGTCCATGCGAGTTGGCGAAATCTGTCGCAGTTCCTGAATGCACGACATTCGCCCTATCGCGATCATGCCGTCAAGCATTGGGAAGCACTCGCGCGATCATGTCGAGGACTGCTGGTGATTACGATCAGTTGCGGACTTGAAATCCTCAATGCAGCACTGTCGTCTGGAGTACGTCCGGAAGTGTTGGAAGTACTAGCACTTGGTCCTGTGGCGCGTCGTCGGCCGGATGCTTCACATCTGCTTGTTCGCGGCGGCCGGGATTACGTGTTGAATCCGTTCTTTCGAGATGTCGACCTGGTTGTCCCTGATATTGGACACATGGATTACCTGGAACATCCGACAATTCTTGAATTAACCAACGGACAACTTCAGAAGTTGTGAGGTGGACCTTTGTTGCCATGAAATGAGCACAAAGAATGATAAAAGAGGCGTCAAAGGTGACGCCTCTTTCATTTCGCGTTGACAACCAAGACCGCCGCGCTTCCCTCCTGGAGTGCGGCAGCAGGATCAGTCTGTGACGACTGATCAATCAAGGACCGGTGAAGCATCCATCATAGATACAATCCGATCCCGGACGTGTATCAAGCGAGCTGCTTTTTCCGGCCAACGAGGGTCCGGATTCGTTCGGCCAGCAAAGCGCTGTCGAATGGCTTCCGGAACGTTTCGTTGAACGGAGTTCTGTCGAATCCACTGGCCGTGTCGTCGTCGCTCAAGAGCGCCACCAACACAGCGTCGGCATAGTCATTGTTTTTCCGCAAGTTTTGCGCAATCAGCGTAGCTTCGTGACGACCCATGCCGAAGTCGATCACGATGCAGTCGGGATGCAGTGATTCAGCTTGAATCCCTGCCTCGAAGCCGCTTGCCGCCGACTCAATTTTGTAGTCGTCGGTAGGCAGCAGGTCCATGAGGTGGCCGCGCACGGTGGCATCAATGCCAACGAGCAGCAGTTTCCCCATCGCCTCGTCTTCGAGTTCACCGAGGGGCATCCCGTGTTCCTTAAGGAACCGGATGAGATGCTCTCGGGGAATACGACGGTCTTGAGATCCGGGTATGCGGTAACCGCGCAGACGGCCGGAATCAAACCATTTGCTGACAGTGCGGGGCGCAACCTTGCAGATCTTTGCTACCTGACCAG
>JBAWWJ010000353.1:0-4701 GCA_037146815.1 Planctomycetota bacterium
GATACCTGAGTTTACTTGCTTTCTGAAGGGCTTCTGATGGAGGAATGCATCGAGAACTCCTCAGAACCGACTGCCGAACCGTGGATACGTTATCGCCATTGGGCACAACGGGCGCTCGTAGGCGATTTGCGGCAGGCCGTCATCATTGTCTGTCCGACCATCACGGAAGAAGCCCTTGGACGGACCGCCGTGGAGGCAATGGCCGTCGGCCGTCCGATCGTCGCCAGTAGAATTGTCGGACTGACGTTTACGGTACAGGACGAAGTGACAGGGATCCTGTTTGAGCCAGGAGAACCTGTCGATCTCGCCAATCAACTCGCGCGACTACTGGATGAACGCGTTCTGCGTGAGCGTATGGGAAATGCGGCACGAATGCATTTCCGGAATCACTACACATGGGATGTGATCATCGTCAAGCATTATCGGAAGCTGTTTGGGCCAACCATTCGTGAACATCTTGAGAGGTGACAGTGAGCATTCAGCGGTTGGCCGTCATTTTCGACAATTCACTTCGCCCGGAAACCACCGGTTTCTATTGCCAGCGTGCCTTGGCAGAGATCGCAGACGTCACTCATTTTCTCCCGACGCAACTGAGCACCATCGATCCGCAGCAATTCGACGCGTTCATCTACATTGATGACGGTCTGAACTATGAACCTCTGCCAAACTTGCGGCCAAGTGTCTGGTGGGCCATTGATACGCACCTGAATTTCGATCGCTGCCTGCAGAAAGCCCTTCGTTGCGACATAATCTTTTCTGCCCAAAAGGATGGGGTCGAAAAGTTTCACAATCATGGGATCAATGCCGAGTGGTTGCCCCTGGCCTGCGATCCTGCTCTTCACCGACCGCACCAGGTCGGCAAGAAGTTCGACTGGTGCTTTGTCGGGCATCTGATTGGAAATGAACGCCAGAGTCACCTCAACCGTTTACAACAGGAATTCACAAACGGATTTCTTGGGCAACGCTTTTTCGAGGAAATGGCGGTCACCTACAGCCAATCCCGTGTGGTTTTCAATCGCAGCATCGAAAACGATATTAACATGCGAGTATTCGAAGCTCTCGCGTGTGGTTCACTGCTTGTGACGAATGACCTTGCGGCAAATGGCCTGTCGGAATTGTTCCAACCCGGGATTCATCTGGTCACTTATCAGACCGAGCAGGAACTGATTGACAGGGTTCGCTACTTCCTCGTTCATGACGAAGAACGCGAACGAATCGCAGAAGCAGGACGCACTGAAGTCCTGGCCAAACACACCTACCGACATCGCATGGAGCAGATTCTCCACTCGTTGGCATTCCGATCAACCACACCACCCATTCCTCGACAAGTCCCCGGCAAAGGAGATCAATATTACGAATGGGAGCGTCCCGATATCCTGGCGATGATTCCACCGACCGCCAGATGTGTTGCGGATCTCGGTTGCGGAGGCGGCCGATTGGGGCACTCCATCCGGTCGAAACTGGGAGCCGTTGTTTGGGGAGTCGAACGTGACGTTCTGGCTGCAAATCGAGCGACACAGCGTCTCGACCACGTCATTGTTGGTGACCTTGACAGCGATACGTGGTCCCTCCCCGATGGCCGCATGGATGTCGTCATCTGTGCCGATATCCTGGAACATCTTCGGCAGCCCGCACGATTGCTCCACAAAGCCAGGAAAATGCTTGCCCCCGATGGCTGCTTGATTGCCAGCATTCCCAACCTGCAACATCACAGTGTCGTGGCTGGGCTCCTGGACGGCAATTTCACCTACGAGCCAGCCGGATTACTGGATGAAGATCACGTGCGCCTCTTCACTCGCCGTGAAATCGACAAGCTGTTCTACCGTTCTGGCTTTCGAATCACGGAATGGCGCGTGGTGCCGGGAAGCGGGTATGCGGAATGGGCGTCAACTGGCCGCAAAGGCGAAGTTCGCATCGGAGGTCTGCAAATCAGCGGCTTGACGCCTGAACGGGCCGAGGAATTCTTCGCCTATCAATATCTCGTGCGGGCCGAAGTCGCTCCCCAGGTCGACTTTGGCCTCACGTCCATCATTATGGTGACGTACAACCAGTTCCAGTACACGCAGATGTGCGTGGAAAGCCTCCGATTTCGCACGGACGAGCCCTTTGAACTGATCGTCGTTGACAACGGCTCGACGGACGGAACAGTCGAATACTTTCGCAACCAACCCGACGTGACGCTGATTGTCAATCCCGACAATCGCGGGTTTCCAGCAGCGGTCAACCAAGGGCTGGCGGTCGCCACTGGACGTCAGATATTGCTGTTAAACAATGACACGATCGTGAGCACAGGCTGGTTGAGAAGAATGCTTGAGACGCTCACGAGCGATCCAAAGATTGGACTGGTCGGACCGGTTTCCAATTCGGTGAGCGGCCCCCAGGAAATCGACGTCAGCTATCGAGATCTGGCCAGCATGGATGGATTTGCCTGGGATCATGGTCGAAGGTTTGCCCAACAACGAATCGATCTGGATCGTCTCGTCGGATTCTGCCTGCTGATTCGCCGCGAAGTGATCGATACCATCGGGACGTTGGACGAGCGATTTGGAATCGGGAACTTCGAAGACGATGACTATTGTCGACGAGCCCACCATGCCGGTTTTCGCATCGTCGTCGCCTGCGACAGCTTTGTGCATCACTTCGGTAGCCGCACGTTCGTTGGCAGTGGGATTGATACCGGCAGTCTCCTGCGTGAAAACCGACAGAAATTCCAGCAGAAATGGGAAACCGCCGGGACCGATGTGCGGAAGGCCGTCCGGGGGACCACAATGTCACTCGCAGAGGCACCTGGCGGCGGATTGCTGCTGGTCCCAACCTCGCCTCGACCATCGCCCACGGCGGCACGACCCCGGCTGTCGTTGTGCATGATCGTTCGCAACAACGAAACCACCATCCGTCCCTGTTTGCAAAGTATCCGGCCCTGGGTTGATGAAATGATCGTCGTCGACACAGGATCGACCGATGCAACCCCTCAGATCTGTGCGGAATTGGGAGCCAAGGTCTTTCATTGGCCCTGGCGTGATGATTTCGCGGCGGCACGCAATGAATCACTCTCCCATGCATCCGGCGAATGGGTTTTCTGGATGGATTCCGATGACACGATCCCGTCCGAATGTGGTCAACGACTACGAACTCTTGCGGACGGGACTCATGAGCCTTTGACGTTTGGTTTTGTCATGCAGGTGCATTGCCCCGATGCCGGTGGCGATCCTCACGATATGACGATTGTCGATCACGTCAAAATGTTCCGGAATCTCCCGAATTTACGGTTCGAGCATCGCATTCATGAGCAAATCCTGCCTGCCATCCGTCGGTTGGGGGGCGATGTCACCTTTACGGATATCTATGTCATCCATTCCGGAGCTGACCGTACCGTCGAAGGTCGACAGCGAAAATTGGAACGAGATTTCCGCCTCTTGGAACTCGACCTGGCCGAACGGCCCGACCACCCGTTCGTGTTGTTCAATCTTGGGATGACCCACGCGGACGTCAAACAATATGCCGAAGCAATCAAACGGCTTTCACGTTGCCTGGAAGTATCCAATCCACAGGAATCCCATGTCCGCAAGACTTATGCGTTGCTCATCAGTTGCCTGATGCAGTCCGGGCAGTTAGAGCGTGCGGCATCCGAATGCCAGCGGGCGATGACCCTGTTCCCGGATGACAAGGAGATCCTGTTTCGCACAGCGATGTCGTCCCACGAACGCGGCGAACTGCGACGAGCGGTGGAACTCTATCGAAGAGTACTCGCCCCGTCCGGTGACCGCCACTTCGTCAGCGTCGATGCGGGCCTGACAGGATTCAAAGCCCGCCATAATCTGGCACTCGTATTTGAAGAACTGGGCCAAACGGACTCTGCCGCCAATGAATGGCGAGCGATCATTGAAGAACACTCCGGTTATGTCCCTGCCTACGTCGGCCTCATTGAGTGTCTCCTGCGAAGTGGACATGAACAGGAAGCCGTGAAATATATCGAAACCCTGCGACGAATACCGGGGGGTACTGCGGACGGTTTCCGCATGTCCGCCCGCCTCATGGAATCGAAGTCGGGAATCACCGCAGCAATTGCAGAACTTCGCGCCGGACTGGAGATTTGTCCTCAAGACTCGGGGTTGCTGCGAGAAATGGCGCGGATGCTGCATTCTACTCAAGACTATCTCGCCGCCTTGGAAGTCTTGAACCGGCTCATTGCCGTACTTCCTGAAGATGTCTCTGCGTGGCACAATCGTGGTGTGATCTTGGGATTACTCCATCGCCTGGAGGATTCGCAAGCCGCCTTTCAGAGGGTGGAATCCCTGAAAGCATCGCTCTCTCGCGGATCGTTGCCAACTCCATCCCATCCGTAATGCTATTCCTTGGAATTGAGCGTATGACAGTGTCAGGTCAGTCCTCCGAATATGGTGCCCGATTCTCTGATCCTCCGTCACCGATTCCTCCCCTGCTCCCGATGCAGGATCTGACGAAATCAGCGATTACCGGACAGATGCCGACCATTGTTGAATTCACGCCGCCAGAACAACTGGAAGAAACCATCCGGGCGCTTTATCGGAAAACACGTCGCCACGTGTTGATTACCGGAGCCAAGGGGGTTGGCAAAACAACATTCGTTCATGAGCTGGCGCGAGTTGCTTCGACCGGCAAATTTCCATTCATGCAAGGCAAACGATTCATCTGGATCGACTGTCAATATGTCGCCCGCGA
>JBAWWJ010000354.1:0-4689 GCA_037146815.1 Planctomycetota bacterium
GAAGTAGCGAGGATCATCGAGAATCGCTGCGTAGTTCTCGGGATATCGCAACGTATTCAAGTTCATCTTTCCGGGAACTCGCGGAATTGCGAGGTCTGTTCCGACCCCGAGGTCCTTGTTCATACGAGTCGGAATTTCGACAAACTCCAGCAACCGATGCCAGCGATTAGGAACGGCCGTGTTCGGATTCAGGAAGTACGCTGCGCCCGAGTACGGAGTCGCCTGGTTTTCAGGTGCTTTCATCCCTTCCACCCAGTTTTTCGTCATCTTGCCTGGGCTGATGACAGGAACATTGAACAGTTCGAAAATCGATGCAAATTCGCGATCAAAGTGTGGCTGCCAAACGGTGAAAGGGTTCACTGCACTGGTGTTCACGCCCGACAGTGTGTTGTTGTTCCCCATCGAGTTGGGGCTCTTTTGCGCTTCATTCACCACACCAAATGGCTCGAAGCGTTCATTACTGCCATTCACCGCATTCAGCGCCATCTTGATCTTGGCGCTGTCGTCCATCGCCGTCGCCAGCGTAAACGTTCCGAACTTCGGCAGTGACATTTCATCAACGACGACCCAGGGATTGTCGTTGTCATTGACGCTGCTGGACGACATATAGCTGCGCGTCGGATGTGCCCGGCGTCGCAACTGAAAAGTTGTCGGCTTGGTCGGATCTGCCGCCGACAGTCCTGCAGCAAACGAACCGACGGTACCCGTCATGTCCGATGCGGGGCTGGCACCATCTTCGACGCGGAAGGACCCCGTTGGGGTCACGACATCGATCAGGTCGAGACCTTTTGTTGCCCCGCTGTTGATCGCCTTTTGGTAGGGAGCGATCCAGGTCGAGGACATTGTGAAGTCTGGCGTCCCTGAAACCCAGTTCGGATCGAGCTTGAAAATACTCTTTCCGGGTGCCATCCCTCCCAGGTCTGCATCAGCCGAACCGACCGTGTACCGCTGCCCAGAGGGGATTTTGCTCGCACCCGATTTGAATGAAACTCTCCGTTCAAACGCTCCGGGCTGCTTCATGACCACTTGCCATGTTTCGTTGTCCGTCAGATTCACATCAAAGGGACTCTGGTTGTAAAGTTCCGCGTAGGCGAAATGGTGCTGCTTGCTGTCGTCATAGAACGTGGCATCATGGTTTGCAGCAGGCGAAATTGGCTCTGTCCGAATGATCATCGCTTCGCTGATCGAGAGGTCGAGTCGCTCGACACCATAGACTTCAGCCCGGTCTGTTTCCGCAACGGGCGGTGTCGTCGAAGGAGACGTATAGGGATCGTCGTCCAGATTCCATCCATTGCTCAGATCGACGTCGTATTCAAAGCGAGTGATAACACTGTCACGATCCATCGCATCGACGAGGTTGACGGCGAATTGAGCCATCTCGGCACACTGAATTGGCGTATACGCTCCCGTAGTGGTCGTGTTGACCGTATCGACGCCATGGCCGAGCAAATACAGCAGAACGTAAATGTCACGAGCCAGTTGCTGTCGATCACGTCGAGCCCAGAATTCCTGTGTCGGCGCATCCTTGGGCGGATACGCGGGCATTGACGTAGGAGTATAAAGACTCGTGATGGCCGTTTTTCCGGGATCATCCGGATGCGTGGTCAATGGACGGAAAGCAATTGGGTTTTGCGAATCGCCGGTCAATAGACCGTTCAGGCTCAGCTTGCGTTGTGGCCTGGACGTGTTCTGCTGGCTGTTGATTTCGATTTCCATCAAGTATCGCACTGAAGGCCGGAACGGATCTTCCGCAAGCGGTGCGGTCGAGTAGCGGGCCGTTCCGCCGAACTGCGGGGGGAACTTCAGAGTACTGGTATTCGCATCGAGGTTGTATTCAAAGTTGGATCGAGGGGAGACCGGCAGTCCGAAACTCTTGCGGTCGTTACTGGATACCGTGAATTTTCGACGGATGTATTCGGCTCGTGAGTTTGTCCCTTTTTTCTTGTCGAAGTTGAAGGGGAGCAGATTTGCCAGGCGACTGTTGACGTTCAGTTTGTCAATTTCGGAATTATTGAGCATCAGAAACAGTTGTTCTTCAGCCGAGAGCGGGCTGTCAAAATCGCGGCTGTCAGTCGGGTAGGTGATGACTTCGTACGGATCATCACCCAGACCCTGAGTGATCGACTTGGACATCAGTCCGGCGGCCTGCCCCCATTGGATCACGGAAGGATTGTTGTCTGCGTATTTTGAATACTTGATCCAGCGATTTGCGGCGTCAGCACCGCCAGCCGGAGTCGCCCAGGCAACGGCCTTCGGACCACTCTGGAATGTTCCCTGTCCCGTAAAATCAAGCGGGTGCTGATAGTAGGGTGCTGTCGACTGGCCTTCACCGATATCCCCCTGATCATCCGCCAGGGACAGACCGGGGCGAGGAAGTTTATTTCCACCAGCAGCCGAATTGACGGGTCCATTTCCATTGTTGGTGGCGGCGTAGAGAACGGCAGGCTCACCGTAGACCCCGACATACAAGTCAAATGGTGACTTCTGGAACCGACCAGTCTTGGACCACATGAATTCCATGTTGCCAGACTCGCCCCACGACGGTGAAGTTCCGCTCGTCACGGCTGTCGGAGCATTGCCGTAAAAGTTCTGATGTTCCGTAAAAGTGAACGTGTCGTCGATCCCGATACGTCGATTCAGGGCCCAGATCGGATTGACTTCAGCAGGCCCCAGACCGAGATTGGACTGTGATACAAAGTAGAACTTCCCGTCGGACGAATCCGTTCCAAACCAGTTGCCGCTTCCGCCACTGGCAACCGCTGTAGTCGCCAGGCCGTTAGCGATGTCGCTCGGACCGTAGAGAATCTTGGCCAGGTTCCCGTGCACATTCAGGTTGAGCAGTGAATCAAGATCATGAATCGTGATCAGGAACAGCGGAACAAATAGCTTGCCTGTGGCGTCCTGCTGAGGCGGAAAATCGAGGTCCATCAGGATCGATTCGCAAATTCCGTCACCATCGTTGTCGTAATCGAGTTCCACGGGTTCATTTGGCGGAAAGGTCCCCGTAGTGTCAACTACCGAATAGGCTCCGATTCGTCCTTGCGAGGTCCCCAGAACTGGAAACGTGCCGTTCATGGGAACGACAGGAAACCCGGTTGCTCCGGGGCCAATCACCGACGCGGCCTGCGCGTTTGTCAGATAACGGGGCGCAGGATTCGCTGGCGATGCCGTGGGAGGCACATAGTAGTGATTGGGATGTCCACGCATCACCTGTTGCGCCGTATTGGGATCGTTGTACCAGGACGCATTGGGAGCACTGCTGGCCGTCGCACGAAACAGTCCTGGAACCAGATACGAGGGTTTCACGACTTGATGGACATTACCGTTGTTGTCTCGCACCTTGCCCACGTAACACAGAAATGCGTTGTTGATGTCGGGGTACGTGTAGCCGACGTCCGTCTGGGGATACCCCAACGCGATCATGTTTGGCTCATACAGATCCGATCGCGTTGCGGGAGAATCAACGAAATTCAATAAATATCGGTTGTCTGTTTCACCAGCATTCACGGTCGGATCATCAATCCATCCGTTACGGTTCTGGTCGACACCCAACTTCCCAGTTACACTATCATAGATGACATTGATTCCCTCACCGTTGAATGGATGGGTGTTGGGATCGGGACGGTGGGTGCTGAAACCCAAAGCGTTGGACAGCAGCGAGTGGCGACTGCCCCAGAGCACGCTATTCTTCAGGCGTGAGTCAGTCCCGACAATGATCTGTTCCAGGGCCCAGTCAAACATCACATCCGCATCCAGGCCCGGATCGCTCGTTTCCTTGGAACCTTCGGAGTAGTACTCTGCGTTGCTCCGTTCCTGAGCCGAGAAGACATAGAAGATCACCCCCAGCAGCGAGAGCATCCCCATCAGGACCATGACGATCAACAGCGTCGATCCACGTGGATGTGCCTGTGCCTGCTTTCGATGCTGCTTCCGATGACGTTGATGACGTTGCCGAGATTTCAGTTTCATGTTCGTACCTCGATTCCCGTCTGCCTGAGCCCGCAGAGAAATAGATTGGACCCGCGACCCAAGACAGGGCCAGCGGATTGGAAAGGCGAATTACGGAATGGCCCCTGCCACTCCATCATGTATAGGAACCGTTCACACGGCGCTGGGATCAAAATCCCAGGCCATGCGGACAGTCAATTTCAGCGGACCCCATCAGGAAGGTCCTGTCTCATTCCGAAATCAGTCCACGAGCGACTGAATTAACGTCAGTTGCCGCATCTGTTGTGTCGAGGGATCAACAAACCGGACTTCAATCTTGATCGCTCGAAGTGGCTTACGGTTATCCACGGCCTGCCAGACGATTGCGTTATCTTCGACTGTCAAACCAGCGGCTTTGGGCCATACCGGTTCGAAATCACTGCTTTCGTTGTTTCCAAGCAGTCCGTTTCCTTTGCCTTTCCCCTTCGCCTTCGCCTTCGGGGGACGACTGAGGTCGATACAGCGATAGAAGAATGGTGATCCGGGCGTACTACCTGCTGCAGTCGGGAAGACAATGTCACCGAGGAAATACTTCTGTGTCGGCAACCAGTGAGCTGATCCGCCGTTATTCGAAGGGTATGGTTCTGTCCCGAGAGTGTAGTAGTCGGGACGAAAACGGATGGGGCGATAAGGAGGTTGTTCTGGTGTGGCTCCGTCTCCATTGAAGTCGATACCGATTTGCGGGTGCCAAGTATCAAACAC
>JBAWWJ010000355.1:0-4633 GCA_037146815.1 Planctomycetota bacterium
GTGTGGATGCGAAGAGCCGCCAGGCAGGAGTCAGAGGAACCATAGTAGCGTTGAATCCGGGTAACTCTGGGGGAGCGAAGGGTTCCAGGAAGATGGATGACGGGCAACTGGGCGCACGGAATACAAACCAGTGATAGTGCCTTTGGCTCAACAAACTGGATCGACTCCTCCCGATCGTGAGATTTTCTCGCGTTGGGGTTGGGTGGAACCGCACGTCTGGACCGCTCGCATGTTGACGACTCTCGAACAGGGAGTGGAAGGGGGCGAATGCCTTTTTCGTGGATCAGGGCTGTTTGTTCTCACGACTGCCCGCGAATTCACCGGACAATCCTCACGCAGGTAAACCATCGACCGGAGAGCCGGATGCGGAAAATCTGCACGTCCGGTTCGGAGGGAGGGGGGACTCAATCCAATGAGTCCTCCCTACCCCTATAACTCGAAAGTCTCGATGGATTCGGGTTTCCCATCTGTGCGGGAATGGCGGAATCACACTCGCTAACGATTTGAAAAGCATTTACGGAGTTGGCAACGGGACCTGCTCTGTCGACATCAAGTATCCCACCAGATCCCGGATTTGCTCGGCAGTCAGATTCTGCAGCAGGCCGTCAGGCATTACTGAAAGGTTCGTCTGCTTGATCTCTTCGATCTGCTTACGGTCGAGGGTCACGGGTTCCAGCGCAGTTTGGAGAGTCAGCGTTCGTTCATTCTGTTCACTGATGACGCCTGTCAGAACGCGTCCGTTTTCCAGGACAACCGTGATGGCGCGGAAGTCTGCGCCAACGCTGGCGCTCGGATCCACGACGTTTTCCAGCAGATAATCGAGATTCTTGCGATTTGATCCGGTGATATCGGGACCCAGTTTGCGCCCGACGCCGTAAAGGACGTGGCAGTTCGCACAGGTCTTCTGGAACATTCCGCGTCCGGCACTGAGGTTGGCCTTCCCGAGCGACTCTGTGGTCAGTTGCGACTTGTATTGGTCGATCAGGATTTTTTTCTCTGCGGCTGTGACGCGAACGTCACCCCAGAGTTCTGTCAGATCTTTCGTCAATGCCTCGTTTTCAAACGAGCGAATCTGTCGAGCATGATAGGCCGTGATTTCACTGGAAAGTACCTTCTTGTCGCGGACAGCCTGCAGCAGGGCCTTGGCATAGGCGGTTCGTGACACAAGAGTATTGACCATTTCCGCGCGTTCCGCCAAGCCGAAACTTCCAGCACGATTTAGAACCTGCTGTGGAGTCTCGGGGTGGTCGTATTGAGCCAGACCACGAATCGCTTCGAGCATGATGGCGCGGTCGCCCAGCAGATTGAACAGCGTCGGTACGTAGTCCGCAGGTTTGCCGACCAGCAAGGCTCGCAACGCCTGACGACGCGACTCCGGTTCCGCACCGCCGTTCGACACCAGCTTTCGCAGTTCATCGACGGCTCGCCCGTCACCAAACACCACGCTCAATCCCTGCAGGTGTCGCTTCAGATCTGCGGAATCGACTTTGGCAAACTTGTCCGCAGCCTGCGACCACCCGGCAGGAGCCTTCGCCTTCTGCCAGCCATTCAGCCCTTGTGCCATTCCTGCGATGATCGCCGCCCCGTTCGTCTCGTCTTTCACCGCAAGTTCGACCAGTTGATCGACTGTTTTCGGATCACGTTCGATTTCCAATGTTAACCGGCGGGCAATGCATTCTGTCACGAGCGGAATTCGCGACATTTTTGCCAATGCCAATGCTCGTGCTGGATCGCGCGGGACCGAGGGTTCGATTCCGTACCAGAGCATCAATGGAAACATCCGGTCATTGGCAAATTCGGATTTCTTGACAAGTGCCTCGGCAATTTGCCAGCGCATGTCGAGAGGCATTCGCTGTAGTGCCGAAGCAACGTGCAGTTGAACCAACCCCGACGGCAGGTTCACCATTCCTGGGAAATGAGTTCCGTTCGTTTTTTGATTTGGCTTGCCCAGCAACATTTCGAGCAGTGTCCCGCTCGAAGGTTCGCTCAAATTCAAGTCGATGGTGATTCCCAGTGCGGCGACTTGAACGTGTTCATCATGAGCTAATCCATTCGCATTCGCGTCGCTCTTGCCGAGTGCATGCAGCGTCTCCATCAATCGAAGTTGCTGAGGAACAGTCGGATCACCCTGCAAAACGGTCTGCAATGACTTGCGGACTTCGACGAGATCTGCCGCTGCAGGGGCTTTTGCAAATCGTTCTGCCAGAATTCGCCGAGCTTGTCGCGGCCACCAGGCGTTCGCATGCATTTGCAATTTGACCAGTTCGGAACTCGACATCTTCGCCAGGTCAAACGACGGAACCTTTTTCGGCTGGCCAAACGTCAATTTGTAGATGCGACCGCTGGTCCGATGGACACCATCGTGGTCATGGCATTCCCCCGTATCACTCCAGTCAGCGATATAGACTCCGCCATCCGGTCCGGTGATCAGATCCATCCCGCGAAACCAGGTATCCTTCACAAAGCACATATCAGGCCCGCGTTTGGCGGTATAACCAGCTCCATCCCTCACAGGAATATCGCAGTTGATTCGCAGCCCGTGCAGGTTCAGCGTGTAAATCCGGTTGCGATATTCTTCGGGCCAGTTGTCTCCTTGATAGATCATCAGCCCAATGTGAGCGTGGCCACCCCCGGCGGCACTGGTCTTGTCCGTCACCCCCTTGCGGACATCGCCCCAGGATTCGCCGGTATCCCAGTGAACATGGTCTGCTGTCTGCTCGATCAGCTGATACGTATGCGGGTTCATGTCGACCCCGTACATGCGTCGTACGTGAGCTCCCGGAATAACATGCCACAAGTGGCCGATCACGGTGTTGATGACAAATTGCTCGCCATGCTGATCAAAGTCGTACCCCCAGGAATTGGTCATCCCATGCATGACGGTCTCGACCGTTCCCCGAGTCGGATGGTAGCGCCAAACCCCGGTGTTGATCTTGATCCGTTGGGATTCGCCCGCTCCAGGCTTGCCGATACTACTGGTCGCCTGAATACCGTGGCGCGCATACAGCCATCCATCCGGCCCCCATTTCAAACCGTTTCCAGGAGTATGTCCGACGACTCCTTCGTTCAGGCCATCAAGGATGACCTGCGGAGCCGCATCCGGGACGTCATCACGATTCGCATCGGGAATGAACAACAGGTTTGGGAGGCAGATGGCCCAGATTCCGCCGTAGCCGACTTCAATGCTGGTCAGCTTTCGGGCGGAATCCCAGAAGACGGTTCGTTTGTCATGCTTTCCGTCGCCGTCGATATCTTCCAGGACAACGATCCGATCTCGCTGGTTAGGATCAAATCCGCCGGCACCCCCTCCAGCCCAACTGTAGTTCTCGGCAACCCACAATCGCCCCCGTTCGTCCGTGGTGATGGCAATCGGGTTTTGAACATTCGGTTCTGCAGCGAAGACCGACAGGACAAACCCAGGCGGCAACTTCGCAGTCGCAACGACTTCCTCAGGAGCCATCGGCGCCGTCGTGGCCTTTTCCGTATTTTTCGGAGTCGGGAAATCGTCTGCTCGCAATGCGGCGGGAATGCTGACCATCACCAACGAAAGCAGTACAAATGAAACCAGGGCGCAGCGCATGAGGAATGTTCCATGAATTGTCAGGGAAAGTATGCGGCGATTATTGCGGCGACGCTGCTGCCTGTCGAGGATCGTGGGGGCTTGGCGAGCTTTCAGCGGTCAGGGTTCTGAAAGTAGCCCTGCATGAAGGTAGCCGAGCGCAAGTAAGGTCTTGCCACGTTGTCACCTGGATATTTGCATCGTGTATTGTGGCTTGAATTGACGTTGATTGTTCAGCCGAGAGATTGCGTTTCTAGCCGATGAACTCCACGCCCGAAATCGACGGTTTTTTTAAGAAAATCGCTTTTTTTGAAAAAAACTATAAAAATCGGCAGCGCACATTCCTTTTCCAATTCTGAGTGATTGCAGTTTTAGCTCCTGAAGATTGTGCGGGCCGCGCACGACGGAATACAGTGTGTTTTACCCGAAGAACTTTAAGCCGCGATTTGCAGAGATCTGGCCACGCGTACTCCGCGAGTCTCCACCTGACCCCAAGGGGGCTGTCGGCGACTTGATGGAATTGCTGGAAGACTGCCTGGATGTTGAGCAGATCCAGTATGCGGTTGTTGGGAAAGCCGCATCATTTCTCTTTGACTTAAGTCCGCTTGGTTTCAGTGGGATGGGATACAATGTTTTGGTTGTGTCACCACCGCCAGACAATCAGATCGACGAACGGTGGCAGGCAGAGTTCTTGACCGAACAAAAGCATGCCACGGATTCGATTGGATTCTGCTTTCATCTGTATTTGTCGAACGAGCGGCCTGCACGGAATGTCTATGTCGGATCCATGCAAGAGGCGGTGTTCCTTGGCCGGGATGATCTGGAAGAAATTTTCTCGGCTGCTGTCCCAAAGGCTGCTTTCGCAGCGATCATCCGGAAACAGACTCCTGTCGCCCAACTCTGTCCCTTCAATACTAATCGGGAAGCCTCTGGGGCGATGTTTAAAGGGCGTCGCAATGAATTGGCAGCTCTGACGGAGAATCTGGCAACGAGTATCGCATTGCAGGGTGCAAGGCGGATTGGTAACCGTTCACACCCCGAACTCGAGAATCGATCTTCGCGCACTTCGAGGAA
>JBAWWJ010000356.1:0-4544 GCA_037146815.1 Planctomycetota bacterium
CGCGCTAAAGCTGTTTTGAATAATGTGCAATCAGAGTGATACACTACACTAGCGCGTTCCGGCTGATCGCGTGATTTTTTATACGGTATTCGACAATAGGTTTGGGCTGAAGGAATCACCAGGTATCCCATGGGATTGCGATTGATGTTGTTATACATCAAACCGGGGATTGCCATTGGTCCAGCCACCACACTGCAGCTCTGGCGGGCGTGAAAAATCGAAGACCCGATCCCGGCGCAGGACCCAAAAGCTGAACTGACTCGCGAATTTCGATATAATCGCTGTCGAGCGGTTGTTGAAAAAATGCGAACTGAGGGTCCACATGTACTCCGAGCAAAATTCTGCGTCTGGTGATCGCGGTGGCAAGTCGTTTGCAGTTGCATTGGCGATTGTCGTCTCGCTGGCTGCCGTTCTGACGATCTTGATTCGTCAGACGATCGAAGTGGATCAGTTCTCGACGGGAACTCCCGCTCCCAAAATTCAGGTGGCAGGCTGGCTGAATGGTCCGGGCCCAACTGCGGAAGAATTGCATGGAAAGGTGATCGTGGTTGACGCCTGGGCGTTCTGGTGCGGTCCCTGTCGTCGCGAAGCCCCGGAACTGGTCAAACTGTACGAAAAGTACAAGGACCGGGTTGTCTTTATTGGCCTGACCAGCGAAGGGATTGAAGCGGATGAACGCAATCGCGAATTCCTCAAACAGACAAAAATCACCTGGCCGAATGGCTATGGGGCTGTGCAGACGTTGACGGAACTGAAGGCTGAGTTCATTCCTCAGCGCTGGGTCATCGACCGGAAATACAATCTGGTCTGGAATGAGAACTCGCCGGAATCGATTGAGGCCGCCATTGATTCTGCACTGGCTCAGAAACCATGAGTTCCTCAAATCCCGAACCGTCTTCTCAGTCGACAGCTCGTCCGCGCCGATTTCGCCGGCGATGGCCGGTACTGATCGTCGTTGGAATCGTTCTCTTCAGGGGCGCATTGATGTTTGGTGTCACACCTCCGCCAGTCGGCCTCGTGGATGGTCGTCTGCGGCCCTGCCCGAGTTCCCCCAATTGCGTTTGCTCGCAGGAGAATGACGCCGGGCACGCGATCGAACCACTCCATTTTTCCGACGACCCGCAATTCGCCTGGATGCGTCTGAAGGTGATCATTGAGGGGATTCCCCGGACGAAAATCGTGAAATCGGACGACGGCTACCTGCACGCCGAATTCACGACAGCACTGCTGAGGTTTGTCGATGATGTGGAGTTTCAACTGGTCGCGGATCGGGGTCTGATTGAGGTTCGGTCGGCATCGCGGGTTGGACATTCTGACTTGGGTGCAAATCGAAAACGAGTCGAATTAATCCGGAAGCTGTTCGAGTCGGACTTGCAAATTCCCCCTCTGAGTGGTCAAGCTATCCCTCCCGCCGGTTCCCGCCCGGAATCTCCGTAACCCGTGCCTGCTCAACGCCAATAAACAGTTATGAGCTACTTTACTACTCGACTGCGCATCCTGTTGCTGAGTCCCGCCATCCTGTTCGCGCTGGCGGGGCCTCTCCGTGCGCAAAGGGAGTGGGAAACCAACGCGGAATCGGAACTCGCCTTGGAACGAGGCCTGACGTGGCTCGCCAGAACTCAAGGCACCCAAGGGAATTGGGAATCAAACGACCTGGGATTGGTGGGTCTGGGGGCACTGGCATTTCTCTCCGCAGGGCACATGCCGGGCCGCGGAAAGTATGGCGATAACGTCGATCGTGCGCTCCAGTACATCGTTAAGAACGCCAAGCCTTCAGGTTTGCTTAATATTGCCGATGCCCAGCGAGACCTTTACAACCACGGTCTGACGGCGTTTGTTCTGGGGCAAGCTTACGGGATGACCGACGATCCCCAGATCGGCAAGACGCTCGACAAAGCCCTGAAGCTGATCGCCAATACCCAGTGCGACGATGGGGGCTGGGACTATCGGGCGCGCCGACAGGTGCACGGGCATGATCTGAGTCTGTCCGTCATGCAGGCCAAAGCCCTGCGGAGTGCTGTCGACAGCGGATTTGAAGTTCGTAACGACGTGATCAAACTGGCGATTCAGTCGGTTCGCGACCATTACAAGGCAGACAACGGTGCCCGTGGCATGGATGAACGAGCCAAAGAGGGGGGTGGACAATTCACGTATGATGGCAACCGCGGCACCGTCGCCATGGCGGCCTGCGGGGTTGTCTGCATGCAGGAATTCGGTCAATACGATGACTGGCGAATCGCCAAAAACCTGGATCTGATCTCGAAAGAAGTTTCACGATTGAAACCGGTCAAGGGACTCGGCGACGTCCCATTTGATGCCTACACGCTCTATTACGTGGGCCAGGCGGTGTATCAGGCGGGTGGCGATCCCTGGCGGCAGAATTATCCGATTCTGCGAGATCATCTGATCGCTTCGCAGATTCGTAAGCCCGAAAACCCCGCCGAAGATGGTGCGTGGAAAGATACTCGCTGGGTCCATGGCAAGCAGGGCCATCTCTACGGCACCGCAGTCGCGTGTTTCGTACTCTCAATCCCCAATCGTTATCTGCCGATCCTGCAGGAAGGTAAGATCGAAGGTTTACGAGAAAAGTTGGGCCAGAAATAGTGCTTTCCTTCGATGCCAGTTCGTTCGCGATTGCCGGAGCGATAGCCGCTGCCGGACCGATCATTATCCATCTGCTGAACCGACGTCGCTTCAAGACAGTCAGTTGGGCGGCGATGGATTTCCTGCGCGAGGCTCTCGAACGGAACCGTCGAGTCCTCCATTTTCGCGATATCCTGCTGCTGGCGCTTCGCATTCTCGCTGTGATCCTGTTCGGGCTGGTTCTGGCTCGCCCGTTCTTCAAGGGATCAGCGGCCGGGGCTCTATGGCATGGCGTGCTGCTGGTATTTTGCCTGGTTGTTGCGTTTGGAAGTGCCATTGCCCTGGCCACTTCGGGATCAGGTCAGGCTCGAGCGAAAATGACTGCGGCGGGATTGCTTGGTCTCGGGTTGGTCGGATCCGCGTTTGGGCTTTTTGGTATCGCCCGCCAGTCTTCGAGTGGTGATGCAGCAAACGCCCGCTCGCCGGTTCACGCAATCCTGATTGTGGATAACAGTCGCAGCATGGGTGTTGAAGCACTCGGTGGAACGTTGCTGGACCGAGCCAAGGGAAAAGCAGCCGAATTTATCGATTCGCTTCCGCCAGAGAGTCGGATCACGGTCATTCCTTTGGCAGGGTCAGAAGACCAGTCGTTTACGCTGAATGCCTACCCGAATAAAGAAGACTCACGTCGGCAGTTGGAACGTGTCAAGCTCGTCGATACAGAAGGAAGCGTTCGCTCGGGGCTGGAGCTGGCATCACAAGCCTGTGACCAGGTTCCCGATCTCCCTTCCAAGCGAGTCGTGCTGCTGACCGATCTGCAAGCCACGGCCTGGCAGTCGGGGATCGCTCCCGAACTGCTGCAGCGATTGTCGGGAATGCAGATTGTCGACATTGCGACCGCGGCCGCCAGCAATGTCTGGGTCGCTGGTCTGCATCTGGAAGATGGTTTAGCGAGTGCCGAAGTACCGTGCCGATTGCTGGCCAGAATCGAAGCCTCGGGAGCAACGGGCGATGCAACCTCGTTTGAAGTTCAGGCACGCTTGCTGATCGACGGGACAGAAGTCGCCAGCCAGGCCGTGCAGATGTCGGCCGGTCAATCACGTGAAGTTGAGTTCACCCACCAGTTCGATGTCGTGGCTGATCCACTGAAACCCGGGTCAGTCGTTGCGACTGTCGTTGTTCAATCCGAGTTGCAGTCGACTGATCAGCTTCCTGCAGACAACCGCCAGCAGATCGTGATTCCGATCGTCGCATCGCTTCCCGTTGTCTTCGTGGATCAGTACGGCAGCGATGAGAACCTCGAAAAGAACCGGATTGGTGAGACGTATGCCTTACGTCATCTGATGGCACCTCGGTCCAGCAGTGACAAATCTCAACGTCGACTGATTCATATTGAACATGTTCGTCCTGATCAGGTGACTCAGGAATTGCTGGAAACCGCTCGACTTGTCGTCATTGCCGGACTGGAACGACCTGACGAGGCGATGGTTCCACTGCTGCGAGAATTCGTTCAGCAGGGGGGACCGCTGGTAATCATGGCGGGCGGTCTGTTTGATTCGGCGAGTTGGCAGGAACGTGCCTGGCTGGATGGCAAAGGAATACTTCCCGCACCGCTTGATCCGAAGCCGCAGGGCGTCACGCCGGAAGAAGCCCCGCAACAGGTGCAGGCCTTCTACGCGGATTTTGCGTCAATGCAGCACGACTTCTTTCTGGTTGACGGCGAAAGTCCTCAGTCACTGAAGTCGTTGTTTGAAGCAACTCCGTTCTTCAAGGCCGTTCGTGCCGACGTGGGGCCTGCGGTCCTCGAAGCCCTGCAGAAATCGGAATCGGCGCGATTTTTTGACGAAAAGACGTTCCTCGATCAATATTCCTCGCGTCAGGCGAAACGAGCGAGCGAAAAGGGTTCGGCGCGCGATGGCGAAGAAGATCGGAAGTACCGGGCTATCGAACCCGCCTGGTGG
>JBAWWJ010000357.1:0-4411 GCA_037146815.1 Planctomycetota bacterium
GTGAAGTATCGATTGCGTTCTGTGTTCAGCTGCGATCTCGAATGGCAATCTTGATTGGCATGAGATGCAGACACCGTCTCGGTGTGCGACGGTTGGGACGTAGTCATAAAAAGTTCTCCTGAAAAACGATGAAGTGGAAGCGTGTTTATGAAGAGCAGATTCGATCTAAAGCGAGTGATTACCGAGCCTGACATCCAGCAGCATCGGCGGTGGACGTTCGTGTGATTCGGGCAGGAACATTCCGCGTCCCAGTCCCAATGTTGCAGCGGGATCCGCATTCAGAACCGGCTGCGACCATTCTCCCAGGATGGTGTCCACACCAACGGTCGACTGCAGCCCAATGCACATTCCCGGCCGGACCAGCGTAATCTCGGATACGACGTGCGCAGGTTTCTCGGCTTCGATCATCGTTTCCACGGCGCATCGATCTTCGTGATTCGGTACCCAGCAGGCCGGGATCACGACTCGAATGCGATGGGCATGAGCACGAAACATTTCGAGTTCCGACCGGGCATTCGGGAGCAATTTCCGTTCGCCCAGCACGCTGTTATCGCCGAGTTGCAATTGTCCGGTACTGTCTGGGCTCCACAAGGTACCGGTGATGGGAGGAGAGAGCGTGCTGTCACACGCGGAATCACCGAGTCGATGAGCAGATTTGACTGTCAGATGACTGCGTTCTCGAAATCCTTCAATGATCCAGGGGAACCCGCGCATCTGCTGTTCATCCAATCCGGTCAGTCCGCCCAGCACTGCACGTACGGAATTTCGAATGTGTTCGACGGTCCCGCGTCTGCTGCCGCCAATCTGATTTCGTTCTTCGTCGGCGGGTGCCATCAACAGATCGGGGGCGAATTTCAGGAGACTTCTGTACTGACTAGTTTTCCAACCCGCAGGAAGCGAGATTCCAAACCAATTCGCCAACCGTCCGAGTTGTAGTTCATTGACCGCCGCGGGATTGAACATGCGGTCCATTTCCCGAACTTGTGTTTCCAGCGAATCCCATTCGGTCTGGAAGACAGAAACGAATCGCTCAAGAAAATCGCGGCTGTCGTCGTCCTCTCGCATCACTGCAGGAAGGAATTCGACATACGACTGCCGGGGGCCTTTCGCCATGATGCTGCGGACGACCGGCGTCGAAAATCCATCGCCAGACATCTTCACTCGCACAAACAGGAACTGTCCCGGCTTGCTGCGAACAGGGAAATCCAGGGTCTCACACCGTCTCACTTTCAATCGTTGCGATGTGGCTTCGAAGCTGGCTCCGAACGACCAGTGCGGTTCCGACATCGAGAGCATTTGTTTCTGAACGGCAAGATGTACGGTTGACTGGACGTCCGGTGTCGGCTCTGACGAGGGGTCAGCAACATCGGCATTCGTCAGGTCTGCAGACGTCAACGGATCCGGGGCGAGATCCAGCGTTAGAGTCGAGAAGACAACCCGGCATCCCGCAGGAATCCACAACTGGACTTCGATCCGATCCCAGTTGCAGCGATAGCGACGACTGTCGATTGCCGTGCTGTACCAGACGCTGCCACATGCCTGTGTCTGCTCTGGTTTGTCCGGCAAATCATCGCCGCACTCTGTTCCATTTAAGAAGAGGCGTTGGAGAGACGGTCGGAACTGAGGTGATCGAACTCGGGTCCCATCTTCGCGAATCAGAAATCCCTGAGACAGATCGTCGCTGTCGAGCATCTCACGGGTGACTTCTCGTACCGACAACTCCGGCGGAATGCAGCAGTCCTCGGATGTCGAATGAAGATCGTCACATGTGCCCGACAAGCCCGGGATGAGATATTGGAAGTCGCTGGTTCCACTGGGGCCGGGATACGCAACCACAGGCGGCACCGGGAATAGTGTTCGATCATGCGAGAGAAACCAGTTGTTATCCCAGACCGAATAAATCTCGCACGTGTTGCAATGGACAAACAATTCACCCGACGTGCTGAAAAGCAATCGGACGTAATCGTGCTTTTCGGGCGACGGAAGATTGCGAATGAGCGTCCATTGTCCATGAGTGGGACGGCGAACAAATACTGAATCGTTGATCAGCACATAGACATCGTCACCGAAAGTCGCGACGTCACGGAGACCGTTGAAGCAATCAATGTCCTGAATTGCCCAGTGCCCCAGTGCGATACTGACCAACTCGTCGCAGCCGGGGCGAACGATGAACAGTGACTGCGAATTCGCGGCCAGTGACCAGAGACGCGCGAGATCATTCGAGATTGGAAGCGTCGGAAACTTCAAGATCGGTTGAAAGGGTGTCTCGCCGTCGCGAGGTCCCTGCGGATCAAAGTACCAGATGACTCCCGTCTTTCGCTGCGCGAAATAGTAACGCTGCTGGTGATCGACGGCGAACCCTCGAGGAAGCGTCAATCGACCTACACTGCCGTCGGGCGATTCAAACGCCAGAGGACTGGGTGCCGGCGCGGATTGCAAACGAAGACCAAATGCATCGGCAGTAATGTTTTGGACTCGCTGCGGGTCCGTAGCGGCCAATTCCACCGGAAAATGACGGGGCTGATTCTCGATCTGGATCATGTGCGTCTCCTGTCATTAACAGGAGTGATTTGTACTGTCACGTCCACAACGGGAAGTTCGTCCTGATTCAGTTCGACCGCACGACCCAGTTCGAATTTCTCGCCGGAATCTCTTAAGGTCAGTTCTGCAATATCCTGAACGAGCGGTTGATTGGTATCCGAGTCCTTTGCCGAGAAAAGGACTTCATACAAACGACTGGGATAGATCAACGTTCCGATTTCCCAGCGAGGCGATGGCAACTTGCGACTCTGATGTGTTACAGGATCGATCTTGGGAAGAACCTCGGGATCTTCGACCGGCTGAAAGTAATGTTCCAGTGCCGCCCTGACTTGGTCCTTGGCCTGATTCTCTGTGATTCCCGCCGCCTGCGTCACTGTGACCTGAAGGCTCAACCGATGTTGGCGAGGTCCAACGACGGCGATTTCCATACCCGCCGGTCGGCAGTCGTTCAGTTTATCTTTAACAGCTTCCAGCAATTCCGATGAGGGGATGTACTGCGCGGGAGTTGACTGACCGGTCGTATCCCGCAACGGCACTTTTGGAATCACAACGACTGTGACGGCTCCAGGGATTTTCAGTCCGGGATATTGGGGCAATGCTTGTGGTAGCACGATCGCACGTCCGACTCCTGGGACATCTTCCGAAAGTTGACGATAGTCATCCTTCGTGACGGCACGCGTGTTTCCTCGAAGGACTCGCGGTGCTCGCTCCAGCAGTTCGTCCATCGATTCCTCGTTCATTCCTCCTTCAGCGGCTCGAGGATTGATAACCGAGTCCAGGCCTGAAACCCCCAGTGGCGGGTCCTTGATTGTATTGGCGGGGATGTTGCCATTCGCACCGCCCCCCGCGAGATAGGACTTGGCGACCAGCGTTTCTCCGACGGCCGGCGGTCGTCCCTGCTTGCCATTTCCGAACTGAACTTCTCCGCTGTTGGGATTGAGAGTGAAGTGGAGATCCCCGCGTTTCGACGCGTAGAAATTCTCCTGCAGCACACATGGTGACTCGGTTCCAGTACTGTCGTTGACCAGGACCAGCTGGACAGACTTCGGATCGACCGGTTGGTTGCCGAGAACGAACAACGACCGGATTCCGTCGCCGATCCCCACGACTTCATTCTGGAACGTTGATCTGTTCTCGACTTGCACGACATTGACGCTTACGAAGGAGATTTCCGGGATATCTTCTTTTGCATAAGTTCCACCAACCATTCGGCAGCGAATCCAGAATCGGCGGTCGTCGTCGGTCGGCCTTGGAGACGGCGTCGCCAGGCAGTCCACGCCGGGACCGCGCAGTACGACTCGCCCCTGTCGGGTGAGCGATTTCGTCGAATCCTCGATCACCGCCAGTGGCCGCCAGCGATCGGGATCAAAAGCCACATCGCCGCTCGTGCCATCCTGATTGTCAGTAGCACCACCTTGCGGATCGTTGTTGCTGTTCAACGCTCGATCCAGTTTTGACTGAAACTCCCAGACCAGCGTCGGAGGCTTCTGACCTGATGCGGTCGTACTTTCGTTGAGGGCTGTGCGTTGCGATGTCGGAAAGAAGAAGTAGAGAACCATTCGTTCGGGAAATTGAGCGTCGCCGATGCAAGTTTGTTTGTTTTGGTCAGGATGAAAGCCCAAGTAGAGAGCATTGGAAAGTTGAGGCGTCCAACCTAACGGACGAAATGTTTGCGAGGTCACCGCGTTTTCTTTCGAATAGTCGCGATACTGCAATCCATCGAACACTTGCACGGCATCCAGCGGATACGGCACCAGGTCGATCGCCTCGACAGTTTCAAAAGTCAGGGCCGCGCCAGAATCGGCCGTGACAAAGAAGGTTCATCCGACTTTTTGGGGGGATGAGGTTTTCGAGGACATTAGCCTTTTAG
>JBAWWJ010000358.1:0-4389 GCA_037146815.1 Planctomycetota bacterium
TCAAGACTTGTTTCTACTCAAGCAAAGTCGTTACCCGCGTTGGGTGCCACTGGCGATCGCCTTGGATCGCCAGTGCCAATGTGCATGCCTTACACGACAGATTTCTGTGGCAATGTCCTGAAACGCTGATGGATTGGCATCAAGCGTCTGTTGGTTACACTTATTCTTTTGTGAGTTGGGAAGATCACGTGATTCGTCAACAGGGATGAACGCTGGGTGGCCCAGGTTGGTCGTCCTCGACCTACCTGGGTCGCAACGCGACGAGAAGTTTACCTCCTTTTAAACTTTTGAAACGTCCTGTGACGTCGTAACCCCGGTATGCTCAAAGCAGCCAGCGGTACACCATCGCCGCGTAGTGCAGAAGCCCGTTTCCATCGAGGCAAACTCGATGGGTACGTGACAGGGTGGGTCGCGTGTGATCGGGAGATTGCTGGAACACATCGAGGAGCCGATACCTTTCGAGCCCGTGTTTTGGCTGACAGGGCGATAATCGCAAATCAGAGTTCATTAGCGTTGATCAGCGGTTCCCACCGCATTCAATTCGGCAAGTTCCACCAGCAGCCGTTCAAGTTCCTGAAAGTACGCAGTCCGGTCCATCGATTTCTTCTTCGATCGTAACTGCAGGATCGCGACTTCGAGTGCATCTCGCTTTTTCAGAACGTCAGAAGGAAGAGCCGCATCAGTGGCATTGCGGATCAGATGCCATTGATGAGCGGATTGCCCATCGAGTGGTTTTCCGTCCGTCGTCTGTTCGATCGGAGTCAACCCACGGAACTGATCGGCTCGAACTCCCAGTCCATCGCCGCTGTCATCCAGCAACGCGTGTTCCGTCTGCAAGCGACCATCCGTCGTATAGAATTCGGCAGTTCGGCGTGACGCACGCAGGAACGCTTCCCAAAGGGATGTCTGTTCATCCTTGTCGAGATCAGCGCTGGCATCGCCGATGGCCTGAGACATGTAGTCACCGAATCGAGCGAAATTCTGCTCGGCACCACTTTTTGTCGCGGCGATCACGACACGTTTTGGCCCAGACAGCAACGGCACAAATGGAGCACTGGCGGACGCACAATTGATGATTGCCATCGGTCGATCCACGGGCTTTAACCAACTCGCCAATTCAACTGCCGACAGATCTGGCCCTCGCAAATTGAACCGGGCTTCCCGGCGGTCGTAAGTTCCGTGTCCAATCATGACCAGCCAAAGCTCGACACCTTTATCGCTGGCCGCTTCATCAACAATGGCGAGAAGTCGTTGCTTATCTGTCTGGTCTGGAACTTCCTTGTCACGGCCTACGACGACGCAGTGGAAGCCGGCCTGATTGGCTGCAGCTAACCAGCGATCAGCCCATTCGGCAAACATTGGCTCGTACTGCGGAGCTCCGTTTGCTCCAACCACAAGAATTAACGTCGGTTTTGTAGTCTTCGCAGCGTCCTGGGCCTGGGCGCTACCGATCATGAACATCAGAGCGAATACGAGAGAAGTGAGGGATTTCACGGCAGGCCTCTCCAGCGTCGCAACGCCCATTCGCCGCACAGGCACGATACGATCAACACCAGCAGCCATGGCTGGTGCCACAGTGGGGTGGTATACGATTCTGTCAGCGGTGCTTGTCGAGTTGGCAGGCTTCGTACAAACGATTCCAGACTGTCAGCACGAATCACTTCACCACCGGTCTGTTTGGCAAGCGACGACATCAATTCGTCATTCGGGGCGACTCGCTGAAACTCTTCCGCGTCTGGATCAGCGGCCCAACCCGTCTCGGACTTGCCCATTGACTTTCCTTCTGCGTCAGCAACCTCCACCGACAGGCGATATTGACCTGGCATTCGCGATGCAAATGTCGATTCGTATAACCCGGCTTCCTGCAGTGATGGTTCCGCCTGTTGTGTCACAACGGATTTATCTGGCAATGTGAGTGACACTTTGACGGCCGCGTTATCCTGCGGTTGGAATTCGCTCGTGCGGATCCGGGCCTCCAGACGCGTCAACGGTTGACCGAAATCGTCTTGCGGGACAACTCGTAATTCGATCCGGTCGGGGACATCTGCGATCAGCCAGCGAACGGTCTGTCGCCAGGCTTTGCCGAGGTCATCCTTGTCACGCTGAGAATCTGTGCGATCGAGTTGCCAGCGCCACAGGTCGCCGATCAACAGAGCCGCACAGCGACCTCGCCCAAATCGCTGGACTGCCAGGGCAGGGTGGCGTTGCCGCTCTCCGTCTGTCACTTCCGCGATGACGGTGGCCCCAGGCTTGAGATTGCCCGCACGATTGATTGTCTGGAATGTCGGCAATTCCTTCAGTCGCTGCTGCTCTTCCGTTTCCGTCGGCCGTAATCGAGCCCACGGCTGAAGCCAACCATCACGCGTCAGAGACAAGCGATATCCCGTTGGTGAGGGGACTCCTTCCACGGCATTCAAATACAGGGGTAACATTCGACCGACAGGAGTACGATCATAATTCCCGTGTCGAAAGGACTCGGCCCCTCCGAGCATCAGCAACCCGCCACCGCGTTCCGAAACAAACCGTTCCAGCAGTGTCATCTGATCCGCGGTAAAGAACCCTGCCTCCAGATCGTCGATCACGACAGCGTGAAACTGATAAAGATCTTCGGCCTTCTTGGGAAACCCGTCTCGCAGTTCATTGGGGTCGCGCGTGTTCAACCGGACCAGAACGGGCTGGTCATAACGTTCAGTCTCTTCGCCTGTCCGATCAAATCCACGAAACAGGGGATTCGTCGCTTCACCATCGCGGCTGCGCCAGTCAAACTTGGGCTCTCGACGTGCGACGCGAATGACGCCCGTCAGCTTCACTTGCTCATCGGAATCAATGGCTCGGTTCAGGAATTTGAATTCCCAGTTGGGGCGACCTGTGAGATACAGAACGCGATACGGTCCACTCCCTCGGTCGACGGAGACCAGTCGCTGATTGTTGGCCGCTGTTGATTCCTTGTCGATGGCCAGAGCCGACGTTTCAACGGTGACTCGATAAAACGACAGGCCTGGAGATTTCGGGCGGAACTGGAATCGAAAGGCGAGCGGCGCGGCATCCCGTCCGAAGACCAGAGTTTCCTCTTTGACCGTTTCACCCTTTTCATCGAGCAACTTTGCAATCACCTTTGCTTCGGGAAGCCCGAGTTGAGCAACGTCGGCCTGAATTGTGACCGGGGCGTCTTCGAACGCTGTAGTTGTGACCGAAAGATGCGATATTGTCAGATCGCGGTGGCCCTTGGCATTTCCAGAGATGACTGGATAAATGGGAGGCAATCCTGTTGTGTCGAAGTCGGTGATTCCCTGGTCGGTCGCATTCCCATCGGTAAACAGCAGCACACCAGCCAGCGGACGGTTTTGAAACCGTTCCTTCAGGCTATTGAGGATACTTCGCAGGTTCGTACGATTCCCATCAAAGTCGAGTTTCGCAAAATCGGGGACCCCTTGCAGTCGCGAATCGAATTCGTAGCGACGAACATCAAAGTCCTGCGACAATCGAACCTGCCAGGGAGTGTCTTCCTGGTTCAGCAAATTCTTCAGTTCCTGCCCGCGAGATTCTTTAAGCTGCGGGTCATGGACATTCATGCTTTCGCTGTTGTCCGCCAGAATGGCAAACAGGTTTGCTCCCGGCCGAGCACGTTGACCGCTCCACAATGGTTCAAGCAGGCAAAGAATCAGCAAGCCGAGGGCGATACCCTTGAGCGTGGCTGCTTGCCATCGCGTTCTGCCGTCCAGATTCGCTCCCGCGTAGCGAACGATCACGATGATCCCCGCGATAACTCCCAAGGTCATTGCGGGAACAATCCAGTCTCGACCGCCAAACATGACGACAGCCAGCATGCGTCCTACTTCTCCTTTCCGCTGCCGAGCCGCTCGTAATAGCTCCGTACGAGGTCTCGGTAACGGGTGGGAACGGGATCGCGATCGACGGGAACCAGTGAATCGGGCTTCTCGCGACGCGTGATCTCTTCCGCAAGTTGACGCTGCAATTGAATCATTGGCTCATGCACAGTCGTTCGTACCAGATCCCAATTCGGAGTCTGGGAGTGACGTTTAAAATCAGCTCGCAAGCTGCGAGCCCGTTCCCGGACCTTGGCGACTTCAGCCTGCAATTTCGGATCACTGACCATCGATTCGACATCACGCAGGCGTTCATTCCAATCGCTGAACCCGCCACCTGTCAGCGGACCGGAAGATCCCTGGCCACCAGGCCCGCCACCCATTCCCCCTTGTTCGCTCGCTGATTCCGCAGAACCGGGACTTGGCTGTCCACTCTGTGAACCTGGCCCACGTAATCCTGGACGGCGTCCCGGCTGACCTTGTCCCGACTGGCCCTGTCCCGGCTGACCCTGTCCCGGCTGACCCTGTCCCGGCTGACCCTGTCCCGGCTGACCCTGTCCCG
>JBAWWJ010000359.1:0-4321 GCA_037146815.1 Planctomycetota bacterium
GTCGTAGGCGGGAAAAGGAGGCCGTCATTTCGGGCCGCATTTTCAGCCAAGACCCCTCCAAACGCAAGCCGCTCCGCCGAGATTGCTGACGATTCCTCGGACATCGCTGATTTTTCTGACTCCAAACAGCGTAAACCCATTTACCACTGTTCGTTCCAACGAATCCAATCCAGCGCAGATGACTTGAAAAACAGAGAGGCCATCATTCAAATCGTGTCGGCTCACCTGACAATCTGAACAAACTTCGTCTTCCTGTCCAACTTCGCCGTGTGTTCCGCATCCCCTGTGCCCTGCCACAATCGCGCGTCTCGTTTTATGCCGTGATTCGCGAAAATGCCGGAACATGCGTCCCTGCCGGGACTTCAACAGCCCCTTCCAACACGGCGTGCGGACCGATTCGACAGTCGGCTCCGATCACTGCGGGTCCTTGAATGTGCGAGAATGGAAGAATCACCGTATCTTGACCGATGACCGCCCGCGGATCGATATACGTCAATTCGGGAGCGACGATGGAAACTCCGTTTGCCATCAACCGTGCCGCAGTGGCTTGCTGAATCGCGCGAGTCACATCAGCCAGTTGAGCGCGCGTGTTGACTCCCATCGCTTCCGCAACGTTAAAGACTTTCGCCGCAACCACGGGCAATCCATCATGCTTCAGAACCAGCGGACAATCGGTCAGGTAGTACTCGGCCTGATTGTTATTCGGCCGGATTCGATCGAGAGCACTGATCAGTAATTGAGAGTCAAACGCATAGCACCCGGTATTGATTTCACGAATCCGTCGCTGTTCCTCGGTTGCATCTCGTTCTTCGACGATCTGGACGAAGTTCCCTCCTGCATCGCGGACAATGCGGCCAAGTCCGTGATTGGCGTCGGTGTCGGTGGTTCCGATGACTGCTGCAGCACTCGATTCAGCCTGTGCCTTGAGCAACCCACCCAATGACTCGCTCCTCAGAAGCGGTGTGTCACCGGCCAGGACCAGCACTGCACCGTGGTGCGATGCCAATTGATCACGGCAGACCATCACCGCGTGCCCGGTCCCTTTTTGCTCGCTTTGCAGTGCGAATTCGATGTCTGAGTGCTTGGAAAGCTCGGCTTTCACCAAATCAGCGCGATGTCCGACGACGGCAACAATTCGCGAAACTCCGGCAGCACGTGCGGCATCAATGACATATTCAATCATCGGCCGTCCGCAGACTTCGTGCAGGACCTTCGGCAGCGCAGACTTCATTCGCGTACTCTTGCCGGCGGCAAGAATGATTCCCAATGCTCCGTGTGACAATTGAGCTTCCCGACTTTCCGTGAATTAATGGACGCGAACGATGACCGATTCTTGACGAAAATTGTGGACGCGAACAGTCCGGTCTCTCTCCACGGCCACTCGCCTCAGTCTTCGAGGACTGGAGACGGAATCTGATAATCGACGGGCATCAGCTCGGCGTCATTTTCCGTGGGGCATTCGAATCGAAGTGACAGTTGTTCAATTTCTGACTGCAGCCGTGCCAGTTCGGCCCGTTTCTTTCGCAGGACGAGGCGTCCGCGGTGCTCGGCTTCGAAGTCATGTAATACGGAATCGACGGCTTGTGCTTTTTCCGAAAGCCCGGCCGACTTCAGCAACTGAGAACTCAATTTCAGATGCAACGCGATCTCATCGGGATCAGGCAGAGAAACTGATTCGGTCTCAGGAGCAACTTCGAGGGCCGCCAGAAGAATGGGGGCTCCGAGTTCTGGTTCCAGTTCCAGAGGACTTTCATTGAAAACCAGCGATCCAATAGGTTCCGGAAGACCCAGCAAGGGAAGGTCTTCCGCACTGCAATTCGCCAGTGGCAGTGCCAAGGCAAGTAAACCAGTCCTTACAACCCGTTGGAAACGGGTCAGCAGTCGACAGTCGAACATCGCAAACCTCCTGAAACGAGGGGACGTCGAAAAAAAGATGTGTGTTGGGGGAGTGGAAACGGGATGTATCTTATCCTTGAAAAACGGTCAAGTAGATTACGATGGGTTCAGGGTTCGTCCTGTCTGCGTTGGAATCTCTGTTTCGCACCACGAATCCTCGACACCGCCGAGATCTTCAGGCACTCGAAAAACTTTTCAAAAAACACCGAAAAACTTCTCTAGGAACGAGATACGCTTCTTGGTAGAAGTCCCCATCGGCGAATTTCCCGGAACGGAACGGATTCCTTTCCAGCCGCCTGAATGGATGCGATGAAATGGCTAATTTGGTTCTGACTCACGGTTCCGATGAACCCCTGCCAATCACCCGCGGTCGCCTGTTCGACTTCCCGGATGATCCAATTGCCTGCATGCGCAAGCTCAAGGCTCGGCACGGCAATATTGCTGCTCTGGAAGATGAGGGGCAACGCGTCTATTTTGCGTTTGGGCCAGAGTTCAACCACCAGATTCTGAGCGATGGGACGACGTATCACTCGCAGTTCTTCGCCATTCGAGGTTCACGAAACTCACCGCAGCGTCGACTGACATCCGGCCTGCTCAGCATGAATGGCGAGCAGCACAAGCGTCAACGACGACTGGTGATGGACGCCTTCCTGAAAAAGGCGATCCTCAACTATGTCCCCACGATCCGCAAACTGACAGAAGAAATGGTTTCGGAATGGAAGCCTGGTACCGAGCGCGACATTAATCGCGACATGACCGACTTCATGTTGCGGCTGACCAGTACGATCCTGTTCGGTATTGATGATGCCGAGATGGCTTACCGTGTCGGGCACATGATCGATCATTGGGTTCACATGAACCACGAACTCGGAATGGGAGCTTTCGTTGCCAATCAGGACATTGCCAATCGCTACGGCGACCTGCTGACATTCGCCGGAACACTGGAATCTGAAATCAAGGCGATGATCAATCAGCGTAAGGGGAACCCCACTGGCCGCGATGCCCTGTCGATGATGATCAGTGCTCATGACAGCGAAGGAAGTATCTCTGACGATGAATTGATCGGCCAGGCCGCATTGATGTTTGGTGCCGCACATCTGACGACGGCACATTCACTCGCCTGGACTCTGTTTTTGCTCGCCGAGCATCCAAGCGTGATGGGTGAATTGCATCAGGAACTGAAAACCAAATTGGACGGTGGATTCCCCACGGCTGACCAAGTGGACCAGTTGCACTGCACTGAACGCGTCGTCAAGGAGAGCATGAGAATCCTTCCGGCGTCGTCGTATTCCCAGCGAGTTTCGGCGGTAGCCACGCAACTGGGGCCGTTTGCACTTCCGCCATCGGCCGGGATCGTATTCAGTCAGTTCATGACGCATCACATGCCCGAACTCTATCCGAACCCTGAAGAATACCGGCCCGAACGTTGGCTGCACATCAATCCATCACCGTACGAATATCTGCCGTTCGGGGCTGGTCCACGGATGTGCGTCGGTGCACCGCTGGCCATGCTGATCATGAAGACAGTATTGCCGACAATCCTGCAGCGGTTCAAGGTAACGGCGGTTCCCATGTCAGAAGTCAGTGGCAAAGTGATCTCGACGATGCTCTGCCCGACATCAGCCTTGATGATGCGACTGGACGAGCAGGACGGGCGATTTGAGGCTCAGGCGGTTCGCGGAAACATCCACGAAATGGTCGATCTGCGCGAAGTCCCACGCGTCGTCCGCAAAGCAGCGTAATGTCGACGCTTTGCAAGTCCATCGGGTTGATTGGCGATGTTCATTGCGAACATCAGTCGCTGGCTGTTGTCATCGACGAACTCAATCGACGCAATGTGGAAACAATCATCTGTACGGGTGACATTCCGACAGGCCCCGGCGATATCAATGTCTGCTGCGACCTGCTCCATGCCCATCAGATCCGAACGATCCGCGGCAATCACGATCGATGGTTGATGACTCTGCCAGTCATGACGCTTCCATTGGCGACGCCACCCGGTGTCGTGAAAAAGAAGTCGAATCGACGGCGAAAGCGAGCTGAAACGAAGGGCGTAACGAATGGACTACGTACTGATTATTCATGCTGTCAAAGACTACGAAGCATGGAAGAAGGTGTTCGATAGCGCTGCCGAACTTCGTAAAAAGGCTGGCGAGCAAAGCTATCAACTGCTGAAGTACGAAAGTCGCCCCAACGACATCGTCCATTTCTCAAAATGGGAATCACTCTCCAGGGCCAGAGCGTTTTTTGAGTCGCCGGAACTGGTCCGAATCCGACAGGAAGCAGGGGTCGAATCCCCCGAGTTCATTTATCTGAATCAACTCGAAGCAAGAACACTTTAAAAAACCAATCTGATCACTCCGCAGGGTCATTGACGATCACCGGCGACGTCAGGCCGAGGTACGAATATTCGACCAGGGGACTT
>JBAWWJ010000360.1:0-4319 GCA_037146815.1 Planctomycetota bacterium
ACCTGGGATGGCACCGGCGTAAACATCGCGGTTTTTTCCGACAACGCGACAAAAGTTGAACTTTGTCTTTTCGATTCTCCCGACGACCAGCATGAGCAGTTTCGGATTGAATTGCCGGAGCGAACGTTCCACGTTTTTCACGGATATTTTCCCGATTTGAAGCCCGGGGCTCTCTACGGTTTACGCGTTTCAGGACCGTATTCCCCGATGAGCGGGCACCGCTTCAACTCCAACAAACTGTTGCTGGACCCGTATGCACGCGCGATCGGACGTGGTCTGACGTGGGACGACAGTCTTTTTGGTTACCGCTACGGCGATTCCGCCGTGGACTTGTCGTTTGATGACCGAGACTCGGCTCCGTTTGCCCCACTTGGACTCATCGTTGACACGGCTTTCACCTGGGGAAATGACCAGCCACCGGAAGTCCCCTGGGAAAAGACAATCATTTACGAGGTTCACGTCAAAGGTTTCACGAAGCTGATGCCAGGGGTTCCTGAAAAGTTACGCGGATCGTATGCCGGTCTGGCCAGTGCCGCAGCCGTCGACCATCTGAAGAATCTGGGTGTTACTGCCGTCGAATTACTCCCGATTCATTTCCATGCCGACGAACGATTCCTCGTCCAGCAAGGACGAGGAAACTACTGGGGCTACAATACGCTGGGGTTCTTCGCGCCTGATCCGCGGTACTGTGCGACTCGCGATCCCGAATTGATGGTGCAGGAATTCAAGTCGATGGTGCGAACGCTGCACGCAGCGGGAATCGAAGTGATCCTGGACGTTGTCTACAACCACACGGCCGAAGGTGACCAGCTCGGCCCAACCCTCTCGTGGCGAGGCATCGACAATGCCAGCTACTACCACTTGAGGCAGGATAATCCCCGGCTTTACATGGATTTCACGGGCTGCGGTAACACCCCTCAGATTCGACATCCGCGCGTCCTGCAATTGATGATGGACAGCTTGCGGTATTGGGTCACCGAAATGCATGTGGACGGCTTTCGATTCGACCTCGCTGCGACGCTGGCTCGACAGTACAGCAACGTCGATCTGATGAGCGGGTTCTTTAACGTCATCCATCAGGATCCGATCCTGTCCCAGGTTAAGTTGATCGCAGAACCATGGGACATTGCCGATGGGGGTTATCAGGTCGGCAGATTTCCAATCATCTGGACCGAATGGAACGGCCGCTATCGGGATTGCGTTCGTCGCTTCTGGAAGGGTGAAGGGGGAACCGTCAGTGAACTCGCGACCCGCCTGGCGGGAAGCAGTGATCTGTACCGCGACGATGGTCGACGTCCGTCGGCCAGCATCAATTTCGTCACCTGCCACGATGGCTTCACGTTGCGAGATCTTGTCAGTTATGACTCGAAACACAACGAAGCCAACGGAGAAGGAAACCGGGACGGAACAAACGACAATTACAGTTGGAACTGTGGTGTTGAAGGCCCGACTGATAATCGCGAGGTCCAGATCCTTCGTGAACGTCAGATGCGCAATCTGCTTGCCACGCTGCTGCTGTCGCAAGGTGTCCCCATGCTGCTTTCGGGCGACGAACTGGGGCACTCTGCCCAGGGGAACAACAACTGCTACTCGCAGGACAACTATCTTTCCTGGCTGAACTGGAATTTGTCTCCCGATCAGGAGAAGTTCCTGGAGTTTTCCCGGAAACTCATTGCGATCAGAAAGACGCAGCCCGCATTGTCGCGACGGCACTTCTTCCGTGGTCCGGTTCGTGGCGACGAACTGGAAGAAATCTACTGGCTGGACAGTACTGGCCGGCAGATGGATGACCAAGCCTGGAACTCCGGTGATGTCCGCTCCCTGGGAATGCTGCTGCTTGGCCATTGCAGTCAGATCGACGAGCGAGGTGCCTGCATTGTTGGAGATCACCTGCTGGTCCTGATGAATGCGCACCATGAAGCCGTTGAATTCATGCTTCCGGTCGAACTCCAGAAAGTGAAGGGGCTCGAACGCCTGTTCGACACGGCAAACGGCGACACCACAATCACCGTCTACGATCCTGGCAAGCCCTATCTTCTGCATCCCCAAAGTATGGCCCTCTTCCGGCGTCGCTCGATCGAACGTCGAGAACCCATCGCGTCATCTGAAACCAGCACGGTTCGAATGGCACGGATGCTGGAGGATTGAAGTTAAGGGTCACGTGGAAGATTACAGCGACATTTGCGGAGCAGTCTGGTCTGGAGGAAGGAAGAGATTGGGAACACTGATCGCCGCTGATTCACGCTGATCCCGAACACGAGGACGCGACTCCCCCAGTATGCTTCGAAGCAGCATGCTTCGAACCAGTATGTCGTCAAAGCCGTTTCGATCTCTGTCTGATCAGTGGACCTCAGCGGAGATGAGTGTTCCTCATGTCGATGTTGAAAATGTGCCAGATGTCAGAGTGGCATCTGGCCCGCAGTCCGAGTAATCTGCGGCAAATGTCTTCCAAGGCGTCGCAGATCCCATTTTCCCCGCACATTGGAGTTCCTACGTAGAAGGAGGAGCCAATAACAGAATGAGCTCCTCAGGATTGCTCTGTTAGGCCAGGTAAACTTTCTGTCAGATTCCGTCAATCAGACGTTTGTGCGAATCCCTGGCAACCTGTGCGACGACTTCGTCTTCGTCGGTCGTTGCTGCCAGCAAACCGGCGAGCACTTCAGGCGAGCAAACTCCGGCGACCCCCAACGCTATCGCCGCTTTTTCCCGGACAATCGGCTCATCATCGTCAAGTGCAGCGATCAGTTCCGGGGTGAGTCCCGCGGCAAGCGTTGTTGATTCCGCCACAATTGCGGCCGAGTTTTCACGGACCTCGGCCTGGGGATGACTGAGCAATCGCTTCAGGCGGGGAATCAGGATGCTGCACTCATGGTCGCGTCGTTCTCCCAGTGCTGACACGACAACGGCAAGCATTAGCGGTTGTGTCCCTTCATCGTCAAGAAGTGAAACCAGCAGATCACGCGGTGCCGTCAATTGCGGTCGAATTCGCCCCAACGCGCGAGCAGATTCGAAGCGAACGTCGGGGTCGTCATCGGTTAACCGCAGGGCCAGGTCGGCTTCGATTGCTGACCAGTCGAAGTTGATCGCCGGTGACTTCTCCCCCTTTTTGAATTCTCCCAACAGCTTTGCAGCAAGGGCGCGAACTCCGGAATCGACATCCTTCAACGCGCACTGAAGCCATTGCAACCGTTCAGGCAAGCTTGACAAGGCACTCACTGCCAGCACAGCACGATAGCGATCTTCGGGGGTGACTGCGTGCTGCAGTTCCTGAATCCAGGTCGATAATGGTTTGGTAGAAAACGGAGATGCCAGCGGAGCCATGTGCCAATTGCTTCCTGATACGTACAACATGTCAAAAACGACAACAATCGTCATCACGAGGTGAATCTCAAATCATCCTAATCCACTCCACGAGCGAACGACAGAAAACAGACCGAAGTTATCATTCTCATTCGAACGTGATTGAGTTGCATAGATTCCTCTGGCGGTCAACTCCAACCCCTTCTTGGACGAAAGTCACCAGTCGCGACACTTCATCCGAGCGACTTCGCTGCAAGGCGGAAGACGCTCAACCATGGCAGAGATCTTGCAATACCTATTTCGGTGATGAATCAACGACCTTCTTGCAGAAAATGCCGTGATAGCTTGACCTTAAGCATTCGGTAATGATGAGGGTTGCGGTCAACGGTGTTTGAATGGCGAGGACAATGAGCCAGTCAAACCGACCAGCCAATGCCCAGCAGGCGACGTTGACGACGAATACACCCGCCCAGAACAATTCGAACTCGCGGCGGATTCGAAACACGTTGCAGAACAGGAAAAAATGTCCCAGTGTGATTGGGAAGAGCCAGGCAATCTCACCCAGGATCGGCAAGAACCCAATCGTCCCGATGGCGCAAATGGCAATGACCATCAGATCGATCGCTGAACATCGAAACCCGCGACGCCGATTGCCGAGGTCGGTCATTGCAGTGCCGAGTCGCATGGTCTTTTCCGTCCCAGGTACCTAAACATGCAGATCCGTCGTCAATACTTCGAAATCAGGTCGCAGAGTCACGTCGAGTTTTCCGAAGGAAGTTCTAAAATTTCTCCCAGTGACGTTTCAGAAGTTTGAGTCACATCAAAGCAGTGCCGGACAATCGTGGTTCGCTCCCGCGAACCAACGCCTTCGGGTTTAAAACTTCCTGCCGTGTGACGAATGGTCGATGGAAATCTCAACGGCAGCGTTGGTTCGCGGATAGGTTGTGAATTTATTCGAAACTGGGTCACAAGTGTCCGGCTAATGGTTTTGGAATTCGTAGAAACGTGTAATCAAATTA
>JBAWWJ010000361.1:0-4285 GCA_037146815.1 Planctomycetota bacterium
GCCAAAACACTTAGCGGGAAGGCCTGAAATAAGGTTAACGGCGTTGGGGGCCACCCGGCGGTTGAGTTTCCGTCGACGTTGAAATGAATGAATCGCTACCGCGAAGTACGTGAATCGTTGATAGAAAGCAATCATGACGTGGTTTGAAAGCATGACCGGTTGTGCCGAAAAATCTCCCGAAAGTGTGCGTCAGCAATTGGTCGTCGAAGGAGGTCAACTTCGATCACGCCTCAACGGTCGAACTTGGGACTGCGGCACACTGCAGATTCCGACGCTTACCGAATTGCGAGAACTCGTACGAAATACTCAACGCATTTCAAAACCCTTGTTTGTTCAGGAGATGCTGGCGAATGTCCAGGATCTGCATCGCGACCCGGGGAATGCGAATGCACTGTTTCAGGTGGCCTCGCAATTTAATCTCCTGGAGATGGTGGCTCCCGGTGTGACGCCGGAATACGGCGTCGGCATTTACGAGCGAGACTTTACGCAGGGACCTGCCTGCGCCATCGCCGCCGGAGCAGGGACGATCTTTCGCAACTATTTCGTGGTTGTGAATGGAATTGTCGGACAATCTGCGGGGAATCAGATCGACTGTCTGGATGGCGTTGGCAAATTGCTCGGCAATACGGATGACCGGCTATGGAAAATGGTTAACGGGTACGCGTTACCCTCATCGGGTGGACTGGCAGAGATCAATCAGAAACTTCATGCCCTTGATACAGGCTCGCTTGATGACGTGAGGCAAGCACTTCAGATCGGATTGCATTGGAATACACAAGTCACGCTGGACGGCGCGTCGCATACTGTATCGCAAGCATACTGCTCCGCCATGCCAGTCGCCTATACGGGTTACTCGCAGAAGGACTGGAAGCCGTTCGCGAGTTTGGTGCTTGAATCAGCCTACGAAGCAACGATCTGCGCGGCGATCCTCAACAAGGCTCGCACGGGGAACAGCCAATTGTTCCTGACGCTGCTGGGAGGCGGAGCTTTTGGAAACAACCTGGATTGGATTATCAGTGCTCTGCGTCGCTCACTCAATTTGTATCGTGGTTCCGGCTTGAACATCGCCATCGTGAGCTACCGTACGTCCAACCCGCAAGTACAGCAACTTGTTCACGAATTTCAATGAAATACGCGGGTAATGCGACATCAGCGGCCATTCGTTCGGATTCGGAAATGAATGATTGGAATCCTTCACAATACCTGAAGTTTTCGACCGAGCGGATCCGACCTGCGATCGACCTGGTCGCTCAAATTCGAATTGACCCTCCACGGCAGATTGTCGACGTCGGCTGTGGTCCGGGTAACAGTACTCAGATCCTTCGCAATCGCTGGCCCGATGCGTTCGTGCTGGGAGTGGATCACTCGCGCGAGATGATCGATGCAGCAATCCGAAGTTTCCCTGAGCAAGCCTGGTTGAACGAAGACCTCGTTCAATGGAAACCAGAACAGCCTTGCGATCTCGTGTTCTCAAATGCGGCCTTACATTGGCTGCTAGATCATCGAACACTCGTCCGTCGCCTGTTCTCGCATGTGGCTTCTGGAGGTGCACTGGCATTCCAGATCCCCAGTGCTGTTTTTCCCAGAGTCAGAACTCTCATCCATGAAATTTCGCACGACGAGCGCTGGTCTGCCAGAATGGATGCCGCACGCACCGCGCTGACGATGGAGACTCCCGGCTTCTATTACGATGCGCTGGTTGACGTTGCCAGCGGAATCGACATCTGGGAAACGGAATACCAGCATGTGCTTCCGTCGAAACAAGCGATTGTTGAATGGGTTTGCGGCACTGGACTACGTCCATTTCTCACGGCCCTGGCATCGGATGCCGATCGGGATTCGTTTCTGACGGTATTGCAACGCCGCGTTGATGCCGACTATCCATTGCAAGCCAATGGCAAAGTCCTGTTTCCATTTCGCAGAACGTTTGTCATTGCGTATCATTGAAGTCAGAATCCATTGACGCCAGAACGCGACCGGTTTCGACTTAAATTGTCGGAGAGACAGACCTGAACATGCACATCGCAATTATCACAGCAGGCGGAGCCGGGATGTATTGCGGTTCGTGCATTCACGACAATACATGGGCCAGAGCTTTGAGTGATGCAGGTGTCGAAGTCAGCCTGATTCCTCTATACACTCCCATTCGTGTTGACGAAGCCGATCAGACGACGGCACCTGTCTTTTTTGGTGGGATCAATACGTATCTCGAGGGGAAGTACACCTGGTGGCGTTCCGTGCCGCGATGGATGACCCGATGGCTTGATTCTCCCTGGTTCATTCGGCTCGTCACTCGACGTGCCATCAGTACGGATGCACGAGACCTGGGGGCCATGACCGTCTCGATGATTGAAGGGGAACACGGCCCTCATCAGCGGGCAGGTGAGGAACTGGCGGAATACATCGCTCAATTGAAGCCCGACATCGTCTGCTATAGCAATGCCTTGCTCTGCGGAAGCCTGCGAACGATCAAGAAGTCGTTCTCGGGCCCGGTCTATTGTGTCCTGCAAGGTGATGACATCTTTCTCGATGGGCTCGTCGCCCCGTATCGAGAGCAGGCGATGCGGCTGCTCACCGAACGGGCGAATGAGTTTGATGGCTACATCACCCACAGCCGATTCTATCGTGATTACATGGCCAACTACCTGAAACTCCCCGTCGAGAAGTTCCGAACCCTTCCACTGACTCTCGATGCGACGCCGCACGACGGACTCCCGAAACAAATCGGATCCCCGCCAACGATCGGATACTTTGCACGGGTCTGTCCCGAAAAGGGACTCGATCAACTTGTCAAAGCGGTGCTATTGCTGCAACAGCGGATTCCCGATGTTCGACTGCTGGCTGGCGGCTACCTGGGGCCTCAGCACCAGAGGTATTTTGACCAGGTCGTCAAATCTGCTACCGCACTGGGATCGAACTTCGAATACATCGGCAGCCCGGCTGATAAGAAGGGCAAGATCGAGTTCCTGAAGTCACTCGATGTCTTCTGTGTGCCGACCGTCTATCAGGAACCAAAAGGGATTTACGTGCTGGAAGCGTGGGCCAATGGCCTGCCCGTTGTGCTGCCGAAGCATGGAGCGTTTCCCGAACTGATCGAATCAACAGGAGGTGGATTGCTGGTGGAGCCGAACTCACCGCAGGAACTGGCCGATGCCCTGGAACGGCTCTTGACTGACGAGTCACTGCGAATCGATTTAGCGCGACGTGGGCACAGCGGCGTTCGAGAAATGCATTCATTACGACGCGTTGCCGAGCATACATTGGATTTGTTCGGCCAGAAGGTCGAGAGATCGGATCGTAGTTTATGACCGAAGGCTGGGTCAGTCCGCAATTTGGTGTGCACGTTGCGGCCTGCTTTCTCTTCCTGTGAACATCTTGATTCTTATGGTGAAAGAGAGTAAACGCTACAAGAGAATAGGAGATTTCCTCGTGATTCCTGTATTCGTCATGCGATACTCGGGGCAGCCCATACCGCCTGGTTACTGTTGTAATTCAAATGAAGACATTCCCCAATGACGGTGGTGGTACAACGTTGGTTCTGGCAGGTGGTGACGACTTATCTGCTGTGCCGGAATCGCATCGCGATATTATCAGCGACGCTGTTCGGGATGCGTTCCGCGATCCAGTGGCGCACTTTTCTGAAATCGCAACGCGCACAACGATCCCCAACTTGCGTAACTATCTCTCCAACTTTATTGCCAGCGGTCGTTGGGCACTGCTGCTCGCCGACACATATATGATGGATCGAGCGACGATTGCGGCATTCCAATGGGTTCACCCAGGCCAACACCCTTGCATGCTTGGCCTACCAGTCCCGGACTGCGACGACGATCGATTTGCTCCGTTTTACGGCTGCCTATCCATGGCACACTGGGATTCGATTGGTTTTGCTGGTGGCATCGTTTCGTATCGCAAGCAGATTCCTATTGCCGCCTACGGAACGTCATCAACAAATCCAACGTTTCCCGCTGACACATCAACGGTATTTGGCAACTCATCCTGTGGCGACATGATGGTTTGTAACTCGTCAGGTGACGCAGGGTATCTGTCGCACGAGAATGGAGCATCTTATGTGATTGGAACATTGCCTGAGATGTTAGACTGGATTTTTGGTGAACTGCTGCAAGGCCGAACGCCCGAGTTTGACTATTCTCGCTTTTAGCGAATCAGCGCGAACTAAGCGATGGATCAAAGTCGCGGCGTCGTTCTTGACAATGGAACTCTTTTCGCCGCGATCTGATTGACGGACCTGAGCGTCCCTACGAAACGACGTGTACCAGCATCA
>JBAWWJ010000362.1:0-4093 GCA_037146815.1 Planctomycetota bacterium
CCGCTGGAAACTGCGTGATTGTGGCAGTCGGAATGGAACGCGAGTACATGGCGAGCCGATTACGGGAGAATTCGCGCTGGGGGAAGGTCGCCAGTTCCAAATTGGTAATACGTTTATGACGTTCACCTTCGAACGTGAGCGAATTGCCAACGATGAAACCCGTGATGAAGACACCGCGACTGAAATTCCTGTCATTGATACAGGCGAAACGTTGGATCAGGAAATTCAATCTCGCCCTGAAATCGTCCATCGATCAGGAACCACTCGATATCTGCTTGAAGAAACAGAGGCGATCTCGTCGCGAGATCGTGCTGGTCAGGAAGCTCAACGCCTCGTTCGTCTCGGCCTGAAAATGGGTGCGGCGTCCGATGTTCGTTCGCTGTCAGAGATTGTGTTAGATGGATTGTTCGACGTCACCTCGGCTGACATCGGTGCGGTTTTGTTGCTGCCGCCCAATACGGCCATCAAGCGCGCCATTCCAAGCCAGTTGGAACTTGTTGCTTACAAGTCGCTGGATGCACGGCCATTCGAGCGGATTTCTGACTATGTTTCCAGCGTGGTATTGGAAACCCGCGTTGTTGTCGTCGCGTTGGACGTCAATGCCAACGATCGCTTCAAGGCGAGCGACAGCCTGAACGCCATGCGAGCCGAAAGTATCGTTTGCGCACCAATTCGTCGCGACGATCGGCTGTTTGGTCTGATTCAGCTCTATTCCACCAATCCTGACAATCGATTGGATCAGGAAGATTCAGAATTTGCACTGGCCGTTGCGGACCAGATGGCGATCATCTTGGAAGCGATTCGGGAACGTGAACGTCTGGCTGCTGGTTTGGCTCGAGTCGAAACCGAAAACCAGTCGCTGCGAGATCAACTCAAGATCGAAACGGAACTGGTCGGCGACAGTGATTCGATCCGCAAGTTGCGAGAAAAGATTCTGCGAGTCGCTCCGACGGGGGCAACCGTCCTGATTCGCGGCGAGAGCGGAGTTGGTAAAGAACTTGTCGCGCGAGCAATTCATGAGCACTCAGGTCGCAAGAGTGCTCCGTTTATCACAATGAATTGTGCGGCACTCAGCGAAAGTCTTTTGGAGAGCGAACTTTTTGGACATGAAAAGGGATCTTTCACAGGGGCGATCAGCCGGAAAGTTGGAAAGTTTGAACAGGCTCACCAGGGAACACTGTTCCTTGACGAAGTCGGTGAAATGAGTCCGGCGATTCAGGCGAAGTTCCTGCGGGTTCTGGAAGGTCATCCCTTCGAACGCGTCGGCGGTGGTGCTGAAGTTCGCGTCGATGTCCGAGTCGTCGCCGCAACGAATCGCGACCTCGAACGCTCTGTAGAAGCTGGGACGTTCCGTAAGGATCTCTATTTTCGCCTGCAAGTCATGGAATTGCTGGTCGAACCGCTGCGTGATCGACGGTCTGACATCGCTATCCTGGCGAACCATTTCGTTGAACGTTTTTCCAAGAAGAGTGGACGTCCGGTTCACTCACTGTCACCGGCTGCCGTCACCGCTCTGGTCAACTATCCATGGCCAGGCAATGTGCGAGAATTGCAGAACACGATTGAACGTGCTGTGATACTTTGCTCGGGTGAGACTCTTGGTCCGTCAGACATTCAGCTCTCTGCACTGGGGGCTGGTGACTTGCGAATGACCGACGACAAATCGCGTTCGTCGTTCCGTCCAGTATCAGTCGATATCATCGAGCAAGAACACATTCTGGCGACGCTTGAATGGACCAAGTGGAATAAGTCGCAAGCTGCGCACATCCTGGGGATTGAACGCTCGACACTTGATCGAAAGCTCAAAAAGTACGAAGTCGAACGACCACGCCACTGATCGCGATCATGTGGATCGGCTGAGAAGTATGCTCATCGCGGCCCTCGGACAGTACTGTTCGAGGGCCGCTTTTCGTTATCACCGCGAACTTGGAATGGTACCAATGGAACGAGTGTCTGCTGCGCAGGGATTACCGTTTGAGATCGCTGATCGCGTACGCACGGATGAAGAGAATTCTGGCGACCAAACTACGAAAGCATGGCTTGTCGGTCGCGATGAGTTGTATGTCTCCCTCTGTGTCTCGGCGCCTCCGTGAGAACCAACGACAGTCCGAAGAACTCGCCGTGCACGGGGCTCCATGTGAAACCAGACTGGTTACAGCAAGCACTCGCTTCCGGACAGTTTGTCTCACGGAGCCACAGAGGCACGGAGGAGGAGAAGGAGATACGTACTTGCTGACTGCTGAAAGCTGATCGCTGACCGCTTCCTCAAATCATGTCGAGCTTCCGGTGCAATCTCTGCGGAGGGCGAGAGCAGGTAGCACAAATTCCTTCGACTTCCAGGCGATGGCCGGACATTCGGAAGCCGTGTTCTGCGGCGATGCGTTCCAAGACTTCGGCGATGACTTCGTTTGGGAACTCGGTCATTTCACCGCATTTCTTGCAGATCAAATGATCGTGGTGCGGGTATCCGTAGTCGTGCTCGTAAACTTCCCGGTCGTTGGTTCGAGCGACCTTCCGGATCAGCCCGGCTTCTTCCAGAAGTCCCAGTGTCCGGTAGACGGTGCTGCGGCTGGCTCCGCCCTTGCGGCGTTCAAGCTTTTCGACCCAGACATCGGCATCGAAGTGTTCGTGTGTCGCATAAACCGCCGTGACAATTGCTTCGCGTTCGGGGGTGAGCCGCATTCGCTTGGTCAGCAGAAATTCACGAAACTTGTCGACCGGTGGAACGGCGACAGGCATGGCGGACAATTCGGCCACTCGAACAACTCCTGAGCTTCAAATCGGGGACCTCGCAGACTTCCATTTCTGTCACGTCTTCCCCGCGGTGAAAAATATCGTTACTCGTCTCCAAGATCGATTCCGTGAATATCAAACATGCGAGAAAGAGCGGCTTCCAGTTTTTCGTCGGTGTCGTAGTCGCCGTTTTCGATCGCCTCTTTGATCTGGGCAATTCGTTCGGCACGGACATCAGGTGTTTCACTCAGTCGATCAAGCATTTGGCCAGCCACCGAAATTTCGAGTTCATCTTTGGGCGAAGTGATGGAAGACTGTGCAGGGGTTGCGGCTGTGGTAGCAGCGGGACCCGTGGCACTGACGGAATTCGTTGAACGGACTGGTCCGCTCCCTTGGGTCGATCCGATTCCCGAGACATCCATGTCCACCCTCCTCTTCAAGACGTCGGTGATGTTGATTCGCTGTTGGAACCCGACATCAACACTGGTATCGAGATAATAACCCACGAGTGCCAGACGATTCAACCGGGTCTGTGATTGTTCGAACATGCTACGTCCCCTTATCGGCTTCCGATTCCGAGCGATAAAGCCGTAAAACCTGCGAATTGGGGGAACGTCATTTTTCCCGACAACGGCATGAAAGATGGGCGGAGATCCTTCTCTGGATCATCTGTCAGACCAACCGGCCTGACATGAAAAAGTATCGGTCAGGCAAGCTGGTTGGGTTGAGTCCACTCAGCAGATTTCGTGCGAAGTCATGCCAGATTCTGTTTTTCATGGCAGAAATTGCAAAACCGGTCCCGCGCCTGCAATTCTTACACTTCCGAGTTCAGAAAAAGTTGACTCTGTGAGAACAGCGGTTTTCGCCCGGCCGCTGCGGAAAAAAGAAGCTTTGAAGCATAGAAGACACGGAGAAGCACGTTCATTGGTAAATTGATGCAAGTGTTGTTTGGATAGTGACTTGCGTAAGATATTCCGCGTGAGTTCGGCGCGGGTCTCCCGACCCCGCCGAACCCGCCGACCGAAGGTCTCCTGCATTCTCCGTGGACCCTGTAATCCTGAATTGCAAGGAATTTCTCTGGGTCTTCGCGAATCCCTGGAGTCATTCTTCGCAAAGCCTCCGTCCAGCCCCGGCTACCCAACGCCAAAATTACGAACTGATACCGGACTAAACCTTTCGCAACTCACTAAAGACCGCTTCCGCCGCCTGCAGTGTTGCTTGCAGGTCCGATTCCGAATGGGCGGCCGAGACGAAGTTGGCCTCGTACTGACTGCAGGCGAAATAGATTCCGCGTTCGAGCATGCCGTGAAAGTACCGGGCGAACCGCTTGGTATCGCTCTTCACCGCAACCGTGTAATTG
>JBAWWJ010000363.1:0-4051 GCA_037146815.1 Planctomycetota bacterium
GTTCCTTGTTCTTAGTTCTTCGTGTTTGGGTAAGTGTTTCTTGTGCTTGGGTGTTCTGTCGTCGCACGGGAACCCCTCCGTTGGCACGTCGCTCATGTGCTGCTGAAATGGCGTTTCTGATGATAACTGCTCACTCGACTGCGGCTAACTGCATGCTGCGAGAATAACAATCGGCGACAGACTCAGAATGCGGATGCCGTTCGTCATTTTGAATTTCTCAACCTAAGAGCGGCACGAGTCGTTGCCCAGCAGCCTGTCGACCCAACTGTCCAACTGCGAGTCGGTGACTTCCGACTGTGCAAGAACAAAACGTGCATTCTCGCGGATCTCGTTGAGCGATCTGTTCCATTCGTCTGTTCCAACCAAGCGCTTGATCGAATGCAGTTCTGTCCCCAAATGAATCAGATCCAAGAGCAGCTTGGAAGCCGCGATGTTTTTGCACAGTCGCATCATATGGGGAGAAAACAATAACAGCTCAGCCTCATCATGCGAAATGGTCTCATCCTGCAATGCATCGCACAAACCCATGCTCAAAATTGACAAAAGTCTTTGAGTTCGCACGTTTTCCGGCGTAGTCATGTGTCGGGACCAGCTTCTGAATGAGGAGGTCTTGGTTCCTTGTGCTTGGTGAAGGAGAGTTCTTGGTGCTTGGCTCAACGATTCGTGTGCTTGGGTGTTCTGTCGTCGCACGGGAACCCCTCCCTGAACCAAGAACCACGCACAAGGAACCAAGAACTCCTCCCTCCCTCAACCAAGAACCAAGAACAAGGAACCAAGAACTTTTTACTTAGTCCCCATGCTTTTCGCGTAGTCGAGGTGACGTTCTCAGCATCAATTGAATCCGTTCGAATTCGTTCAGCCAGTCTTGAGTCACTGATGCCAGCAGTGGCTCTGCGGGTGCGACGAGACCTGTCGGGCAGAATGCACCTTCGAGTCCCTTGGCGATGTCGCGATACTTTGACAGTGTCCGATCGCCATAGCGTCCGCAGGGGGCTCCGTCCTCAGCGAGAAACAGTAGCGAGGGGACGCGGCGACCGCCGCAGATCGAAAGCTGGTCTGCCAGTTCTGGATTGTCATCGCGATCGAAATAGCGGATCTGAATTGTCGGTGCGTGCTTCGCAAAATGGTCGAAGATCGGGCACTGCTGGATACAGTCACCGCACCACGCCCCCGCAACGATCATGACTTTCATCTCACGCCGGAAACTGGCCAGCAACTCCTGCTGAACTGTCGTCAGTACCACGCGAGAATGAAAATCATTCCAGCGGCGACGTTGCTCGGCTGTCGCATATTTATCAAGAAACGCGGAATAACTCAGGCCGCTGTCCCAGGGGAGTGACTGTTCCATGCGATGCGTTCAATCCAGAAGAATGAAGTGATCATTGAGCAACGTCTGAAATGATGATCTGGCTGATCACGTCAACCTGGTCAGCAGTCCATCTTTGCAGTAATCGCGGTTGCCAAACCGATCGATGTTGTGCCCCATCCCGTTGGCGAGCGACAGCAGCAGTCGGTTGTGCGGCACCTTGTTGTACTTCAATGACCGTCCCATCTTGAAGTCGAGACCATTCCCGACCAGCACGAACGGGATATTGTCGAGCGTGTGTGAATTGCCCTGTCCCAGTTCGTTGGTCCAGACGATCAGCGTGTTGTCGAGCAGGCTGCCGGGTCCGCCGGGTTCAGGTGTTTCGGCCAGTCGCTTCGTCAGGTACGCCAACTGTTCGCAGAACCATTTGTTGATCCGGGTCAACTTGTCCTGCGAAGGTTCGTCGTTGTCAGGCTTGTGCGACAGTTCGTGATGCCCCTCTTCGACGTTCAACCACTTCATCCGGGCACCGCCGACGGAGTTTGTGTATTGCAACGTCGCGACGCGAGCGAAGTCTGCAGTGAAGCTGTTGACCATCAGGTCAATCTGCATCTTGCTGATCTTCGGCATGTTGTCGTTTTCTTCTTTGACATTCAGTTCAAGCTCAGGAACCGGGTGTTTCAGCGTCAGGTCACCTGAAGATTGCAGTTCACGCTCCATTTCGCGGACAAACGTCGCATGTTCTTCCAGCAACTTGCGGTCATCGGAACTCAATCGCCCGGAGACCGCACGAAGGTCTTCCTGCAATTCATCCAGGACACTCTTCAAGCTTTCCTGGTCTTTCATCCGGCCATAGAGCTTATGGAACATCTGGTACGGGTCATCGATCGGAGCGATGGGTTTGTTCGCACCGGAATAGACCATGCGACTCCAGGTATCAGCGCGGTCGGGCACCATCACGCCGAACTCCAATGAACCAAAACGCGTGCGAGTTTCGGGACGGCCCTGAAGATAAGTCTTGATCTCCTGATCGATCGACAGTCCGCTGGACCAGCCGGCGGGAGTATCCGAGCCACCCTGGATGTTGCCGGGAAACAATTCAATCCCCGTCAGCAAACACCCGATTCCGCGCATATGGTTGTCGCCATCACCGCGAACTTTATCGCAGACCCCTTTCAGGATCAGCGTCCGGTCGCGATAGGGTTCGAGCGGAGTCAGGCTTTCCTTCAGAGTGAACTGAGCCCCCTCTTCGTCCGGCCAGAAGTTTTTGGGGACGACACCGTTCGGGCTGAACATGATCACAAGACGCTGTTTACGCGTCTGTTGATTGGCAAAGCCGAGGCTGGGAAGATTCAGAACGAACGGGAATGCAGCCGCGCTCAGGCCCAGATCCCGCAGAAATTCGCGTCGCGATGTACTGAACGTCATGGCAGCATTCACCTTCCCAAGTCGACACCGTACGGATCCGTCAGTCAGATCGACATCAGCTTACGCGATTCGTGTGACAAAATCGAGATTACGTAGACGTCGTTCGACATCGTTCTGCCCCCACCGGAACAAACAACGCGAGTTCAGCGCGGGTCTCCTGACCCCGCCGAAACGCCCGACCGCAGGTCTCCTCTTCCCCAATGGCTATGCAGGGCATTATATCCGCTACAACCGCTACAGATTCGTCCATCGGGAATGAACGGCATCGGACGAGCGAAATTCGTCTTCCGCGCGCATTTCACAGCGAGTTAGCCTCAGTGGTTCGATCTCCCGCGATTGAATTGTGCGGGAAGCTAATCAATTTCTCTGAGCAAGGAACGCATTATGCGAATGACGTTACGAACGGCAGTGGCTGTGGTGGTGTTTGGTCTGAGTCTTCAGGTTTCCGTCGCCAATGCAGGTCTGCGACATTTTCGGGTCTTCTGTCCCGGTTGTCAGACAGCGTATTCTGCCCCCGTTTATGTCGCGATGCCCGCTCCCACCTGTGCTTGTGCCGCCCCGATGATCAGCTATGCACCCACCTGCTGCCAGTCCAGTCAGATTGACGTGGGATACGCCGCGGAAACATTGAATTCGTACGGCGGCCCATCGATTTCTGCATATGCTCCTACGTCCGCTGGCATCCCGATTTCGGCATACGGAAACTCTGGAACATACGGTGCAGGATCATTTGGAGGTGCGGGGTACGGATTTGGGAACGGATTCGGCGGGGCCGGATACGGGATGCCATACTCGCCGGGTTACGGTGGAATCCCCTACGGAGTCTACACACCGGTCTCGATCGACTTTCAGGACGATCTGGTCTGGTGACGAGCGTAGTCTGCAACAGAAAATGAATGACGCCCCAAAGGTTCCAAGCCTTGCTATCTTAGAGCAAGGCTTTTTTGCTGACGCCACTCCGAATTCCTGCTGTCAAAGTACTGCTGCGATGGGCGACCGCGGATTTCGACTCAGAGAAACGACCGTTCTTCGCGTCTTCGGGCTCAATCGCAATGACCCCCGCAAGTATTCGCAACACATTCCATGAAAAGGACTTGCGGGTATTGATGGGGAAGCTTGTCCCGACGCACCCTTAACACTTTCTTCTTTTTTCGTGTTTTCGGGCCAAAATCCTCGAACAGCGAGCCGTTTCCCGAGGTGTAAAGTCAGACGGAGTTCAAAACGAACCTTCCCGGGACATCCGTTTCGAATTTCCGAACAGAGATCACAACTGTCCGGCTATAAGTCGAACAGCGTCAACTGCTTATGTGGTTGGTT
>JBAWWJ010000364.1:0-4012 GCA_037146815.1 Planctomycetota bacterium
CGACAGCGATTCAAACAGCTCAAAGTCTAAAATCGTTACCCGCGTTGCGTGGCACTGGTTCAGATTGATCAGTCCTTCTTCAACCCCTATGGAACGCAACAGGAGGGGACATTCGTCTTAAATCTTCCCAGTGGAGCGTCCGTCAGCCGATTCGCGATGTATGTCACTCCAGAAAGCCTGATCGAAGGGGAACTGATTGAGCGGAAGCGGGCGGACGAAGTTTATACGACGATTGTCCGGTCAAAACGCGATCCTGCCATCCTGGAACAGATCGGTAACAACCTGTTCCGGATGCGAGTCTTCCCGATCTTCGCACGTGATACCAAACGGATATTGCTTGACTACACCGTGCCACTTGTCGCCGAAGAGGGACGATATCGATTCCAGTTGCCGTTAATGTCGTATCAAAGACCGATTCAGAAATTTTCATTAAGCGGAACGATTCATTCACCATTCGCCCCCGAATCGGTCGCGTCACCATCCCATCCTGCGATTCGATTCACGGGTGGCAGGAACCAGACAGTCACGTTTCGATCGAGTCAGAACGAGGTCAAACCGCCACCGTATTTTGCGTTGAGTTATTCGGCACCTGCGAACCCCAAGCCGACCGTACGTACCTATCAGGAGCCATCGGACAAGGATCGCTTCTTCGTGGTGACGATTCCGGAATCGAAGCGACCCGTGATGGCACTGCCAGAGAAGCCGTGTGATCTCTTGCTGCTGATCGAAACGTCCGGAAATGCGCAACTGCCAAAGGCTAGACGACTCGCTCGAACGGTTATCTCAGGGATGGGCCCCGGAGACCGGTTGCAGATCGGATGCGTGGACGTCAATTATCGATCATTGACGACCGATTGGTGCCGAGCAGACAGCCCCGAAGCCAGCCAGGCGATGGAGCGATTGCAGGAGCAATTCGCGCTGGGGACGAATGACCTTTCAACATCGCTGCCGCAGGCCCGCGCCGCATTTGCCGAACCATCGGCGGATCGGCGTCAGATCATCGTCTATGTCGGCGATGGTCCATCGCGGCAAGTGCCAACTTTCATTGATCAGAAAGTTGAGCCAGTTCAGGGACCTGTCGGACCTCCCTTATTTGCGATTGCGACGACATCGGATGATTTTCTGGAAGCAGAAACAATCCGGTCTGGAGGGAGATTCTTTGATCTGAGCGGAGCCCACGCAGGCCATACTTTGTTTCAATGGTCGCTGTCTCGATTCCCGACGCCCACCATCGTGAAATCGGTAAAGATCGCAGGTGTTGAGAACGACGACTTGTTCCATGATCAGATCTGGCCGAGCGGAGGTGAGTTACACATCACTGGCAAAAGCCCCCCACAGGATGTTTTACAGATCACTCTGACGGCCGGTCTGGAAGAACAGACATTTAACGTCGACTGCCGAAAGTATCCTGATGATGTCTTCACCGGACGACTGTGGGCTCGGCGTAAGGTGGACTCACTGATGCGCAATTCAGAGACGGCAGTTGCCGAACGAGATCGAAACGTTGTGCAGCTCTGTCAGGAATGGAGCCTGATGTCACCGCTGACAGCCTTTCTTGTCCTGGAAACTGAACAAGATTATGTGCGATGGAACATCGACCGTAAGGTCCGACGACGATACTGGAAGCCTGCAGGGTCCGAAATCGCTCGTGTCGATGCTAATCCTCGAACACCTGTGGCAGTCAAGCAGTACAGTCCTGCTGACACGTTCGTCGACGGGATGGCGCAACGCATCGTCAAAGAGATCGAACGGAAGCTCGCCAACGACCAACCTGACCAGGCAAAGGAACTCCTGCGCCGCCTGGAAGGAATGTGGCGGATGAAACATCCCGACACTGTGCGGGAGTTGCGACAACGGATCGATGCGAAGCTTCAGCCAAGCGGCAGGCTGGCTGATCTTCGCATGTGGCGACCATTGGTTGACCGTCGCGTCCCAGACCCTTTTGATGCGCCCATGCCACTGTTAACTCAGTTTTCGTACGGCGGGGTAACGCCGGATTTTCTGAAGCGTCATCCACATGCCTTACGGATGCTGCGTAAGGTTGATGATTTGGTGGGATCACTGAATATCGACGAATTCGCCGTCTTGATTCGTGAGTTAACAGGTCTACCGGTTGTTGTTGACCATCAGGCGTTGCAAGACGACGGCATCCGTAATCTGTCACTCGATCTTGAACATCTGGGTGGGCTCTCTGTTCGAGCGTTCTTGAAAGAAGTCCTCGAAGAACATCGTTTGAAATGCGTTCCAGAGCGTCACTTATTGCGGATTACAACGGCCGACAGCCGCAACGACAAAATGTTTTCGTACGTCTATCCCGTTGATGATTTACTGCCGGGGGGACCGCTCCCATCACCGCAGCGATTGGCAAATCCCTATTTTGACGCGGAAGAGTTGGTTCGAAAGCAGATTGAATCGAAATTGAAAAAGGTGATTTCCGTCCAGGTAAAAAAGACCGCGCTCGGTGATGTCTTGAAACAGATCTCGAAAGAAATCGATCTCCGCGTACGAATTGATCGTCACAACCTTCACGACGAGGGCATTAATCTAAACTTTGACGAATATGACGTGACCGTTGATCTGCCCAGTCTCCCAGCCGATGTTGCGCTGGAAGTACTTTTGGAGCAGCACGGTTTAACGACCATCATCGCCAATGAATGTTTGAAAATCGTCTCCCGGACTAAGTCGGACGAAATTCTCGAAGCAAGATCCTATTCCGTGATCGGGCTGGAAGATCGCCCGCAAAATGCTGACGGCGATTCCCCCCTGACGTGGGCGATGGGCATGATGGGAATGGGAGGCTTCGGTGGAGGAATGGGAGGAGGATCGTTTGGAGGTGGAGCAGGTGGCGGATCGTTTGGTGGAGGAATGGGTGGAATGGGCGGCGGGATGGGCGGTGGAATGAGTGGATTCGAAGTCGCGAATCCAGCACCTGCTGCGAACAATTCCTCGTTGATGGAATCGTTTGACATCAGTCCTGCCAGTGCGGATTCAATCGATGCTCCGGAACCTCCAGACGAAGATGACTTCCAACTGCATAGCTATCCAACCTCGCCGTTTTCGATTAGCGGAGTCGAAAATTCGCTCCATCAAGCAACCAGCGGCAAATGGATGGTCATCGATCAAGAAGGGGGTGCCATGGACTATGTTCCCTCTGCCCATTCACTAATGATACGTCAAACACGAAAGGTCCATTCAGAAATCGCGGATGTGCTGGATCAGCAACGGCAACAGCTCAGTCCACGTCAGGCGTTGAATCGTCGACTCAAGAATCGGATGAGTTCCGATACTGAATCCCTGCGCCAAGTCCTTCAGAACTGTACTGGTGCCTATTGGATGGTCGTCGATTCGGAAGGTGGTAGTATTACCGACTCCCCGGGGAAGTCGCTGACGATCCTGCAAAAGCCGGCGGTCCACGAAGAAATCGATCGAATTTTCACGCAATTACGGCGCAGCAGGATTGTCGCTGAAACCGCCTCGTCACGGACATCCTGGGATGGAATTGATGATCTTTCGGCGATTGATGCCCCCTCGGTGACTCCGTTCCCACGCAATACGGTCATGATCCGTTCGGAAAAGCGTGACGATGAAATGCAATGGCTGGCCAATCGCAAGGTCTCTGCCCAGATCAATCAGCGCTGGCGAAGCACCGCCAAAGAGGCCAGACGACTGTCCGAATTCCAACTGTGCAAGCACGATTCCCGGCTGGAACTGACTCTACCTGATCGAATCCTGCGCAGTGATGGCCCCAACGCAGTTGTCGTCCATCTCGGATTGGCCCTGGGTGAAATCAATGACTGGGCCGAAGCAACTCGCCTGCAGGTCGACTTCGCCCTCCCCTGGCTGCCCCATCGCTCCAATCACGAATTGGCGGCCCTGTTTGATATTAGTCGAGTTTCCGAGGATGCCAATCAGATCACCTTGCGCCTCGGATTCCCCGGCTTCACGGATTCGTATCTGGAAATCACAACTGTCCGGCTATAAGTCGAACAGCGTCAACTGCTTATGTGGTTGG
>JBAWWJ010000365.1:0-3916 GCA_037146815.1 Planctomycetota bacterium
CCACGGGAATTACCTGGACGACGAAGAACTGCAGTTTCTGGCGGCTCATCCGAACATGACGCTGGTCTATTGTCCCCGGACGCATGCCGCATTTGGCCATCGGACGCATCCCTGGCGGCGGGTTTTGGAACTTGGTGGGCGAGTCGCCATCGGCACCGACAGCCGCGCTTCAAATCCCGACCTTAGTCTGTTTGCCGAACTGCAATTCCTAGCAGCCAGACACCCCGAGATCTCTCACCTGGAACTGCTGCAACTGGGGACGACTGCCGGACGACAAGCATTGTTGAGAGAACGGCCATTGGCGAGGGCCGATCTCTGCCTGGTTGAATGGGGTGGGCAACAGGAACATGATCCCGCCAAAAGCCTGTTTTCGCCCCAAAGTCGCGTTGTTGGCACCATGATTGAGGGGAATTGGATTCACCTTCAGGACAATGTGTTGCCGGAACATGACTCTTGAGTCGAGGTTTGCGAAGACGCTCCAACCCATTCCAAACCTTGAACTTACCCACAAGGCTGGTTCAGGAAGAATGTTGGTTTGCCAATAAGTTCCGACGTCATTTGCACTTCGAGCTGTCGAAACGTGTCATTCCTTGTGGGCTGAAGGCCCAAAAGAACAAAGCACAGGTCTTCAGACCTATGGACTTGAAGCAAAGCAAATTGTGCGACCTTTCAGGGCGCACTCGCCGCCTCGCCCTCCCGGAACGACCCCTTGACAGTTCTGTCGTCTGAACACGACAAGAAGTTATTGAGTCGTGGTAGTATTGTCCGCTGTCACAGGGCTGGAAGCCCTGTGCTTTGTGCTGGTGGGCCTTCAGCCCACAAGCGGATGACGATTGCGACATCCGGGGCGGCTGAAATGATCGCCGCCTGTCGACGTGTGGGTAAGTTCAAGAGATCCAACCGCAACCACCAACATCAGTCTCAAAACAAATACGTCAAAGGGCAAAAAAGCCAGATTCCCGTTCCGAGCGACCGACAGGTTAAAAACATTGAACATGTCGGATGCGACCAGTCCTCGCTGAATCCAAATTCCGGGAACTGATGCCGGTCAGATTGCAATTCGATGGCAGCAAGCTACGCTGCTCCCCAGTTCGTGGCGGAGCCTCGACCCCGTTTTCAAGTTGGCGAGACCCCGGTTGGGATTAACCGTGGTCACGCATAGGCGAATTCGTCATGACGCAGGCTGCTCTCTCTTTTTCCGCCGGTTCCGCCGACTTCTCGGCTGCCAATGACATTGATTTCCTGAAAGCGATCGAATGGGAACGTGGAGCTGATCCTGAAATGAAGGCTGCCGCCGGCCTGGGGGATGTCAGCGCATTCGTCGCGGCGTGTCAGAAGCGAACCAGAAATGCCGCAGAATCGCCAACAACCTATGCCGCAGACATCCTGTGGTCGCAGGCAGCCTTTCCCGACGAAGCCGAATTGATTCCATTGCTGGAAGAAGCCGTTGGTGTCAGTTCGAAGCCGCGTAAGGGACCTCGACGCCCCGCCAACAAATCGACTCGAAACTTTGCCCAGCGCGTGGAAGCCCTCGTATACGCACTGACTGGTGAACCTCAGACCGTGCAAACGGCCAACGCCGCCTTTGCCCTCGCCGCGAGCCTGGAATTGCTCGCTTATGCCGGCGGACGTTTGCGATCCCAGCAATACTGGCGGTTATGGCGTTATTCGCTGATCCAGGCGATTCATCTGGCTCAAGATCTTGCGGCTGAAGTTGATCCGACCGTTCCCAACGATGTCAATCTGCTGGAACGTGGCGAAGTCCCCTATGTGGCGGGCCTGCTGTTTGAAGGAATCCAGGGAACTTCGCAACTGGTGAAAACCAGCAAGAAAATGATCTCGCGTGAACTGGTCGAAAACACGGACACGGACGGAACCCCTCACGCAGACCTCGTTGAGCGATTGCCGTTGTGGCTGGCCCCCCTCATTCGGATTACTCGGATCGCTCGTGCGTTCGACGTCCGGCTCTGGACGCGCGACCAGGACGAACTGCTGCGGTCTCTGGTAGAACGTGCCATTCCTCTCTGTCGCCCGGATGGACATGCCGCTCTTTCCAATGGTTTGAAGCTGCAACCACTTCCGATTCTTGCTGCCGCAGCGGAAGTCTGCGGATTGCCGGAACTGGGCTCCGCCGGATCTTATTTGCGGTCCGTCAAACGCGTGGTGGCTGGAAAGTCACCAACCCGGACACGTAGTGATGGCGTCACCTCGATGCCCTCCAATCAGTCGGATTTCGCACGATTCGCCTTACTGCGTAGCGACTGGAGCGTTCAAGCCGATAGTGTGGCCCTGGCACATCACCGGCGGTATCCCCAGTTGGACGTCACCGCTTCAGGCCGCCCGCTGATTCACGGCGACTGGACGATCAAACTGAACATCGGCGGTGCCGATGTCGAACTGGCAGACGAATGGTCATGCGTCTGCTGGCAAAGCGATCCAGACGCAGACTACATTGAATTGCAGATGGTCGGACCGGGAAAGCTGCGAGTCGAACGAATCGTCATGCTGTCTCGCAACCAGCGTTTCCTGCTTCTGGCGGATTCGATCAGCGGAGTCCCGCATGAGCGGATCGAATATACCTCCCAGTTGCCATTGGGCGACAATGTCCAGACGCGGATGGATGCTCCCACGCGTGAGATTCAGTTAACGATGAAGGGATTTCGAGCCCGCGCATTCCCGCTGGCAGTTCCCCAGGACCGAGTTTTGAGTACACCTCATCAGTTTTCAGGAGATGATGGTCGCCTGACGCTCAGTCAGGTGGCTGAGGGCGAAGGGATGTTTGCCCCCATTCTGCTGGACTGGGACCCCAGCCGGTCTCGTGGAGCAGCCCAATGGCGAACCCTGACGGTCACCGAAGACAGCCGCGTGGTCGGCCGGGATATCGCCTCGGGACATCGCCTGAAGATCAATGACATGCAACTGCTGATCTTTCGCAGTTTGAAGGATACGGGTCATTCCAGAGCGGTCTTGGGCCATCACACGTGGAACGAAACGGTGATCGCCCAAGTCAACAAAAAGGGTGATGTCGAGCCAATTCTGATGGTCGAGTAGTGTTCAATTGGTTGATCGAGTCGATAAATGACGCCCTGCCGAACCTGTCGTTTATACACAACTCGATCAGTCTTACAGACCATAGGCGATCCAGGCAGTGACGAAGTCGGTCATTCGTCGGAAGCCGATCCAGAGTGTTTGGGGGCGGATGAGGAACACTCATCTCCGCTGATTTCCACCGATCAGACAGAAAGAAACGGCTTTGACGGCATACTGGCTCGACGCATACTGGGGCTCGCTTCCTCGTGTTCGGGATCAGCGTGAATTAGCGGAGATCAGTGTTCCAAAATTCTTCCTTCCTCCAGAAAGGCGAGCCACGCGATCCACGTAGATTTCACAAATTCCCGTTCACAAGTGCTGCGGGAGGTAGCGTTTGCGCACTGTCGCAGCCAACGCTGGCGACCGCAAATCAGACGTTGCTGAAAGTCGTTACCCGCCCCATCGCCACCCTATCGTACTGGACACCTGGCGGACAAGCTCGCTTCGAGCACCGGCCCACCAACTTTGTCAATTGAATTGTTGTTCTGGCGGTGGTGGGCCGCGGCGATGCGCCGCTGGTCCCACCCTACTTGCTGTTTCTCGCTTACGTCATGTCCAGACGACGCCCCGCGGTCGCGGTGCTGACGACGAGTTCAATGCTCTCGGACCGGCTGAAACTCCTCGTCCTGAACAGAAATCCGGTTGATCTATCCAGTAGACAACGCGAATACCCATCGCTAACTTGGTCGGTGCCGTACAGCTTTTCTCAGCAGTGCATGAATCTGAATCGTGAATCGAGAATAGTCGGCCGGTTTGTAGTAGTCATTCATGTCCACAACTGTCCGGCTATAAGTCGAACAGCGTCAACTGCTTATGTGGTTGGTTA
>JBAWWJ010000366.1:0-3912 GCA_037146815.1 Planctomycetota bacterium
ATTCCTCGAAGTGCGCGAAGATCGATTCTCGAGTTCGGGGTGTGAACGGTTACGGATGGACGCGGCGGCGTGGGAGTTGTCGGCGGCGAGACACACCCCGTAAGAAGCAGTTTGATCATTCCATCATAGTAGAACTGCGGTCGCCCGATGCTGACGGTGATTCCGCATGGCGATGTAAACGTCAACCGTTCAGCGAGTTCATCGGAGGAGATATCGGAACTGCGAACATCTGACCAACTCGCAGTAAAATCTTCAGGCTTTTTGGGGTCACCCTTATCCTTAAGCGTCGAGATTTGCACTGTTGGTCTTAACACCAACAATTTGGCATCCGTGCCGCAGTCCTGAACGATGTCGACACATGTTTGTTTGCTGTCAGGATAAATTAGAATTGAGAATGCGGTGTGACCTCGTAGCTTCGCGAGTGCAACCGTATCGCTAAACGGAGGCAAGGAACTGCAATTAACGAGCTTTAGTTCTAAAGTAGCATCAAAGAGTCCGTCATCGGCCATCGCAGTCGCTCCCCGTAATAGGCGTTTTAAAATTCGGCGGGTCCGACATTCAGCTCTGCGAATTGTCGCAGAATCACGACAGCCATTTGATCCGTTACGTGTCGATGTGACTATGCATCGTCCAGTCCAAAGAGAACTACGCAAGGAACCAGATCTGAGGAACTAGTGGATCTAGTTCTACACGCGGCGAGAGCAATTCGGATGGCGGCTACCAGGACAAGCCACGGTTGGCGCATTCGCGGATGGCGTCGATTAACCCGGTTAGCGAACAGGGAACTTCGCGCACGTCGATCTGCAATTGGAACGATCGGACACTGGACGTCGCCCAACAGATGCCGATGATTGTGACTTCCGGAAATTCGACGAGCAGGCGTGAAACCGATGGCGGGATGTTGTCCACATCTTCAAGGGAAGTCACCACAATGACCGGATCGTCAACAGCGAATTCACGGTCGTCGAGCAGATCGTGTAGTGACGCTGCGATCTCAAATTCGTGTTCGACTTGGGACACGATTCGAATATCGCGTTCGCGAGACAGATTGGCCGACAGCAACTCGCCGAACAGCGGTTGATGCAATGCCAGGATGGCGTGAATCGTTTGCACCCGGAATCCCCATTGGTGAAGAGACAGGCTCCTAAACATGGCGAAGACCTCGCGCGAATGCGATGGTCCACAGGATTCACTGAGAACTAGGGCAAGGGAACTAGCGAGGCAACGTTCGTAAGCTCGAACCAGATCGGTCGCCCACCAGCAGTTTCCGTTGCCGTGCGTGATGAACGGCATCATGGCGATCTGCAACGCCCAACTTCTCAAGGATGTTATGGACGTGGTTTTTGACGGTGTACAAGGAAACTTCCAGACGCCGTGCAATCTGCTTGTTGCCAAGGTTTTCCCAGGCGATCAGTTCCAGGACTTCCCGTTCGCGGGAAGTGAGTTGCACATCATCCACGTGCTGCGACCAGGACGCCAGATGTCCGCGCCGTCCAATCTGCGCCATGAGCGCGTTAGCAAGTTCGGGCGAACAAAACGACTGCCCCGACAAAACCGTCTCGATCGCCGCTGAAACATTGATGAGCGGCACTTCCTCGTAAAGACAACCATCGCCAACAAACTGAGCGAGTTCAACCATTCGACCAACCGCCGACTCCGGCACCAGGAGCAACAGTTTGCACACTGCAGAGCGGCAACGAACTAACTCGGCCACGCGGATCGAAAGATCATCAGGAAGTGTCGAATCCAGCAACAACAAATCCAAAGCCGAGATATCAACGGATTCAGTGATTGTCGAAACAACGTTTTCAGGAAGAAGCGTCCGGCAAGTCATTTGCGCCAAACTGCAAAGGGAAGCTGCCAAACACTCACTGAAGAGGCGATTTCGATGGCAAACGCCAACCTGAATCTTTCGCACGCTGTGCTCCTCGCAGGATTGCACCACTCCGCCATTGCATCACTTTGCAACGACACGGCCGCGAAGACTCTCGGGTGTGCCACGTCGCCGACAACGAATACAACATGGGCGTTTTACGCGACGGAGTCAAGCGTCCTGCGTCACTCGCGCACTCATTATTCCCCAGGTCGTCTTCTTCCTTAATTTGACTCATCATCCATTCGCGGGTCTGGAAAGTTTCCACTGTCGAGAAAAAAATGGGTCGCAGCAGCATAGCCAAAGTCGATATCAGGCCCCGCATCAATTTGGGGCATCATTCGAGTCGGCAAGCCCATTCCAGGGGGTTAAATCGCTATCGTGTGTCAGTTCCAGGAATCAATTCGAAACTCCGTTGGAATGATTTCACGTACTCCAGCATTCAACCGTCGAACTGACGCTGGTCGGCCAGTCACACTGGTGCGCAGTGGAGGGGGAAGTCTGGTAAATCGACAGGCGAAGAAACCGTCGAAAAAAAAAGAATTTTCTCGACGGTTTCAAGCGGTGAGGCAGGAATTCTCTGACCGACAAACGGACTGCACCTCGATAATGGCGATTTACCGCAGAATGATGGGGGTTTTCTCGCTATTGTCAAGTATCTTAATTCCGAATTAGCCCTTACTCATTCAAACCGCAGCGCCACAAAACTGCCACAAGTGACTGAACGTTGTGGAATGTGAGTTCAGCTGTCTTTTGCAATCAAATCCTTGCCGCCAGCTGTCGCCGAAAAATACGACGGGTTCGTTGCCATTAGGGCGCAGTACTGTTTCTGGGAAATCTCATAGACACCCAGTAGTATGGCCGGGTCAGTCGAATCGGCCCGCGACGAGCCACGCGAGTTACCTGGCCTTTGGCGATGCTGGCCGAGATTCAGTCCACAACGCGGCCGAGTTCGTCGGCTTTCGGCTGTAGTTGGTCTTTCGGAGGCATCTCGCCGGAGTTCATCCGAAGCACGACCTCGCCCCAGCGTTGTGCCGTCGCCTGATCCACCAACTCTCGCGGCAGGGATTCTGAGGATTGTTCACTGGTTTACTTTCCAAGGTTCCGGCCATAAATCGCCTTGCCCCACGTGGCGGCCCGTAGAAAATTCCAGCCAGGCTCGTTAGGTTTCATCACATCAATCGTCGCCCCGGCCAGATGTCCGGATTGCAGCGCACCGACGAGGGTTGCCGTGTCGACGAGATCGCCCGAGCTAAAATGATGACCACAGATCAGGGCTTCAGCCCCCATTTTTCGTCGCGAACATGCAGCGTGTTCTGGACCACTTGTCGTGTGGTGCCCAGTATGAATGCGAGCGTACGATCAGCGACCTCGTCGATGCAGTAGTCCGATACGTTGCAGACCGGAATCCCGCGAGTCCTGGCCGCTTCGAGGTCCACGTTGTCGAACCCAATGCCCTAGCGGACGTTGACCTTCGCCCGCTGCATGCCGGCGATCACGTGGGCATCGACCCGTGCAGACTGAGTGATGACTGCATCGGCATCGGCCACCAATGTCGTCAACTCAGATAAGGATTTCCCCCCGTTTCGGGCAACAATTTCGTGTCCCAGCGGCCGGAGAATGCCCTCTTCGATATCGAGGCTCGGAAACGAATAGTCGGTGATGGCGATTCTCATGTGGGAATTTCCGTAAAGAACTCGACGCAGGCCAAGCAGTACGCTCTTGACAAAGTAAGATTATCAGACAAACTGATTTATCATTTTTGTGCTTGTCAATCGCCTGCCGTCAACTTCAGTGAGAAAAACTCATGATGGAAACGATCGAACGATCCAAGCTTCGCGATGTCGTTGCCGATCGTCTGAAGACATTCATTCTGGACGGCAATCTCAAATCCGGAGACCGGTTGCCGACGGAGGCAGAACTGGCGGCAAGATTCGGTGTCAGCCGACCCAGTCTACGCGAGGCAACCAAGTCGCTGGAGTTCCTCGGCATCGTCGAGGCCCGGCCAGGGCGCGGACTAATCGTCGGCAGTGTGAACA
>JBAWWJ010000367.1:0-3850 GCA_037146815.1 Planctomycetota bacterium
CCCTTGCCCCCCCGGTCCCTGACCATCGGCAAGTTGCATGTAGTGATAGCGCAGTCGGGCTTCATACCCTGTAGCACGTTCGCCGAGTTCTTCCCTGGCGGCGTCCGTCAACTCGGGCAGCGGAATACGCAGGGCTCGCCCTTTCATGTCTTCCAGAAATTCTTTCATCTCTGGCCGCGTCAGGGGAATCGGTCGCGGAGCAGTTACGGATTCTGCGGCGCCGGACTGGCCTGCCAGTACCTTTATTGCAAACGCCACCAACGAACAGGTGACAAATCGACGTGCAGAATATTTCAACATTGTGAGTCCCGATGATGAACAGTGAATTGTGTGAGCGGCTTCGCTTCCGGAAGATTAAAACTCCAGCGGCAGGCGCAAGGCTTCCGTGAATCGATCGAAGGCATTGGCGTCGCCCGTTAATTGAATGATCTCGGCGACTTCAAAGTCCGTGAAGAACTCTTTGAGGCGAGCAACGTCCGCGTCGTCGATCAGCTGTGTGGTTGAAGTCAGCTTTTGAGCGAAACGCAATGCTTCGGCTTTGGCAGGTGTCGCCCCCTTTTCGAGGTCTGCGAATGAATACAGAACCGTTTCGTCTCCGCCGGATGCCAGGTATCGTGCTCGCGCATGACCAGCCGCATACCACGCCCGGTTTTCGCGAGCAGTGACCCAGGCGATCAGAATTCTCAGATCGGTCGGTGTTTTACCTTCACGGGCCATCGCGAGACGCTGGCCCCAGGCGTCCAGTGCGATTGGAAGGCTGGCGACTGCCTGGAACCAGACAGGGGGAGTCGTCCCTGGGCAGTCCTTCGCCAGAATGTTTTTTGCGACTTCCATCGTAGGAAGCTCCACACCGGCCGTCCGACCATGGGCCTGCTTGAGTGCTGCCATGAGGTCGTCATTGGGTTCCCATGCGCGGCGTGGCTTGCTTTCGGCGGGAATGACGATTGAAGGAGCACTCGCAAACTCGGGTGATGTCGGCGTATCGAGTTCACTGTGCGATTCACCACCGAACTTCTGATCCTGCGGAATTCCGGTGGCTGACGTCCAGCGATTGACGGCGTTGTAACGACTGACCGTGTAAATGATGTCGATCACTTCGGGATCACTAAAATGCTGCTTCAGGTCGGACAGGTCCTTTTCCCCGAAGAGATGCGGCGTGACCGTCAATTTACGAGTCGCTTTAATGGCAGCTTGCTCTTTCGCCGGGAACGCGTCCCAGCGACTGTCGAGCGAAGCAATCTGATCATCGGTCATACCAACCCGCTTCAGCTTCAGTTCTTGATGACCCAGGCAGTAGCGGCAGTCATTGGCACGTGAAACAATCCAGAAGAGACGCGTTTTGAAAGCGTAGCTGGGGTCGGCTTCCATCGTCTTAAGCAGACTCGTCGTCCCTCCCGCCGGCGGTCGAGCCGAACTGCCTCCCCAACCGGTGATGACGAACGATTGCCACGACGGAGGGAGATAGATTGAGCGGAGTCGACCGTTATTGACGAGTGACCGTCCAGACGCTAGGTCCTGCGCTGTCGGAGCCGGAAGCGACAGACGTGAAGTCCGCTCTTTGAGTGCCTCGATTCGCTTTTTCATTTCTGGACGAGTTGTTGCCAGCCCATCCTCAGCGGACGCGTTTGCCAGGCAAAAGAGTGGAATCAATAAACAAAAAGCCCACTGCTGAAAGGTCATAAGTTGCCTCGATTATTGCGGGAATATGGTAATGACAGGGGATGTACTGACGATGTATTTCACGGTCGATTCGGCAAATTGACCTCCACTGGACAGCTTTCGTTTCACGCGAAGATGAAGATTTGAGCCATCCGTGAGTTCGTCATTCGGAATGATTTCAAAAGATTCGAGTTTCAGACCAGCTTCCCATTCGGGATCACCCACGATGATTCGTGGTTTCAAGTCTTTCGGCGATTTGCCATCAACCCAGGCCTGCATCGCTTCCTTGACTGATGATCGAGCGAGATCGGCATTCAGCGGATACGTGCGCGCTGATGCTCCACAACCTGCGACGGTCATGAGAAGTAGAGCACAGAGACATGCGAGAAGGCTTCGTTTCATGATTTCGATTTCAACGGTAAACAGGATTCAAGATGGCCCAAACGGAGCGAACCCTATCTGGGCGCATGACAACAGACACCGGGCGCTCGCCCGTTGCTAAAACCGGACGCTAGCGCGTTCCGGCTGATGGATTGCCCCCGAATCAAAGGTCATGACGGGGCACCATGGGGCATCGGATCGAATTAGAATTCGCCCATCACTTCGCCACCGTTGCGAGATCCCAAACGGCGCCAGGTCTGGACATCAATGTTCTCGGAGATGAATCTGACGGATCCATCACACAAGAGGATCTGAGCACCGCCGACATGCTGGCTGTTCGCAGTCGTTGCGATGCGTCCTGGAGGAAACATGCAAGAGAGACCATTCGGTTGAAGAATGTGATTGTACTGGTTGGTCGAGTGATATTGCTGCAGCCACGGAGCACCAACGTTTGAGTACCCTTGCATGCTCAAATCGTTCAAATTCGTCGCATTACACTGCTGCAATGCTTCGTCAGCCGTGTTGGGGTACGTTCCTGGCTTGTAGGTATCCACCCGTGGAGTCGATACGCCATTGTTTCCGTCGCCGGTCATTTTCTCAGACATAGCCGCAGTGTTGCTCAAGCCGTCTGAAACGTCAGCGAATCTGATGATCGAATTGTGATAGATGATGCCATTCGGTGAGGGTTGGCCTGCCGCTCCAGACGAATACATGACAACGCCGGAGCCTGCATTCCAGTAATAGTTATTTCTCCCGCCAATCGTCGCCGGCAGCCTGGTGGGATCCGATGGGCAACGGAACAGGGGCAATTCGGTATTCCGGGGAATCGTGTTGCTGACGTCGTCGTACCCAACATTGAAGTTGATCAAATTGTAAAGATTGGCTTGATCGCAAAAGGGTAATACACGCGCATGAGCCGAAATCGGGTTGACGGCCCCATTCACATCGGCAAGCGGAATGCAGAGATACGTGTCGTGGTAGTTGTGAATTGCCACCCCGAGTTGCTTGAGATTGTTCTTGCACTGCGTCCGACGTGCGGCTTCGCGTGCTTGTTGAACGGCTGGCAACAACAAGGCAATCAGGACTGCAATAATTGCAATAACCACTAGCAATTCGATGAGCGTAAAACCACGCCGACGAGATGACTTAAACATGACGTAACCTCGAAAATCATTTGAGAATAGATCGCGCGACTGCGCGAGAAAATGATCGAAAATCAAACCAATCGCGAGGAACTGTTGAAGCGGCTGCTCAGCCCACATTCACTCATGCGTCGAGGTCATTCCGAGAAATGGCCTGACGCAGTTCAGATAGAGGCTAGCGCAGAGCGTCCCTTCGCGCGTGATGGGAAGGATCGCCGATGTTTTGGGGAGCTGCGGCTGGGGGTTACGGGCGAGTCAGTAGACGCGACCGAACAGAAACCGACCGAGCAGCACCAAGAAGTGGAACGAGTACGCGACTACGTACGGACCACATCATTAAACCTGCGCCAGCAAGCAGTTACGCGAGGCGAGGGGGCCGAAAGACTCGCCCGACAAGCCCCACAACCGGGTTGGCTTCGGACGACGGAACAGAATAGAGATCGTCTTCACGCACGAGCGTGGTGATCGTCGCCAGGATGGCGTCTGAGAATGTCGGAACCTGAATCGCCTTTGAGGGGGCCGCGGGAGTTTGCTGATCTCGCTGGCAGTGCGGCCCTGAGCAGGCTGGCCGGGTCGGAAGAGACGTGCGATGCCCCAGAATCGGGTCGAGTGCACCCGAGTTCATCTCCGGATGTCCCGTCATTTTTGTGTCGTGACCATGCAAATAA
>JBAWWJ010000368.1:0-3738 GCA_037146815.1 Planctomycetota bacterium
GGTCAAAATTAATTTCCGCGAATGGCTGGACGATGAGACCATTGTTCGGACCACGTATGGAACCGGCGGAACCCCCGCTCAATTTGAAATGAAATACAACAATCACGGCTCGGGTTGGGCTGAGGGACTGCAGTTGATTGGCGAAGGGGGAATGATCGAACTGGAGATTCCGCCGGAACTGGCCTACGGAAAGCAGGGGTTCGTCGGCGTTCCTGCCAACTCGACAATTCACGCGTTGATTGAAGTCATTTCTGTCACTGATGCACCACCGCCACCGGCATTGATGCCTCCAACCGCCAAAGCCGCAGAATCGGAGCCCGCAAAAGTCGACGCGGATGCTCCAACGGAATTTACAACGACCCCATCAGGTTTGAAGTACCGTATCCGCCGGAAGTCGGACGGCCAGAAGCCAACGGCAAGCAACGGGGTCCAGGTCCATTACCGAGGCTGGCTCGACAACGGTAAAGAATTCGATTCCTCATACGGCCGCGGCGAACCCGCGAAGTTCCAGCTCAATGAAGTCATCAAAGGCTGGACAGAAGGGCTGCAACTGGTCGGAGTGGGGGGAATGATTGAACTCGAAATCCCAGCAGACCTGGCCTACGGATCGCAGAACAAACCAGGAATCCCACCCAATTCGACCCTGCATTTTGTGGTTGAATTGCTGGACATGCGGTAATTAGCGAGGTCGTCAACATTTCCCGCAGGTCAGCTTTAGACTTGCGGGTTGATTGGTTCTAAACCCCTGACGGAACTCAAATCAGCCGTGAGTAACGGAGTCAGAACTCCCGTCGAATCGCTCGTCAAAACGACTCTCTCGAAGTCAAGTACGCTGCTGCTGGCGATGAATACCGAGTGTTCCTGCGTTCAACAGGGCAACGACATTTTCGCCCCCAATCAGCCGGTGCAGCCTGTTGGCTTTCAAGTCACTTGTCTGCAGGTTCGTGCCACCAGGTATTGCACCGTGATCAGACCAGCAACTCTTTAATCGCACTATATGCGGGATCTGCGATCGGGATCGGTCGTCCGTCAATGTCGAATGACTTTGTCGAATCGACACCTACTGCCTGCAGGTAGGTGTGGAACAGGTGTCCATGATCGACTTCCCGGTCGATCACTGCCGTACCGTTCTCGTTCGTCTTGCCGATGACTGCACCGGGATGGACGCGCGCCCCGCCCATCAGGACGGACCACGCGGTTCCCCAGTGATCTCGGCCGAACAAATGGTTGATGTTGGGAGTCCGACCAAATTCGGACAGAACTACGATCAACGTGCTTTCGAGCAGGCCGCGATCAGCCAGATCGCCAACAATCGTTGCAAAGGGGTGATCAAATTCTCCCAGTTGTTCCAGATGAAAATTGAAGTTTTCATTGTGCGAGTCGTAGTTGGAGTGGCTCACCTGGACATAGGTGATCCCCTTTTCGAGCAGCCGTCGAGCGAGCAGGCAGTGGCGGCCCAGATCGTGTTTTCCATAGCGTGCCTGATCCTGTTCGGATTCTTTCGTCACATCGAAAATCTCACGCTGCGCCATCAACTGCTGAGCTTGCTCGTAGCTGTACGTGTAGGCATCGGTCATGGCTGTCTTGCGGCGCGACAGGAACCGGTCATTCACCGCGCGGCGCATGGCATTCCGCTGATCGTCAGAAATCTGCGTGATCTGTTCAGGGCGGGCCGTATTTTGAGGGGGCTGGCCATTTCCCATCAGCAGACCGGCGTATTTGGGGCCGAGGTACGCCGAGTCGTTCGCGCGTCCACCACCGCCGGCGGTGATCTGAATGTGACCTGGCAATCCCCCCACATCTGTGGCTAGGGCTTTTGCGGCAACGGCACCGATTCGGGGGAAGTCGGCTGCGGGGGTCTGCTTGCGCCCCGTCATCATCATGTAAGCTCCCTTACCGTGATCCCCTTCCTTGGTGTTGACGCTGCGGACGATTGCCAGCCGATGCATCTGCTTGGCAGTCTCGGGCAACAATTCGCAGATGTGCACACCCGGAACCGACGTCGCGATGGCTCGGAAGGGACCGCCCGTTGGCGTATTGGGCTTGGGGTCCCAGCTTTCCAGTTGGCTCAGGCCACCTGCCATATTAAAGACGAGAACTCGCTTCTGCTGTTTGGCAAGTTCCGCTGAAGCCGCTGGCTGTGCGAGGGCCGAGAGTCCTCCTATCATTGCGCCGCCACCGAGCAGCGTTCCAAGGAACTGACGTCGAGCGATCTGGTGTTCCGTTGATCCACAAGCATATCCGCATCGCATGGCATTCACTCCAGTACTCGACTGACGTCGCAGCACGACCATCCGTAGCCGTGTTTGCTGCTTTCAATTCAAGATTCAAAATCAACGATAGTTAACGAAATTATCTCAGTGATTGAACCGGAACTCGGCAGAAGTCACCAGAGCCCAGATCATATCGCGTAACACGATGGCTTTCTCTGTCGGTCGAGCCGCAAGCAACTGAGCAGCCTCGGCCACTTCAGCGTCTGTCGGACGACGCGTCAACACGCTCAAATACAGTTCTTCGGAAAGTGCTTTCGGATCTTCTAATGGGGTCAATCGCTGAATCAGCTGGCCGCCCGCTGCCCATCCCACGACAGAACCGCCATTCGCGACGAACAGTGCCTGGTCAGGTGTTGCAAAAAAGTCGTCTTGCGGCTGCCCGGCCGATTGAGCGTACATGCTGACAAACACATTGAGATTGCCACGGTTTCTTTCGTGCAGCAACGCTTCAACACGGATGTCGCGATCACGCAGTTTGGCGGGGTCGGCAGCCACGCTCGCCTTGGGAATCGTCTTTTCCACTTCGGCATCGGCACCTGGTCGCTGCGGTTCGAGAACCCCCGTTGCGTGCATTACGGCCCAGCCCATTTGTTCGGGAGAAAGCTGCTTCAGCGATCTGACTCCCATACCTTGAGTCCACATGTCAACCAGTTGACCGCGCCCAGTGGCAATCGCCGATTGCGAAGTCTGAACGGCCGCCAATGACTGATTAACCGCATTCGATTTTGCGGTGACAGCCCCCTGGCGAACGGTCATTTCGCCGGTTGCCGCGACCAGAGTCTGTTTCATGCCGGTCATTTTGGAGGCAATATCCTTGACTGCGGCATCTCGAGTCACCATCGCCTGCTCAAGCGTGGCCGCTTCTTTGACGAGCGGTTCCTGTCGATCCTTCAATTTCTGGACGACCAAGGTCAACTCCGCGTCGCCGGGGATCTTCTGAAGTGCCGCATCCGACTTCGCCACCGCCTCCGCAACGGACTGGACAACCCCTTGCTTACTAGTGAACTGAACTTTCGCCTCTTCGAATTGCTTGGCGGCATCGACGGCGACTTTTTCAAGTTCCGCCAGAGCCGCTGTCTGCTTGGCAACTTCGGCCTGCTGCTGCGCAGCCGCTTGCGTCGCTGCTGCGAGTTCCGCTTTTGCAGGTTCAACGGAAGCTTGGGCTGTCGCCAACCCTGCCACGGCCGTCCCAAATGCCACGTGAGCCTGTAACGTATCCAAACGCTTTTTCTGCTGCGATACAGCCAGCGATTCGGCCTTGTGCTGAGTCCAGGCACCGTTCAACTTCGCCTTGGCAGCGTCCAACGGCTTACGGGCCTCCACCATTGCGGCATAGGCCGCATCTGCGGGGGCATAGGCTTCGACCAGTTTTGCCTGGGCGGCCTGCCTGGCCGTTGCCTGGTCGGCGATCGCCTTCTTGATCGCATCCGATTCCGTCGTCAATTGCGTCTGCTTGGCAGTGAAG
>JBAWWJ010000369.1:0-3690 GCA_037146815.1 Planctomycetota bacterium
AATCACAAGCAGGGACCTTCACTCACTGCTGATGGGGTGTGAACGGTTACGTCGATTACCAAGGTCGCACCAGTGACAATCGATTCCAAGACGGGCCAGGCCACGCGATCGACGGTTTCCATTCGCCCGGCACTCGAATCGAGAGACGATGTTGAAAAGGCATTGCAGACGGCGGGGCAGCGTAAACCGCGATTGCCGCTGGTCGATGAGGGCAAGGCGCGAGAACTTCTGCCTGATGGGTTTCCCGAGGGGCCGTTGCCACAATGGGTCCGCCTGCTGGCAAATTTCCCCAACAGCGCCAAAGCACGCATCAGCAGCATTCGTTCCGCGGAAGACCGCAATGATCTGAAGCCGCTTCTGAAAGCTCAGCTGAGTTGGATCATCGCCCGAAAGGATCGCGCCTGGTATGCAGTGGCTCAGGCAAAACAGCGACTAAAGAAGCAAGGCTGTTCGGACGAGCAGATCTACTCACTGGATGGGGACTGGTCGAACTTCACACCTGCCGAACGATCGTTATTTGTGCTGGCTCGCAAGCTGGCGGCTTCCCCGGTGGTTCTGACAGACAATGATGTTGCCGAAGCTGTCAAGCAGGTGGGGCCGCGCCAAGTCGTTCAGACGATCAGTTACACGACGAATCGGGCATCGTTCGATCGGATCACGGAATCCGCGGGTCTGACTGTAGAGAAGTAGTCCCATACCAGATCGGCATGTTCGGCCCTTCGAACTCTTTACAGGTCATTCGATGAAAAAAGCGATCGTCCATTTCTCAATCCTGGCGCTGCTTGGATTTGTGATTTCTGCGGCAAATGCCGCTGACGAAAACCCTCAATCAGCGGAAGTTCCGTCGTTCAAGGTGGGACCTGAGTTGAACAAGGTCCCTGCTGACGAGATTGAAAAAACATTTGAAGGCCAGACGATTCCAGAAGCGATTCGGATGTATCTGGCCATCGTCCGCGGACCTCGGATCAGCGCGAACGATGGCTGGTTCGGGCCGGCGCAATCGAGATTTGGATGGACCTGGCTGGTAGAACGGCATGGAACCGCTGCTGCGGAGACAATTGGCAAGGATGACTTTCAAGGGACGCCTGAATGGTTTCAGCGTCTTGATCGCAATCGGGATGGGAAGATCATGGCCGAGGATCTGGACTGGTCTGATCGCAATTCCTGGGTGCAGCAGTCGTATCTGGTCAATCGCCTGTTTCGAAAGGCGGATCCGAATGGTGATGGTGAATTGACGCGTGAGGAATGGCTGGCGTTCTTCGACAAGGCGGCACAAACGAAGCAGAGTTTTAATTCTGACGACTTACGGGATGCCTGGCTATCAGGACTGTCCTCCAACTTTCTTCCTGGCGACGCCCCAACCAAAGAAGTCTTGTTGCAAGGCTTGTTCGCGGGAGAAATTGGCTCACTGCAAGAAGGTCCGCAGCTGAATCAGCCAGCCCCGGATTTCAAACTGAAGACGCATGACGGTCAACACACCGTTCGACTTTCTGAAGTAATCGGTTCCAAACCTGTCGTACTTGTTTTTGGGAACTTTACTTGCGGACCATTTCGATCGATGTACCCCGGAGTGGAAGCTGTCTATCGACGCTTCAAGAACGATGCGATCTTTCTGGGAATCTATGTGCGAGAAGCCCATCCCACGGACGGCTGGAAGATGGAATCGAACACCAAAGTCGGCGTCGCAGTGACACAACCGAAGACATATGCCGAACGAATTGCAGTGGCAGAACAGTGCCATCAATTACTCAAGCCAACAATTCCGCTGCTGGTGGACGACATCGAAGATTCGACCGGCAACGCGTACAGCGGCATGCCGGCGCGGCTGTATGTCATCGATACCAAGGGGAACGTGGCCTACAAAGGTGGCCGCGGTCCGTTCGGATTCAAAGCCGGCGAAATGGAACAAGCCTTGATCATGACTTTGATGCAGGCGAAAGCCAATGCCGCAAAATAGTTTTGAAAACTGGAATCGTGTTTTTCATCAAGAGCCGTACCACCAATTGGAAATGCCGATGGAGATCATGGCCTTCACGATGCCGGTTAGTTGCCTGCGGCGTAGTACGACGCAGATGGTTCGCCGTGCGAACCATCCGCGGGACCTCCGTTTCAATTTACTCTGCGACGGGATTGCTTAACAGATACGTCACAACGTCGCGTAACTCCTCTGTCGTCTTTACGATCCCGTGTGGCATCGCCGAGACGTCGCCGAGTTTTCTTTCTTCGATTTGCGACTTGAGGATCGTGATCCGCTTTGTATCCGCCTGAAGAACCTCCAGCTTTTCGGCGGTTTCTACCACGACCAATCCAGTAACGATCTTCCCATCGACTGTCGCAATGATCGACGATTTGAAGACGGGCGAGATGACTTTGTTGGGGGCGAGGACTGATTCCACCAGATATGGGACGGTGAATCGCTTGCCGGCATCCGCCAGGCTTGGCCCACCGCCACCTGCTTGTGACGCTGTCGCTGCATGACACTTGGCACAGCCAAGTGACTCTGCTGCAAACAGTTTCTTTCCGCGTGCGACGTCACCCTGCCTGACTGCGGTTACCCAATCAACTTCGAGGAACTTCGGATCAACAGCCTGAGTGCCTGTTCCGGCGGATTTCAACCGGTCGGCCAGAGACAATCCGTCCGGCTTTTCGGGGATCGTCAGCCTGACGTCCCCGAGATGCCGGTAGTGGAAGTACTGACCTCCGAGTCCCTTTCGCATCTGAACGCGGACGAGAATGTCGTTGCTGCCGGGTTGCAGGTTGAGTGACACGACGTCGTCCAACTGGATTAATGGTCTGACGACATCATTTTCGAATACCAGCTTACCGTTCTGCCAGATTTTGACACCATCTTCACTTCCAACCAGCAATTGCATGCGCTGCGCCGTCGGAACGTCGAATCGAAAGAAGGAATAGACCGACGAATTCGGCGACGGCTCGAACAAAGTGTGGAAATCGTATAACGGACGATCAGGGCTGGTCGTCTTCGTCAGTTTCCATTCAAACGATTTTCCCGCGATATCGTACTTGGCAGACAGGTCAATCGGCGCTGTCTCGATAGGATGAACGGAACGAAATCCATTAGCATCGGGGACCGGTCCGAGCATCCAGACCGTTGGCTTCAGGTGTTCGAGTTTGCCAAGATTCAACCGCTTGTCCTGCACATCGGTCAGAACGGAAAGGACCTTGGGTTCACTGCGAGGATCGTTGAGCAGCGACAGAAAATGTGCAGCCTGTAATCGAATCTTGTCATCTGTGTCGTCAAGTCGCTCGATCAATAGTGCGAACAACGCTTCCTGTTCGTCAGAATGTTTGACCGCTTTCCAGTGTTCGGCGACCGAGAAATTTCCGACGCGTCCGAGCTTTCGAAGGTCGATCGGTTCTTTTTCGTCTGCGAAGAGAATGATATTGGCTTCTTCCTTCTGCTGCGGCGCCAGCGGTGCTTCCTCTGGAAGCGAGGCCTCGACCGGTGGAATGGTCAGTCGGAAACCGGCCAGCAGAACGCCCCACATTCGAATTTCGAGGTTTGAATCACTGCACGACTTCTTCGTAAGGCTTGGCATCGAGTATTTTGCCCCCTTGATCAGGATCGGCAAGACTTCGTGATCCCCCTTCGCCGGGAGTTTCTTGAGTTCCACACGAACTTCTTTCAAGAAGGCGTCGACGTCGGCTTCGATCGACTGAGCGATCTCC
>JBAWWJ010000370.1:0-3690 GCA_037146815.1 Planctomycetota bacterium
CCTGCTGAAGAAGTCATTGAACGATACGCGCGAACGGGATCTGCTTATGAATAGTGACGCCCATCCCGTTAGGCACGGTCATTCGTGAATCATGGAATGGGGGGCCGGGGCCGGAATGATTCTCCAATCCGGTTCCGTTCACAGGCAACGCCATTTCCCGCCATTTCCACGCGGGTTGGACTGGGCCGTCGTGTTCGATACACTGACGCGTCACAGATTGACTCCAGGACATTCGCTCAACCTCATTCTCATGACGACTGACTCTGAATCGCCGTTGCTGGATTGCCGCATGATTGGCGTGCGATTTGGGGGTGTCGTTGCGCTGCAGGATGTCAGCTTTGATATTCGGCCCGGCGAAGTTCACGGACTCGTCGGTTGTAATGGGGCTGGCAAGAGTACTCTGATGAAGGTTCTGGCGGGGGTCGTCCCGGAATATACCGGCGAGATCCGGATTGATGGTCAACTGGTCCGACTGCATTCTCCCCGCGAAGCGTTGGCTCAGCGGATCGCCATGGTTTACCAGGAGCTTTCTGGCATCGGTTCGCTTTCTGTTGCCGAGAATCTGTTTCTCGGACGACAGCCGACTCGCGCCGGGCGGATCGACTGGGCCCGGATGAATCGCGAAGCAAAAGCGTCGCTGGCTGAGCTTGAGATTCAGATCGATGTGACACGCCGACTGGACACCTATCCGCTGGTCATTCGCCAGATGGTCGAAATTGCTCGTGGACTACACTGCGGGGCTCGGGTCCTCATCCTGGATGAGCCGACCAGTGCTTTGAGTCTGCCCGAGGCTCGTCGACTGTTTGAACTGATCGCTCGATTGAAGACACGCGGCGTGGCGATGGTGTTTATCAGCCATTTTCTGGAAGACGTCCTCGCGATCTGTGATCGAGTCACCATCCTGCGTGATGGCCGAAAATTGCAGACCAGTCCTGCGTCGGAACTGGATCGAGCGACAATTCTGCATCACATGGTGGGCGAGGATCGAGCTTCGGCTGCGGATGACAAGACTGAAGTTGTCCTGCCGGAACCGATCAAAGGAACCGCCCGCAGTGAACGTCTGGTTGTCGAAGGACTGACCCTTGGCGGTGACTTCGACGAAATCGGTTTGAATGTCAAGCCGGGTGAATGCCTGGGGTTGTATGGGTTCGTCGGGGCCGGGCATCAGGAACTGGTTCAGGCCATCGCGGGTGTGTTGAAACCGGATCGCGGAACCGTTCATCTTGGTCCGAAGACATTGCGACCGGGTGATGTGCCGAGTGCCGTACAGAACGGCGTGGTGTTCGTCGCCGCCGATCGGGCTCAGACGCTGGCTCGCAATGCACCGATCGCTCACAACGCGACGCTGGCACATTTGAAGCGAGTCCTTGGGTCGTGGATTGTGCGGCGTAACGAACATCGCGTCTGTCACCCGCTGCTCGAACGGGTCGGGTGTCGTCCTCCCAATCCGGCATTGCGAGCGGGAGCTCTTTCGGGGGGGAACCAGCAGAAGGTTGTCCTGGCAAAATGGCTGCTGGGGCCGATCCGAGTCCTGCTGCTCGAAGAGCCGACTCGCGGGATGGATGTTCATGCCAAGGCCGACGTCATGGAGTTGGTCGCCGAGCAGAAACGGGCCGGGGCCGCAGTGATCCTGGCTTCTACCGAACCGGAACTGATCCTGGCACATTCCGACCGCATCCTGACGTTTGCTCGCGGTCGAATTACTCGTGAGTTTGCCGGGCAACGGGTGACGAAACAGGACTTGATGCATGCCGCAGAGGATGCGGGAATCGCAGCTTCAACAAACGTGGGACAGTGATGAATCTACCGACTCCAGCCACTGATGCCTCCTTGGGATCGCGCCGATTTTCGCTGGCAGACTTTGCGCCGCTGCTGACATTGGCAGCCGTCACACTGGTGTTTGCCCTGGTGGCAGAAGATTTTCTCAGTCTGGGAACCGTGACGCTGGTTCTGAAGCGTGGTGCCGTGCTCGCCATTGTCGCCACCGGGCTGACGTTTGTTTTGCTGTGTGCAGAAATTGATTTGTCCGTCGGGACGGTGGCGCTGCTGTCGGCGTGCGTCTGTGGAGTTCTCTGGGAATCCTCATTCGCGGCTGGCCCCAAGGGACTGGGGGACGCGAGTTCCCTGGATGTCTGCATCGTAATTGTGATCCCGCTGCTGGTAGCACTGCTGTCAGGATTACTTTCGGGATGGCTGACGGTCTCGTCGGGGCTCCCCAGCTTCATTATCACTCTGGCGATGATGAACATCGCCGTGGGACTCGCGAAATTTCTGACACTCAGCCAGAAGTTCAATGTCCCTCCGCTGTTGAAACAACTGGGAAATGCGTCGCTGTTTGAACTTGGCAGCCTGCGAGTCCCACAAAGCGCAGTGCTGGCTTTGATCGTGATGGTGGTCGCGCACCTGGTTCTGCAGCACACTCGATTCGGGCGGTATGTTTACATGACCGGTGGCAATCGGCAGGCCGCCAAGCTGGCGGGTGTCCGGACCGAGTCGATCGTCATGGCGTCGCTGGTGATCTGTGCCTGGTGTGCCGCGTGTGGCGGAATGCTGAACGCCGGACGCCTGGAAGGTGTCAGCCTCGATCAAAATGCCGATCTGCTGCTGGATGCGGTGGCCTGTGTCGTTCTGGGTGGTACAAGCCTGTTCGGTGGTGAAGGTGGGATCGGCCGAACGCTGGTAGGGGTGCTGACATTTACCGTCTTGCGAGTCGGGCTGGATGCGGTCAATCCCGAACGGATCATCAAGAATTCGTCATTGCCGCAGGCCTGGCTGCAGCAAAGCTGGGTCACGCAATTCGACTTACTCCGCCCATTCCTGCTCGGAATTGTGTTGCTGCTGGCGCTGGTGATTCATGGTCGTCTGGTGAAGAAGCATCACGGCGAATAGGGATTTCATGCCTTGGTGAAAGCCAGTTCAGAGGAACGGAGAAGAGGAGACCTTCGGTCGGGGGTTTCGGCGGGGTCAGGAGACCCGCGCCGAACACTCGGGATCCGCGCCGAACGACGTCTATTTGTTTTTTGGAATTCCATTGATCCGATAAAATCATGGCCTTCGATGAATCACTGGCGGGACGGATTCGTGACGGGTTTGCCCGGACTGCCGGCATCACCGAGAAGAAGATGTTTGGTGGTGTCGGACTCCTGCTGAATGGCAACATGTGTGTCGGCATCTGGAAGGATGCTCTCATCGTCCGGCTAGATTCTGTCGAAGGGGCCGCGGCACTCTACGAACCGCATGTTCGTGAGTTTGACATTACTGGCAAACCGATGAAGGGCTGGATCGTCGTTGAGCCGGCAGGAATCATCGAAGACCGTGATCTGAACGAATGGCTGCACCGCGCGACGGAATTTGTGAAGCAACTTCCGCCGAAATAGTTGGTGTGGCGGGGGCCATTCAGAAACCCCGGGAGATTCGGGTCTTACGGCCCAAGTGGGCCATCAGTTCACCCAGCCAGGGCTCTTCGGCCCTGGAAAACGATGTAAAAACAGGATCTGAGGCCTGAAGGGCCGAATATTCCTTTGGACTTTAGACTCATCGAAAGGAACGACCGGCCCTTCAGGCCAACGGGCCGGCCATTCTATCTGATTTTTATGTGACACGAGAATCATGGCATGGTGGTTGGTGCGCTGTGCTCTCGTGACTCATGTTGACTGGATTGCCGATCACCACGACTCTTTTGCTGTATAC
>JBAWWJ010000371.1:0-3635 GCA_037146815.1 Planctomycetota bacterium
ACTCAGGTATCAGCTCCAAATCAAAAAGATTAAAAGATGCGCCTGAAACTCAGGCCTCGCCCTCCCGTAGTTCGGGACGAGTTGGTCACGGAAATGAAAGAGAACGCAAGCAATGGGAAAGGAATTCGACCTCGAGCGTCAAAACCGGGGTTGGATTTGTCGGATTTAAGCAATGAATCGCACGGAAGTCCGTAAGAAACCTGACGTTCTTCGCGGTTCGCTTGCATCACATCCTCAACTCGTGTTAGCGTCTACGGTTACATGCCTCGCAACAGTTCCCCGGCGGGTCGCCAGATCTCGCCGTTTTTTGCTTCCCGCCATCGCAGAAAGACCGCATTCATGCCGTACAATGTTACCCTGATTCCTGGAGATGGAACTGGTCCCGAACTCGCCGAAGCGACCCGTCGCTGCTTGGACGCGACCGGCGTGAAGTTCAATTGGGACGTGCAGGAATGCGGGATCGAAGTCATCGAAGCTCAGGGAAAGATTCCCGATTCCGTATTCGCGTCGGTTCGTGCCAATACAATCGCCCTGAAGGCGCCGATCACAACTCCGATTGGTAAGGGATTCCGGTCTGTCAACGTTGCCTTGCGACAGGAACTGGGACTGTACGCTTGCGTTCGTCCCTGCAAGACCTATCGCGGCGTTCGATCGTATTTCGACAAGACTCATGTCGATCTGGTCATCGTGCGTGAAAACACCGAAGACCTGTATGCCGGTGTCGAGTTCCAGGCGGGTGATCCCAAGACTGCGGAATTGATCGGCTTTATCAATACCGCTTCCACTGGCAAGAAGATCAAGTCCGGTATCAACACGACTGGGGTCAGCATCAAGCCGATCTCTGTCGAAGGGACTCGGAACATCAGCCGGTATGCGTTTGACTACGCCGTGAAGTATGGTCGCAAATCGGTGACGTCGATCTCCAAAGCGAACATCATGAAGTTCACGGACGGACTGTGGTACGACGAAACGCGGGCTGTTGCCACGGCGTTCGATGCCAAGTACGAAGATGCCAAGCTGCAAGACGGTGTGACGGCCGATCCGACGTTAGCCGGAAAAGTCCCCAGTGCTGCTGGCGTCGTCTACATGGAACGCCTCGTCGACAACATGTGCATGCAACTGGTTCAGAAGCCCGAAAACTACGACGTGCTGGTGATGGGGAACCTCTACGGAGATATCCTCAGCGACCTCTGTGCCGGTCTGGTCGGTGGTCTGGGTGTGGCGCCGGGAGCGAACATTGGCCCCGATTCGGCGATCTTCGAAGCGACTCACGGGTCGGCTCCGAAGTACAAGGGTCAGAACAAGGTCAACCCGACGGCGCTGATTCTGTCCGGCAAGCTGATGCTCGAACATATCGGTGAAGCGGCTGCCGCCGCAAAACTGGAACGAGCCGTCGCGAGCATCATCGAAGAAGGAAAGTTCGTCACATACGACATGAAACCGGATCGCAACGATCCAACTGCCGTCGGAACTCGCGAAATGGCAGAAGCGATCTGCAAGCGAATGGCCGAACTCGGGTAATCGATGGCGTCTCGCGGTCAGGCCTGCCTGGATATTACCGAGCCGATTTCGGTGGTATTGGGCCTCGGCTGCGAAATCAAATTGACAGAGGTGATGCGAACGTATTGCAAAGGCCCGATCACCACCGGGGAAGTCTCGGCGTTTGCGGACATCGGGTGAGCCGGAGAAGCTGATGTCCGACTTGCTGTCGATGTCTGGGATTTCGAAACGCTTCGGCGCGACGCAAGCATTGGATGACGTCGCGCTGTCGGTCCCTGCCGGCCGGGTCCTCGCGCTGATCGGCGAAAACGGTGCGGGCAAAAGCACGCTGATGAAAATCATCAGCGGTGCTCACGCCCCCGATTCTGGCACAATGCTGCTGGGTGAAGCCCCCTACGCTCCCGACGGGCCGCATGAAGCCCGGTTGGCGGGTGTCAGCATGATCTATCAAGAGTTGAATCTCGCCCGTGATCTCTCGGTCGAAGACAACATCATGCTCGGCCAAGAATGTCGTCGATTCGGCCGCGCCGGGTTTGCCATTCTCGATCGCAAGGCCCAGCGGGAAAAGGTTCAGGCAGCCTTGCGACTGCTGGGACATCCTGACCTGCGCCCCGAAACGCCCGTCGGGGAACTCTCCATCGCCGTCCAGCAACTGGTTGAAATCGCCAGGGCACTCGTTGCCGATTCCAAAGTGATCGTCTTCGACGAACCGACGAGTTCACTGACAAAACAGGACGTTGAAAACCTTTTCACTGTGATTCGAAAGCTTCGGGAAAAGGGGCTGGGAATTGTCTATATCAGCCATTTCCTCGAAGAGATCCGACAGGTCTGTGACTGTTACGCAGTCCTGCGTGACGGTCGGTCCGTTGGTCGGGGAGATCTGGCAGGAACGACCGATTCTCAGATCGTTTCGTTGATGGTCGGCCGCAACGTCGCGGACCTGTTTCCCACGGTCCCTCATACTCCGGGTGAAGTACTGCTGAAGATCGATCATCTGAGTGGCGAGCGATCACCGCAGGGGGTGACACTGGAGATCCGGCGCGGTGAAATCCTGGGACTGTCAGGTTTGATTGGAGCTGGCCGTACGGAACTGGCTCGGTGCCTGTTTGGTCTCGATCCAGTGGCGAACGGTACTGTGACCGTCGGAAAACTCACGCCTGCAGCGACAACTTCTGCTCGGATCGCTGCCGGTTTGGGACTGGTTTCAGAAGACCGCAAGTCAGAAGGATTGGCACAAACACGCAGTATCTCTGACAACATGACCTACAGCCGATTGCGACCCTACACACGGTTCGGCTGGCTCGACCTGAATCGTCGACGTGAAGAAGTCGTTCGCTGGATGAGTCGTCTGCAGGTCAAGGCCGCATCCCCCGAGCAGACAATCGGTGAACTGTCGGGAGGAAACCAGCAGAAGGTTGCGATTGCCCGCGTTCTGCATCAGCAGGCAGATATCCTGTTGCTGGATGAACCGACACGTGGTATCGATGTCGGTACGAAGTCCGAGATTTATCGGTTGATGGGCGAACTGGCTGCCGAAGGGAAAGCGATCATCTTTATCAGTTCGTACCTGACCGAATTAATGGCAGTCTGCGATCGGATCGGGGTGATGTCGCGAGGCCAATTGCGAGAAGTCCGTGCGGCTGCGGACTGGACAGAAGAAGCGATCATGAGCGTCGCTGTGACGACGTAACGAAATTCAGTGCGTGGAGCTGTCGATGTCGCGAATTCTTTTTTCAGGGATGGTGTTATTCACGATGGCAAATCTGTCTCAAGCAGCGGACCCCGTGGTCAATGATGTGGTCCTGGGAATCCACGGTGGAATCGGTGTCGACAAGAAGGACATGACGCCCGAACTGGAAAAAGATGTCCGCGCCGGACTGCGCAGCGCCCTGGAAGCAGGTCACGCCAAACTGAAAAGCGGCGGGACGAGTCTGGATGCTGTCGAAGCGGCGATTCGAGTCATGGAAGATCTGCCGGTATTCAATGCTGGCAAAGGGGCTGTTTTCACGAACGCTGGTACGAACGAACTCGACGCGTCGATCATGGAAGGGAAGACCAAAAAGGCAGGAGCGATGGCCGGAGTCATGACCGTCAAGAACCCGATCTCGGGGGCTCGCGCAGTGATGGAGAAGTCC
>JBAWWJ010000372.1:0-3531 GCA_037146815.1 Planctomycetota bacterium
TCGGCGCGGCTACGTGACGCCATTCTTCTTCAGGATTTCACCTCCGTGCCTCTGTGGCTCCGTGAGATAAACTTTCCGGGAGAGAACGCTCGCCGCATCACTGGTCGAGTCACCGATTGCTTGAAACAAGGACACCGATCTGGAAAGCACAAATACCTGCAATCGGCCTGAACGTGTCCCATCTTCACGCAAGGGTATTTGGAATCGCGCATTACGCCAGAATTCCTTCGACCACATTGCCAAACACGTCAGTCAATCGCTCGTCGCGGCCTTGATGAAAGTAGGTCAGACGTTCGTGGTTCAAGCCCATCAGGTGCAGAATCGTGGCATGCAGGTCGTGCAGGTGGACTTTGTCCTTGATCGCTTCGAAACCGAATTCGTCGGTCTCGCCGTAAGATGTTCCACCTTTGGCACCCCCGCCTGCCATCCACATGCTGAAGCCATACGGATTGTGATTGCGACCCGGCTCTCCCCTCCCTTCACTGAACGGCATGCGACCGAATTCGCCTCCCCAGACGACCAGAGTCTCATCGAGCAGGCCGCGTCGCTCCAGATCCGTCAGCAGGCCCGCAATGGGAAGATCGACTTCACCAGCATGCTGACCATGATTGGTTTCAATGCTCTTGTGAGCATCCCACGTCTCTTCCAGATGGCCTCCACCGGAATAAAGCTGCACGAATCGAACTCCGCGTTCGACCAGTCGTCGTGCGACCAGGCAGTTGCGGCCGAACTCGTCGGTTGGATGGCGACCGATGCCGTAAAGATCCTGAGTCGCCTTGGTTTCCTGCGACAAATCGACCGCCTCAGGTGCTTCGGCCTGCATCCGGTAAGCCAGTTCATACGTGTTGATCCGCGATGCCAGATCATTGCCACCGGGACGTGCCGCCATGTGGTCGGCGTTGAGCTTTGCCAGCAGATCCAACTGTGCTCGCTGAGCGGGTCGATCGAGGTACTCGGGGCCTCGCAAATCGAGAATGGGATCGCCTACTGGACGAAAAAGTGTTCCCTGGAAGGACGACGGCATAAAGCCACTGGACCAGTTGGGTTGTCCGCTGATCGGTCCGCCACGCTTGTCTAGGATGACGACATAGCCCGGCAGGCTTTCGTTTTCCGTTCCCAGTCCATAGACGGCCCAGCTTCCGAGCGACGGACGCCCGATAAACGTCTTGCCGGTATTCATCGCGACCAATGCAGAACCGTGAGCATGGCTGTCAGTGTGGCAGGATCGAATGACTGCCAGCTTGTCGGCATGTTTCCGCACGTTCTCGAAGAAGTCGGAAATCATCAGGCCCGACTCGCCCCCCGGTCGAAAAGGGCGAAATGACGGGGTGAGGAATCCGACTTTACGACCACCCGAATTCGTGAACTTCTTTCCTTCAGGAAGAGGCTGACCGGACATCTTTTCCAGCAGAGGTTTGTAATCGAATGTATCAACCTGACTGGGGGCACCGTTCATCATCAGAAAGATGACACTCTTCGCACGTCCAAAGGAATGCGATGCCTTTGCGGTCAAGGGATTGATTGACAGTGATTCGGCGGCATAGCCAATCTTTTCAAAGAAGCCATCGCGCGACAACAAGCCAGTGAGAGCCAGACCAGTGAATCCAGCCCCCATTTGCCAGACGAATTCTCGCCGATTGTGATGGGGCTGGGATTGGAGACCTTCGGTCAGTCGTTTCGGCGGGGTCGGGAGACCCGCGCCGAACTTGGGGTCGAACATGGGAAGGTTCCCTTCAACGGTGTGTGTACCTGCATTTGTACGATCTGATCGCATCATCCACTCCGTCAATCCAGGTACACAAATTCATTAGTATTCATCAATACGTGGCACAGGGATGTCAGCGCTAACTGGTATGCCGAGCGAGGTCGTTCCTGAACCTGCCGGGGCAGATTGTACTTCTCTGCCAGATACCGGGTCACGGCCTGACGCTCACTCTCTTTCAGTTCACGGTCATAGACCAGCAGTTCGGCGATATCACCGTGCCAGTATTCGCCGTCAATGTTTCCCTGTTGCCCGATCACGTACTCGGTCTTCAGATTTCGAGGGCTGATCGCCTGCCCTCGCGAAGCCAGATCCGTCCCATTCTGTTGAATGGAAATGCCGGTTGAGCCGCTGAAGCCTGACAACAGGAACGGCGCGGATCGACTTGCAATCTTGCCGACGCCCGAAAAATCGTCGCTCAGTCGCACCGAGTCTGCACCGGTCATTCCCAGAAAAAGACTGGTTCCGGAATTCCCAACGGCTCCATTCCAGTTTGAAAAGATTTCGCGATGTTGATTCGTTGTGGACTGGTCGCTCACCACAGCAAAAACCGCGAATGCAGGCGATGTCACGACCTGGCCGGACAAATTCAGGAACCGCTTCTGGCCATCGAGTCGTAATGTCGGTTGACCGTGAATCGCATTCTTGACGAGTAACGGGCGATGCGTGGCGATGGCCTGCGATGCATGATGCGACTGCCCCGATTGATCGTTCCAGGATTCCACGCGCCCGTCGGAGTCAACATGAACACCGACATCGGCGGCCAGATGAAGGACTCGCCCGTTTTCAGGGAGTTTGATCACAGGGGACGACTGAGGCTGCATCGTGCTTTCGAAACGCATCGACTGTTGTCGAACATGTGAGCGTGCCGCGTCGATTTCGGGATTCGAGGGATCTCGCCCCAGGCTGATCTGCCATGCTCGGCTGATCTGGCGATCCAATAAGTCCTCTGTAGAAGGCGCGGAAACTTCCTTCAGGACGCGATCTGCGAGCGCCGCACTCCGTTCATGGGCGAACGAATTGTTTAACAGGGCCAGAGCCTGAGGCGCAACCGTGGAAACAGGTCGCTGAACGCACGGCAGAGTTGTGTCGACAAAATCAAACGTCGTCATCAGGGGTGGCAGCAGACTGCGCTGTGAGAACATATAGACAGCCCGGCGACTTTGTTCGACAAGTGGCGAGGGATTCCAGGCTCCCTCTTTACGCGACAATCCTTCCAAGGCTTCAACTTGGATCGTTGGTTTAAAGCCGGGGCCCGACATACGGGTATCAAGATCGTCTCCGACAATCAGCATGCGATCGCGCAGGGATTCTGAATCGAGTCGTCGTCGCTCGGCCCGCCACCAGAAGCGATTCCCGGCATCTTGCGCTGCATACAGATCCTGCCTCGGATGGAGCGATGCCTGGCGGTAAGTGAAGCTTGTGATCAGCAGTCGATGTAGATATTTCAGCGAAGATCTGCGGGTTGCCCCCGATCCAATCGATGCGTTGCCAATGGAACCTTCCTGCCGGGAAACTTCTGAGGCGAGCCAGTCGAGCAGCTCGGGATGCGTCGGCTTATCGCCCGTAAATCCAAAGTTGTCGGCCGACCGGACCAGCCCCGATCCGAAGTGATTCATCCACAACCGGTTGACGAGGACTCGCGGGGTCAGCGGGTTCTCCGGCGACGCAATCCATTCGGCCAGTTGACGGCGACGGTGCGTTGTTTTGGCTCCCAACGGGGCTGGCTCCAGTGGTCGATCGATCACGGGGATAAGCGTCAGGTTACC
>JBAWWJ010000373.1:0-3504 GCA_037146815.1 Planctomycetota bacterium
CTGCTCCTTGATTCCCGCTTCGCGTTTATCAAGCGCCCGTTCCTGGTTGCGCAGTTCGTCGCGTGCCTGGTTGATTTCTTTTTCGATCGCCTCGCGACGACGAAAACCATCTTCTTTCGCGGCCAACTCGGCCGACTTGCCAATGTTCTCTGCTTCACGCTGCGCCTGCTGAACGATTTCGTCCCGCGTTTTGTAAGCGCCACCGCGCATCGTTCGTTCGACGAAGTAGCCAATGGCGGCTCCGACGACCAACGAAATCAAACCCACCACGTACGGTAACATCCCGGCCTCCCAGTAAGCTACCGGAGACACCGACCGTGCAGGCGGCTAGCCTGACACGAAATCAATGGAGGCATTCCTCTTTCCGATGGCAGCGCGCCCACGGTCGAGTGGAGAATGTACGGAATGTTCGATGGAAATGATCAGCCGCGAATATGTTGACGCGACGGCAATAATGCCGTCACAAAATGTGCCGACCGGAATTCGCCTGACAAGTGGGCAATCCAGTCCTCCTGCGGAGGTCCGACTGCCAACCTGTGCGCGGCGATGGCCGGCCAGGAAGAATGGCGCAGACCGATCCCCAAGAACGTGACGATCCAGATCAGCAGATCTGCTGATCTTCCCATCGCACGCTTCAGGCACATGCAGCCTTGCTGAACCAGCCAGACTACAAGTTCAATCAGTTCGCCAAGGAAAGAAAACAACCTGGCACCTTTACGCAACTAACCACCATTAAACAACTTGCGATGCAGTTCTGCGATCGTTCGCATGCCGCGTTCGTAAGACCGTTCATCTCCGAGTCACCATCAACTCGGCAATCTCCGGGATCATTTTAAAAGAAAACTCCCCACGGATAACAGTGGCATCGTAACACGTTACGGCAAACCTGCAACTCTACAAGAGCCTTCAAAATGAGGTCGTCTGAATGTGACTGAAATCCTGCGACGGTCGAGCATCAGATGGACTGGATCTGATTTGAAACCGAGCGTAATGCGCTGGTTGCTGACGATGTGAGTCGCTGAAGCCGAATCGACAGGCCGAGTTGTGGCCAAACGCAATCACTTTGATCGGTTTTCCGTACGCCAGGCTTCCGCTTCCTGATAGCAGGCCACGATCCGGCTGCGCACAAAGTCGATCAGTTCCTGATCCTGGTTTCGATTCGCGAACTGATCCAGTTCGGCGACAGTGATTGGTTCCCCGACGACAACTCGGACGCGAGCGGGATACAGAAACCAACTTTTTCGGCCCATTGCCTGAAATCCCCCGGCAATGCCGACTGGGTAGACTGGCAACTTGGCTCGCCGCAGCATTGCGACGAAGCCAGGTTTGAATTCGCCAACCTCGCCCGTTTCGGTCCGGGTCCCCTCGGGAAAAATACCAACCAGGTATCCATGATGCATCCGCCGGATCGTTTCCCGCAGGCTGGCTGTGCTGGCGGATTCCCGGTTGATTGGCATGACGTAGGTATTTCGCAGAATCCAGCCGACGACAGGGACTCGAAATAGCGAGTCGCGTCCCAGAAAACTGACCGGGCGATGCAGCGGCAGTCCGATCAATAGCGGGTCCAGAAAGCTCTGGTGGTTGGCCAGGACCAGCCCCCCATCAGCCTCATCCAGTCTTTGGTATCCCCGAGCTCGATAGCCCAGCCAGAAACAAAACACGTTCTGCAGGATGAACTGAATGGTTCTCCAATGCAGGTTTCTGGCCTTGGGAGGCGGAAGCGGTAGCGGTTCTGCGGAGGATGACATCCAGAAAATTCTTCCAGTCGGCGGACGTTGGGTGGCGAATTGCGTTTCGCTGTCGGAAGTCTTACGATTCTAGGCCCGATTCGCCAGCCTCACCAAGTCTGGTGGCAGGGAATTGCCCGTAACGGATTCCGTCGGTCAATCGCAGGCCTTACCATATCGCACACTTATCGTTCAGTGGTGAATCTGGCATCAGCCGCCTCTTCGCCCATGTGAGGATGGGGCTTCGTTGAGACCATCATTTGAGACATTGCCGTTGGCATCCCCGTAAATTCGGGGCTCTAACGGCTGACTGCAGCCGCCCACCTTAGTTTTCATCCATTAGAAAGTGACAAATGACTGACAGCATGAAGCCCGCAACTCAATGTCTACATGCCGGACAGGTGCCCGACCCGACGACAAATTCGCGCGCGGTGCCGATCTATCAGACGACATCATACACGTTCAACGACACCGATCATGCCGCCAGCCTCTTTGCTCTGCAGGCGTTCGGAAACATTTACTCACGGATCATGAATCCGACATGCGATGTTCTCGAAAAACGCCTGGCGGCACTCGAAGGGGGAGCCGGAGCCCTGGCAGTGGCCTCCGGACAGGCTGCAGAATCACTCGCCATCCTGAACATCACCCAGGCAGGCCAGAACATTGTCTCCGCAACCAGTCTGTACGGCGGAACCTACAATCTGTTCCACTACACGTTTCCAAAGTTCGGGATCAAGGCCAAGTTTGTTCAACAGGCCGACCCTGAAAACTTCCGTAAGGCGATCGACGCTAACACGCGTTGCATCTACCTGGAAACGATCGGCAATCCACGTGTCGACGTCCCAGACTTCGAAGCGATCGCGGCGATTGGTCATGAAGCCGGTATTCCACTGATCGTCGACAACACGCTGGCGTCACCGCTCCTCTGCCAGCCGTTCAAATGGGGTGCTGACATCGTCGTCCACTCCTGCACGAAGTTCATCGGTGGCCACGGGACTTCCATTGGTGGTGTGGTTATCGAAAAGGGTGGGTTCCCATGGGGAAATGGCAAGTTCCCCGAAATGACCGATCCTGATCCAAGCTATCACGGCATGAAATTCTTCGAAACGTTCGGCCCGATGAACCTGTCGTACATTCTGAAAGTCCGGACTCAACTGCTGCGCGACCTGGGTCCCGCGATGAGTCCATTCAACGCGTTCCTGTTGTTGCAAGGCCTCGAAACCCTGCACCTGCGGATGCAACGACACAGCGAAAATGCCCTGGCGGTTGCTCAGTTCCTGCAGTCTCATCCCAAGGTGAGCTGGGTGAATTACACCGGACTGGACAACCATCCGTCCTATTCGCTCGGCAAGAAGTATCTGCCGAACGGCTGTGGAGCCATCATGGGCTTTGGGATCAAGGGGGCCACCCCAACCCAGCAGAAGGAAAACGGGATCAAGGTGATCAACAGTGTCAAGCTGTTCAGCCATCTGGCAAACGTCGGCGACAGCAAGTCGCTGATCATTCATCCCAACAGCACCACCCACCAACAGTTGACTCAAGCCGAACAGGAAGCGACGGGAGTCACACCGGACTTTATTCGACTGTCAATCGGTACCGAAGATGTCGCGGACATCATCGGCGACTTGAAGCAGGCACTTGAAGCGGTCTGATCGTCGACGCTGCTGACCAGTTGCAATCAAGTTTCGTCATGTCACAGAGGGTTGGTCATGAAATGACCAATCCTCTGTGCATCGATATGTCCTCTGTGCATCGATATGTCCTCTGTGCATCGATA
>JBAWWJ010000374.1:0-3429 GCA_037146815.1 Planctomycetota bacterium
TCCAGCTTTCCCCCAGTCACCCCCTCACGCATCCACAAATTCCGCCGAAGAGCCTTATTTCTGTCATGCCCTGAATCATCTGGACCGTCCCTATTTCATGGCAGGGACAGCGGTTCCAGACTGGTTGTCGGTCGCAGATCGCCGTGTTCGTTTTCGCCCGCAGCACCTGAGCCCGTTTGCTGATTCTGGAGGAACGGTCCTTTCCGAGGTTGCGGCTGGAACATTGCAGCACCTGCAGGACGACGACTGGTTTCATGCGACGCGCGGCTTCTTCGAAGTGACGACTGAAATCGCCGGATTGTTTCGGACCGCATTGGGTCACGAAGGGGATTTCCACTACGGATTTCTGGGGCATGTCGGAATGGAAATGCTGCTCGATGCTGTGCTGATCGAACGCTTTCCCGGTCACTTCGATCGTTACTATCAGACGCTTGCTGACGTTGATGCGACCGCAATCCAGGACTCGATCAACCAGATGGCTCGAGTGCCAACAGACAGGCTGGCATGGTTCATTGGTTTGTTTCGAGTCGAGCAGTTTTTGCGAGACTACGTCAGTGATGAGCGACTGTTGCACCGCTTGAACCAAGTGATGTCTCGGGTTAAATTGACGCAACTTCCACCACGCGCCGTCGGCGTTCTTGAAGAGACACGCTCGCTTGTTCGTGGTCGAATACGAGACTTACTTCCTGAGGAATTCTATTCGTTTCCTTCCGAAAGTAGCCTTCATCGCTCCGCGTGAAGTCAGCCGATGACAGTTTGACATCCTATTCACGGTGTACCTTTTTCCTCCCCAAATCGTCCTGCAAACTGCTTTGCTGGAATTGAAGAGGAGACCTTCGGTCGACGGTTTCGGCGGGGTCGGGAGACCCACGCCGAACGAAGTCTCGCTCACTGCGCCCCGTTCGAACGAAGAACGAAGAACCAGGAACCAAGAACAAAGTCAATACATCATCCGATCGACGAGCCAAGTTCCCGAACCAGGCTTTCGCAAACTTCGGGTTGCTGGGTCGACAGGTCCGTGACATCCCAGATGTCATCTGGTTTTGAAAAGAGCTGGACCACTTCGGGCCAGGCAGCGTCACCGAAACAGACGTCAGCGGCGATTGAACGATTCTCTTCTGCAAGTCGTAACAGGCAATTCCACTCGTTCGTGCGAATTCCAAGGTTTCGGTTGTCGTCGCCAAATCGGACCTGCTTCCGAGTCGATTGAACGGCAAGGGCTTCTTTGAGCAGGCTGGTTCCTTCGCATCCCGATGACTCTGGCAGACCAAACCAGTCGAGCAACGTTGGCAACAAGTCTGTTGTCTGGACAAAGTGAGGGCACCGGATCGCGTTGAAATCCGCGAACATTTCTCCCCCCCCTTGAATTGAAAGAAACAAGGGACTTTTGATTTCCTGATCGCGTAAAAGATCGGACGGGGCTGGTCCGCGAACTGACGGAACCTCTGCGAGAAATCCCTCCAGGCAACTGCGACCTCGCGCGGCGGTAATGATCAACAGGGTTGGCTGTTCCTGGCTGAGGACGTTGATCTGGTTGAGGAGTTCACCGATCCAGTGGTCCACCAGTGAAACGCTACCTGCTGCGACGGCAATTTCTTTCGGCCAGTCTTCGCGAGGGACATCGGTCATCGGCAGTCCGCGCTCTTCGAAGTCTTCGAAGTAGAGAGTGGCGAAACCCTCAGGAGGCAGACCCGGTTCCGGAGCATGAAGCCAGACCAGTCGATTTGTCGCAGGAGTGGGTTCGCGCAACAGTGAGACGCCGGACTGGACGAGGCGGGCGATCGGGACCGCGTTGGGATCGACATCGAGGCCGTCATCGCCCGCCGATTGTGTGACGCGATAAAATTCCAGATTGTCCCAACCGGACAGGTGAGAATTTGATGCAATCCTCAATTCTGTCGTGACACCCGCCTGACGGAGCAATGCAATCACATTGGCAACGGAATCGGGCAGGGCAGGGGTGCAGGAGTGGCGACCGGTGAACCAGGCACGCCCTGCATTCGGGCCGACGGTATCAGCAAAATGGTTGTCGAACACGGTCGCCGCAGCCGCCAGTCGATCGAGGTTCGGGGTTTCAATCCACTCGTTCCCGTAGCACCCGATCAGGCGTGTCGCGAGTCGATCAAAAGTCACAACGATCGCCTGCATAAACAAATTCTCTTGGGCTGATGCCGGTAAAAACAAAGCCCGACTTGGTTCCAAGCCGGGCTTCACGATATCACAAAGTGCGGTGCAAACGTTCACACTGCGGCAAGGTCGCGCCGCCAGCGTGGGCTGGCAAGAATACTCTCGACCTGCATTTCATGGAGTTGATCGAGCCAGGTTCCATCAAACTCGAAGACTTCATACATCCGCTGCGAGCGGTCAAATCGGGGGTCGGTGGTACACCCACCTTCGTCAGTTCGAGACATCCGGCTCGGAACAATCAACAGCCATGTCCGATCACCAGCTCGTTCCCACGTCGGTTTCGTCCAACGAAAACCAACCTCCTGCAAATCCAATTGAGTCATCGTTCGGCCTCCCTGCCAGGTTGACGACAAGCAACTCACGCCATTGAGTTGCCTAGATCCAGTGTCGGCGGGATTATCAATCGGCAGCATTCGCCGGTCAACTCCAGAGCTGCGGGAGAATTGGGAAAATTGGGAATCGGTAGAAAGTATAGAATGAGATGTGTGAGGCGACTGGGGGCTTTGGGGGGCAGGGGGCGGCACGACGCCGGGCAATGTGAAATTACCGTAATTGGTCTCGCCGGAATCGGCGAAATCCGCTACTAGACGCACGCTTACCGACGTCGCCTTCGTGCGACGGAGGCCTGTCCGCCCGGAGACCTGAATGTCCGCATCACTGACAACTGGCGATCCGACACCCGTCCACATGGTGGGGCGTCTGGTGGTCAATTTCATTATCGCCGTGGGGGATCTGACCCGTTTCCTCTTCCAGACGATGGGGGGACTCGTTGGGCAGATGCCTCGGTCGCGTGTTCTGTGGCCGGTTATGTACGAAGTCGGTGTTCGCAGTGTCCCGGTCATTGCGGTGACGGGGCTGTTCATCGGTATGGTTCTGGCCGTCCAATCGTACGACACCCTGCGAATGTATCGACTCGAATCTCGTATCGGTTCGGTGATTAACGTCTCTCTGGTAAAAGAGTTAGGTCCAGTTCTGGCTGCCACGATGCTGGCGGGACGAGTCGGCTGTGCGATGGCGGCAGAAATCGGCACGATGCGAGTCACCGAACAGATAGACGCCCTGAAAGCACTGGGGGCTGACCCCATATCCTATCTGGTTGTCCCGCGGTTTCTCGCTTGTTTCTGGCTGATTCCCGCCTTGACGCTCGTTGCGGACGGAGTCGGGATGTTTGGAGGCTGGGTTGTCAGCGTCCAGATCCTGGGGGTCAGTGATCACTTTTTCTGGCTCTACTCGCAACAATTC
>JBAWWJ010000375.1:0-3400 GCA_037146815.1 Planctomycetota bacterium
CCTAATTTGATTACACGTTTCTACGAATTCCCAAACCATTAGCCGGACACTTGTGTTGCAAGACAACTCATCTGATGCAAAAACCATCGCGTGAAGGGTCTGCAGAGTCGTTGAAATCGAATTGGCGGGTGCCCGCAAGAAACCGTGGTTTCACGCGACTTTCCGAGTTTTTTGGGAAACTTGCATTTCGAATCTTTATCCGGGCATGCAAAGTGCCAATAATAGAGATGCTGGCTGCACGCGTTGGCCCGCACTTGCAGTTCAGTATGTTTCAGGGGCGTTTTGAGTAATCAAAACGCCCCTGAGCATTCTTTGACCGTGCGAGGACGAATTCGCAGATTCACCGGCCCAGATTGGCGCTTTGCAGAAGCAGGTGCGCCCTGCCACCCTGTCGTGCTGGATACCTGGCCGAAGCGAGCACGTCACAAAAGTAGGGTGGGGCCAGACGATGAACGACGATAGTCGTGGCTCGCTCGGCAATCGAATGCCGCGTCGCCAACCTCAGGTTTTGGCTCGGTCAAGACGAAAGTTATCACCCGCCCTCTAACACGTTGAGGTTGGTCGAATGGCCTCGGCAATCATTTTGTCTCGGGCAATCGCGCTTCGACCTGGCTCAATCGCCTCATCAGTTCATCGATCATCGCCTTTTGATCGTCAATGGATTTGCGTTGTTCCTGCAACGTCTTCTCCTGATCCTCGATGGTCTGCTGCTGATCTTTAACAACGCGGGTCACCAGCGCTACTACATCCATCACCACTGCCACGCAGGTCCCAGACTCGCGGCGAGCCGCTGGTTGACTGCAGACGCAACGTGGGAAACAGGCCGCTGGTCGATACATGCAACTCTGCCAACGGCAGAGCCGTACCGAATCAGACATGTCCGCTGGTGCCGAGAAACAGACTGTTGTCCAACGCCCCCAGCTCGATATGACCTTCAATTTCGAGGAGAAGACTCAGCGAATTTCCAGTCCCAAAGAATGATTTAACCCTGTGCTGAGCACAGGGTTAAATCAGAGGCCCCGGTCGGAGTCGAACCGACGATGACGGATTTGCAATCCGCTGCCTTAGCCACTTGGCTACGGGGCCGACAGACCAAGAATCGGCAATCGCCCTTTGCAGGTTGAGTTTTCCCGGTCCGAGAATCGGAAAAAACCTCAAACCGCGATTTATCGGCAGTCCCTGCTTGTGCGCGGAATCGTAGTCGCAGTTGTACTCGCGGTCAACCGTCTCAAAGTTTACCTCTCTTTCCCGCCTCGCCAGCGATTTGGGGGAATCGTCAGGTTGAGTTGCGGGGTCACATCAACAAACGCCGAGCAAACCGGACCGCTGTCGCACGCTTGAACCGGCGACGTGGGCCAAGTCCCGACGCAGACTAAGGCTCCAGAGCACCTGAAGGCGTCCTGTCACTGACAAGACGGCAAGGATTCTCAATGCCGATAACCTGAGTGCAACTCAGTTGCTGCAAACAGTAGGAGACGTTACGCTCCGTCTGGTTCGCTGGAATTTCGTCCTCAGGAGTTCGTTTGAATGACTGCCCCGATTCATGTTGCCGTCACTGGTGCCGCTGGCCAGATTGGTTATGCCACCCTGTTCCGCCTCGCGTCTGGTGAGATTTTCGGTTCCCACCGACCTGTCGTTCTGCACCTGATCGAAGTACCGCCGGTCATGGCGGCACTCGACGGAATCCAGATGGAACTCGATGACTGTGCGTTTCCGACTCTCGCCGGAGTCCAGAAGCACGATAGCGATCATCTGGAAGAGGGCTTCCGCGACTGTAATTTCGTGATCCTCGTCGGCAGTATCCCACGCAAGCAAGGGATGGAACGAGCCGACCTGATTCGGATCAACGGTCCGATTTTCACAAGCACCGGTAAAGCGATTCAGGCTGCTGCGGCGAAAGACGTGCGAGTTGTCGTAGTGGGGAACCCCTGCAACACGAACTGCCTGATCGCTATGTCACACGCTCCTGATGTGCCACGCAACCAGTGGTTTGCGATGACACGACTCGATCAGAACCGTGCGGCTGCTCAGTTGGCTCAAAAAGCGGGACGGCCTGTTTCAGCCGTTTCAAACGTCGCCATCTGGGGAAATCACTCCGCAACACAATACCCCGACTTCGTGAACGCGAAGATCGACGGCAAGCCAGTTCCTGAAGTCATCAGCGATCATGCCTGGTTGAAGAGCGACTTTATCAGCACGGTTCAACAGCGTGGTGCTGCGGTCATCAAGGCTCGCGGCGCTTCCAGTGCTGCCAGTGCCGCAAATGCTGCTCTCGATACTGTCAAAAGCATTGTCACTCCCACGCCTGCTGGTTCGTGCTTCAGCGCTGCCGTCTGGTCAGATGGCAATGGCTACGGGATCGAATCAGGTCTGGTGACCGGTTTGCCGCTCTGCAGCGATGGCCATAATTGGCGAGTTGTCCCGGGCTTCAAGGTGGACGATTTCAGCCGCAGCCAGATTGACAAGACAATCGCCGAATTGAAGCAGGAACGAGACACCGTCAAGGATCTGCTGCCATAGTGTCAAAGTGTCAGTCACCACACCGAGACCGGTCCGCTGGTCTCGGTGTGGTGAACTCATTTCAACACGTGGTGCGGCGACTTACAGGAATTCTGAGCGATTTCTAAATGCTCGATTTGTGGAAGGGTGCCGACGATGGACATGCGATGGGAACAGCGAATTCGTAAAGCCGTCCTGGCGGCTGGATGCGTTGGTGCCTTAACTGTATGTAGCTCTGCCCGGGCAGGTTTGCCGTTGGCCCAGGCCGCTCCGGCCCCGCCTCCGGGGGCTGCGACTGTCAGTGCCCCTCCGAAATATTACATCGTCGAAGGAATTGTCGTGGTCCTTCTGGTGGCAGGAGCCGTTTTTGCAGTCTGTCGCACAAGCGGCCGAACCTGACAGTAAAGAACCTGACAGTACAACTGTGACGAATATTCCCCGCGCTGATGCTGGTACAGACCGACGCGTCGTCGTGACTGGTATCGGAATCTGGTCGCCTCTCGGGACAGATCGCGAATCGACGTGGAAATCATTGGTCGCAGGAAAATCTGCTTCACAATGGTTAGCCCCCCCTTATTGGACAGGGACATCGCGTTTGGCGGGGGCTCCGTGCCAGCTTCCCCCGGAATCTGTTGATTCCGGGATCGATCCGGTGATGAGTCTTGCGCGACAGGCAGCGACCGAAGCAATTGCTGACTCCGGACTGGATGCTGATACCCTCGCGGCGGAAACGACGGGAGTCGTGTTTGGAACCAGCAAAGGAGGATTGCAGACCGCTTCACGCATCCTTGCTGGGCAGCAAATTACCAGAAACTGGCTCGACATCTGGCCCAGTTCGGCGGCGACCCATGTCGCATCACAGATCGGTTGCCGTGGACCGGTTATCGCACCGGTCCTGGCC
>JBAWWJ010000376.1:0-3357 GCA_037146815.1 Planctomycetota bacterium
GTGATGTCGTTATTGCAGGGAGCTCCGATGCGTCACTGCAGCCGGCAATCCTGGGGTCATTCCTGCGGCTGGGGGTCCTTGCCAGGTCGGGCTCAGATCCCTCAATGGCCTGCCAACCCTATGATCAGAATCGTTCTGGATTCGTGGTGGGTGAAGGAGCGGGCTGCCTGATCCTGGAATCGCTTGAACATGCAATTGCCCGTCGCGGGCGCTGGTATGCTGAATGGCTCGGCGGGCGCATGTTGTCTGATCCGAGTGGGCTGACGCAGCTCGATCCGGCGGGAATGTCACTGAAACGACTGCTTGGCGACCTGATACGGACAACAGGTCAACTGCCCGATTACATCAATCTGCACGGGACCGCCACGATTCCAAACGACCGCGTCGAATCGCAAGCGCTGCGCGAAGTCCTGGGTGAGAATGCCAACCGGATCGCCTGCTCCAGCTTGAAAGGGGGCCTGGGGCACCTGCTGGGCGCCGCGGGAAGCGTCGAACTGGCTGCCGCAATCATGGCAATACGGGATCAGACCGTCCCCCCGACCGTGAACTTACACAATTCCGACCCAGAACTGAAACTTCATTTTACTCCGCATCACGCCGAGCAACGGCGAATTGACCGTGTCTGGAAACTGTCACTCGGCTTCGGAGGTCACCTTTCAGCCGCGTGCTTGGGACGACTGGCCGGGACTGGCGATCGAACGAATGCTTCCGCTTCCCAATGATTCACTGGTATCCATCTGTCGCTTTTCGGTCCAAAGAAATCTAAAGTGATCATATTGCGAGTCTGCATGCTGACTGACACCATTCGGCCCCGAACGGTCTCATCAAAAACGTATCCTTCTGATTGACGACACCGACCGCTCTCCGTTTTGACAGGGTAGGCCCCTAAGGATTTTGACGTGAATTACGATGTCTACGACAACCCGCTCATCGGCCGCTATGCATCGGCTGCCATGTGCCAACTTTGGTCACCTCAGACCAAACATTCGACATGGCGCCGGTTGTGGGTGGCTTTGGCAGAGGTCGAACGCGACCTGGGGCTGGAAATTTCGCAGGCCCAGATCGACGAGTTGAAATCACATGTCGACGACATCGATTTCGAGCGGGCGGCTCGTCACGAAAAGGTGATGCGTCATGATGTGATGGCACATGTCCATGCGTATGGCGATATTTGTCCGACCGCAAAGCCGATCATTCACCTCGGCGCGACCAGTTGCTACGTCACCGACAACACCGATTTGATCCTGATGCGGCAAGGCCTGCAGATGCTGCGATCGAAGCTGGTTGCGGTCATCGACAAATTGGCGAAGTTCGCAGAAGAGTACCGTGATCTCCCTTGCCTGGGCTTCACTCACCTGCAACCGGCACAACCTGTCACGGTTGGCAAGCGAGCGACGCTGTGGTGCTACGATCTGGTCTTGGATCTCGAAGAAATTGAGTATCGCATTTCGACGCTCAGGATGCGCGGAGCCAAGGGAACCACGGGAACTCAGGCAACCTTCCTGTCCCTCTTCAACGGCGATCACGAAACGGTCGAGGACCTGGATCGACGCGTCTGCCGGAAAATGGGGTTTGATCAAGCCTATGCAGTGACAGGCCAGACCTATTCTCGCAAGGTTGATTCCCAGGTCATTGAAACACTGGCAGGGCTGTCTCAATCGGCACACAAAGCGGGTTCGGATCTGCGACTGCTGCAAAGCCGCAAAGAAGTCGAAGAGCCCAAGGAAAGCAGCCAGATTGGTTCCTCGGCCATGGCCTACAAACGGAATCCGATGCGAGCGGAGCGAATGTGCGGTCTGGCCCGCTTTGTGATGAGCCTCACGTCATCCGCCGCCCAGACAACCGCAACGCAATGGATGGAGCGAACACTCGACGACAGCGCCAATCGTCGACTGACGATTCCTCAGGCATTCCTGGCGACCGATGCGATCCTGATCCTGTATCGAAACATCGTTGACGGACTGGTGGTCTACCCGAAAGTGATTGAACGTCATCTGTCGGAAGAACTGCCATTCATGGCGACCGAGGAAATCCTGATGGCGGGTGTACGTGCTGGCGGCGACCGACAGGATCTGCACGAAGTCATCCGAGTCCATAGCTTCGAAGCAGCCCGAATGGTCAAGGAATTGGGGCGCGATAACGATTTGATCGAGCGATTGCAGGCAGACCCCGCGTTCGCAAAGATTGATTTGACCGCCGCACTTGATGCACGCCGGTTTGTCGGGCGAGCCCCCGAGCAGGTCGACGCGTTCATTGCCGACGTCATTCGCCCGATTCGACAACGGTATGCGGACGAGTTGAATCAGTCGGTCGAAGAACTTCGCGTATAACCAAACAAGGCCGTCAGCCGGCACGCGCTAGCGTCCGGTTGGAATTTCCATCCAACGTATTGAACCGGACGCTAGCGCGTGCCGGCTGATGTCAACCAGCCCCGCATCGGTAACGCCGACGTTTCCGGTGACCAGCCACAAGAGATTCACGGATGCCTCGTTCGCTCGATTGTCTCTGTGCCGGAATCATCGTCGCAGACTCTGTCTGCCAGCCGATTGCGCGAATGCCGCCGCCGGGAACGCTGGCCCGAACGGATCGGGTTGAGCTCACGATCGGCGGATGTGCAGCCAATGTCGCCGTCGATATGGCCCGACTGGGTCTGGCCGTCGGAATCTCTGGTCGAGTCGGTGATGACGTGTTTGGGCGCGAAGTGCGCGATCGCCTGGTGGCATCGTCAGTCGATTGCACGGGACTGGTTTTGAGCCAGACCTCTCCGACCAGCAGCACATTCGTCTTGAACGTCAAAGGTGAGGACCGCCGGTTTATCCATTGCGTCGGAGCCAACGCCGAATATGACGGAATGCAACTGAGCGAACAGGACATCGGCTCCGCAAGAGTACTCTACGTCGGCGGGTTTGGTTTGCTGGAGGCAATGTCGCCAGAACGGGTCGTGCGGATGTTTCGTCTGGCCCGTGAATCCAGGACCACAACAATTCTCGATGTCGTGCTGCCAGACGAAGGTGATCACCTGCTGCAGTGGATTCAGGAAGTTCTTCCCTGGACGGACTTTTTCTTCCCGAACAACGACGAATCGGCACAGTTGCTGGGGGGTGAAACCGATCCACGTAAGCAGGCGGATCGGTTTCGCGAATTGGGGGCGAAGACTGTGGTCATCACATGTGGCAGCCAGGGATCTCTGCTGGTCTCACCGACGCATCGTCTGAAATCGGGGGTTTATCCTGTGGAACCCGTCGATGCGACAGGGACCGGGGATGCGTTTGTTTCTGGATTCGTGCTGGGCCTCTTGTCAGGGGCAACCCCCGAGACCTGCCTGAAAATGGGGACCGCGATGGGAGCCAGTTGCGT
>JBAWWJ010000377.1:0-3345 GCA_037146815.1 Planctomycetota bacterium
CGAGCAGGCCGTCTAATCTCTCTCCTCGCGCCCACTTTTCTTGGGCAAGTCCAGTCTGTGTCATTTACGGCAACGACAAAACGGAGTTACGTCGATGAATTCGATACTTTTCACTGCGGTTTCGCTGCTTGGTCTCTTTCTGACTCAGGCTGTGGACAAGCCTGAAGTCGACGAAAGCGCCGAGTTTTTCACGAAGGGGGCGATTCCCAGACTGCGGATTCAGATCTCTGATTCGGAACTCGAGAAACTGAAAGCAGACAACCGCTCGTACGTTCGCTGTACGATTCACGAAAACAAAACTGTTTACAAGGATGTGGGAATCAAATTGAAAGGGGCTGCGGGGAGCTTCCGAGAATTTGACGATCGCCCCGCATTGACATTGAATGCGAATAAGTTCACCAAAGGCCAGACGTTTCACGGCCTCGACAAGTTCCACCTGAATAACTCGGTCCAGGACGAAACGTATATCCACGAATGGTTGTGTGAAGAACTGGCGAGGGGGGCGGGGCTTCCGGCGACCCGAGTGACTCACGCCCGAGTCTGGCTGAACGGTCGCGATGTCGGGCTGTATGTCCTGAAAGAAGGGTTTGACAAGACATTCCTGAGCCGCCACTTCGAAAACGGCAATGGCAATCTGTACGACGGCGGCTTCGTTCAGGATATCGATGCCGAACTGGAAAAGGATGCCGGAAAAGGCCCCGATGATCGGAGCGATCTGAAAGGACTGCTCGACGCCTGTCGCGAACCGAATCTCGAAGAGCGATGGAAGCGGATTGACGAATTACTCGACGTCGAATCCTTCATTTCATTCATGGCATTCGAACTGATGACATGCCACTGGGATGGATATACCCAGAACAAGAACAATTACCGGATCTACTTCAATCCCGATGACAACAAGGCCCGGTTCCTGCCGCATGGAATGGATCAGATGTTCGGTGATCCCAACGCGTCTGTGCTGGACCCGCCCGGCGCAATCGTCTCATCAACGGTAATGCTTAATCCTGCCTGGCGAGCACGCTACCGCGAACGATTGAATGAATTGTTGCCGCTGTTTGATCCGCCGTCGAATCTGAATAAAAGAGTCGATTTCCTGCGTCGGCGCCTGCAACCCGTCTTGAATGCAATTGACCCTCAACTGGCACGCGACCACGCCCAACGCGTCAAGGAGTTCAAAGAACGGATCACCGCACGCGCCATGAATCTTCGAGAACAGACACAACTCGAAGATCCCAAGCCGCCCGAGTTTGACGAAAATGGGAACATGCATCTTCCGGACTGGTACGGCGCGTCCGAAAGTGAAGATGCAGCGGTCGAAGAAGTCGATCTGGAGGGCGAACAGAAAGCCTACTCGGTGACATGTGGTCCCAGTGGCAGGTGCATCGCTTCCTGGCGACGCAAGATTCTGCTGACGCAGGGAACTTACACCTTTCACGCAATGGTGAAGACAAACGACGTCGTGGCCATTGAGGATGAAAAGGGGAGTGGTGCCGGCCTGCGGATCTCAGGCGAGAACCGCACGAACAAACTTGAAGGGACTTCCGATTGGAAGCCCCTCGAATTTGAATTCACGGTCGCTGAGGAAACTCGGGAAGTTGAACTCGTGGCCGAACTGCGAACAACGGCAGGACAAGCCTGGTTTGATAGAGAATCGTTGCGTTTGTCCAGAAAAATGCCGCCAGCGGCAGATCAGTGATTACGTTGGCCATCGGTTAAAGTGGTGGGCCTGATTTTCTGATCATGGAAATGCATCGAATTGTGCGATTCCCGCCATTTCAGCGGCGGCGTTCCAGCGTGCTTCGAGCGCATCAATGAAACCGAGGTTTGATTCGACGAGGGCTCGCTGGGCCTGCAACAGCCGCATGATGTCCAGTTGTCCCTGTGCGAAGCCTTCCTGAATCATCTTCACCCCTTCACGAGCCTTGGGGACAATTTTCAGTTCAAAACGGCGAGCCTGCTGATCTGCTGCCCGGTAGCGTCCACCCGCTTCAGCCATTCTACGAGCAATGTCATTCTGTACGGCATCCACATCGGCGTGTGCTTTGTTGAGATTGGCATACGCAGAGGTGATGTTCCCCTGATTCTGATTCCACAATGGGAGCGGAACCGACAACGTGAGCAGTCCCATGTTGTGCAAGGCAGGTTCAATCTGCCGCTGGTAACCTGCGTAGACTGTCACATTCGGAAACGGCTCGACTTCGGCGCGCCGAATCAGAAACTTCGATCGATCAACTTCCAATTCCGCGATCTGCACGCTCGCGTTGTAGGGGACGTATGCCTCCAGCAACAGTTGTTGGGCCACTTGATCAAGCGACTCCAGCAGGTTGCCATTAATCCGTCCGATCTGCATGTCGCGCAACCCCAGCGTCGCGGCCAGTTCTTTTCGAGCAGCAGCCAAACGTGCCTCGGCGTTCTCAACGGCAACCTCGGCTTTTTCGAATTCAATTTCGAAAAGAAGGAGATCTGTACGTGTTCCTTCACCTGCAACACGCAGCCGATCTGCAGTCTCCATCGATTTTCGGGCGATTTCGACGAGTCGCACGAGCACTTCATATCGACGCTGTGCAGCCAGCGTTTTCATGTACGCCTGGCGAACGGCAGTCAAAAGTTGGAAACGGGTGGCAATGAAATTCTGTTCCGCCTGCATCACCTGGCGCGTTGCCGCCTGCTGACTGAGCCCCCGCTTGTTTTTGGTGACAATTTCCTGGCTCATGGCAGCGTAATACTGGCTCTGGTTACCAACGATCTGGTTGGCGCCGCCGATCAACAGGGGATTTGGGTACAGTCCTGCCTGAATGGCAACTCCTCGCGCCGTCTCAACATCGGCAGCAGCCTGACGTAGCGCCGGACTGCTCGATTCAGCCAGCGCCTGTAATTCTTCCAGAGTCGCACCCAGATTTGTGCGGACATCCGGTGCCGGAGGAACAGGTTCGTCTTCCGCTCGCACCGAGTAATTCATTGAGAACAAAGCACAAATGGCCAAGCTAGTCAGCTGCCACCGTAGCATGGTGAGCCACCTTCCGTGAGGGCTTTTCAGTAGCACGTGCCAGCATTCCCTGCCACACGCATCTTCCGTATCACCGCTCTCATCGGTCGTTCCCTTAAGGAACGCACAAGCGAACCAAACGGGGAGTCACGCTAATCACAACCCGCAAGGCTTCGCAGGTCCCACTTCGGAACACCACATACGGGGGGGTGACGGAACTGACCAGTACAGTCGCCCACGATCAGAAAAATCCGCAAAGGCGCAACAACCGGAAAACTCCGCCACGAAAGCACTTTGCACTCGATCGCTGAATGCTGATCGCTGACAGCTTTCAGCTGTAGAAACACCAACAGCCCGCG
>JBAWWJ010000378.1:0-3339 GCA_037146815.1 Planctomycetota bacterium
TAACCAACCACATAAGCAGTTGACGCTGTTCGACTTATAGCCGGACAGTTGTGGAATGCCATATCAAATGCCGCTGCTGATACGGTGAGTACATTCACATTGACTGTGCTGGCGAGTGCGTCGCTGACTCCCGTTCCACTCTGGACGGTGAACGTGACATTGCGAGCCGTTGTGTCCGGTGTGGCACTGGTATTGAGATACGTCACTGACCGCAGAGCGGCCTGCCACTCGGCCTTGGTGGCAGTACCCGTATCAGACGTCAGGAACAGCACCCCTCCCGCATTGCTGGTGACTGTGATGTTTCCCATAGTCAGGCCATCGTTGGTGAATGCCAGCACGTCCTGACCTGCGACGAAATTGGTGATTGTGATCGTGGCATGTTCTTCGGAGCTATCGATATCGGTCAGCACGAGGCCCGTGTCAATCGCTGTGGCCGGGTCATTCTGCACGTAATTGATGTTGCCACTGATCGACAATACGCCCGGATCGTTGATGGCAGTCAGTTGAATCGTGCTGGCCAGCGAATTGCTGACAGCCGTTCCATCATTCGCAGTAAACGTGACATTCCGAGTCGCCGTCAAAGGGTTGTCACTGGTGTTGGTATATGTCACCGATCGCAGCGCAGCCTGCCACTCGACCGTCGTGGCTGATGCTCCGCTCGACGTCAGCGTCAGGATTCCGGCAACATTGGTTGCGACAGCGATGTTACCCATCGTCAGGCCGTCGTTGTTAAATCCGAGGACGTCCTGGCCAGCCGCATAATTCGTCAATGTCACGGTGGCGCTGGACAGGGTACTGGCCCCCGCATCCGTGACGGTGATTCCAGCATTGATCGGCGTCGCCGGATCGTTTTCTGTCAAGGGAATGTTGCCAGGGCTCCCCAGGACCGGCAGGACGCCGAGGACATTCACGTTGATTGTGCTGGCGAGTGCATTACTGACTCCCGTTCCACTTTGGACCGTTATCGTGACATTGCGAACCGTTGTGTCCGGTGTGGCACTGGTGTTGAGATATGTCACAGTCCGCAGTGACGTCTGCCACTCGGCCTTGGTGGCTGTGCCCGCGTCCGACGTCAGGAACAGCACGCCGCCAGCGTTGCTGGTGACGATGATATTTCCCATTGTCAGTCCGTCCTGACCTGCAACGAAATTGGCGATTGTGATGGTGGCATGCTGTTCCGAGCTATCGATATCGGTGAGTACCAGGCCTGTGTCGATCGCTGTGGCGGGATCATTCTGCACGTAGGTAATGTTACCACCGATTGACAATACGCCTGGCTCGTTGACGGCCGTCAGTTGAATCGTGCTGGCCAGCGAATTGCTGACCGCCGTTCCATCATTCGCCGTAAACGTGACGTTTCGAGTCGCCGTCAATGGATTGTCACTGGTGTTGGTGTACGTCACCGATCGCAACGCGGCCTGCCACTCGGCCGTTGTCGCCGATGCTCCGCTTGACGCCAAACTCAGGATTCCGGCAACATTGGTTGCGACCGCGATGTTTCCCATTGTCAGGCCGTCGTTGACAAATCCAAGGACATCCTGGCCAGTTGCATAGTTCGTCAATGTCACGGTAGCACTGGACAGCGTACTGGATCCTGCATCCGTGACGGTGATTCCAGCATTGATTGCCGTTGCCGGATCGTTCTCTGTTAGGGAGATGTTGCCCGGGTTCCCCAGGACCGGCAGGACGCCGAGGACATTCACGTTGATTGTGCTGGCGAGTGCATTACTGACTCCCGTTCCACTTTGGACTGTAAACGTGATGTTTCGAAGTGTCGTATCGGGGGTGGCACTGGTGTTGAGATAGGTCACTGACCGCAGTGCGGTCTGCCACTGGGCCTTTGTCGCACCACCCGCATTCGACGTCAGGAACAGCACCCCTCCAGCATTACTGGTGACCGCGATGTTTCCCATCGTCAGGCCGTCATTGGTGAATGCCAGCACGTCCTGACCTGCGACGAAATTGGTGATTGTGATCGTGGCATGTTCTTCGGAGCTATCGATATCGGTCAGCACGAGGCCCGTGTCAATCGCTGTGGCCGGGTCATTCTGCACGTAATTGATGTTGCCGCTGATCGACAATACCCCCGGATCATTGACGGCAGTCAGTTGAATCGTGCTAGCCAGCGAGGTCGTGACATCCAGACCATTGATTGTCGTAAAAATGACATTCCGAGTCGCCGTCAAAGGATTGTCGCTGGTGTTGGTGTACGTCACTGATCGCAGCGCGGCCTGCCACTCGGCCGTTGTCGCAGAAGCACCGCTCGATGTCAGGCTGATGACGCCGGCAACATTGGTTGTGATCGCAATATTCCCCATCGTCAGGCCGTCGTTGATAAATCCGAGGACGTCCTGGCCAACCGCATAATTTGTCAGTGTTACGCTGCCACCGGACAGCGTGCTGGTCCCCGAGTCCGTGACGGAGATCCCAGCATTGATCGGTGTCGCAGGATCGTTTTCTGTCACAGAGATGCTGCTGGGGTTCTTCAGAACCGGCAGACAATCGGCGATGGAGACGGAATTGCTATCCAGCGTGACGGCTCCGTTGATCGCCAGGACGCTGCCATTCACAGACGCGCCGGTATTCAAGGTGATGCTCGTCAATGCCAGGATATGTCCTGCAAAAGCCGTGTTCGTCCCGAGTGTCGCAGAACTCCCGACCTGCCAGTAGACGTCACACGGATCACCGCCGTGGATCATGACGACGTTCGCACCGACGGATGTTACGAGCGTACTTCCGATCTTGAAAACGAATTCCGCATTCGGGTTCCCTTGGGCATCGAGAATGAGCGTCCCGGTCAGTTGAGCCGAGGACGAGAAGAGATAAACACCCGGCGTCAGCGTGAGTCCTCCCAGATCCTGGCCGGTCAATACCGTAGTAACCACTTTCCCCGCGGCGGCGTTGTATGCCGTTAACAGATCGCTTTCGGCCTGAGTGGCCACCAGATCTCCCTGGTGAATTGCCCCATTGGTCACCGTTCCAGGAAGGAATCCACTCGCTCCAGAATCCAGGCCAGTTCCTACATTTCCATCGATCGTAGACGGACCTGTAGTTGTCACCGCCTGTCCCGCCAGAACAGCAAAGCTGTCAGCCAGGCCGAGATCAATCGACAGCAGCACGCGATTCTCGAGAAGTTCGATTTGAGCAACCGCCGATCCAGTGCGACGATTCCGATGTCGAATTTTGGGAGACCGGGTGTTTTCAAGCAACCATTTGGCGATGCGTCGTCGAGGGGACATGTGCGTTCTTCCTGATGGAATGTCTTCGCCGAAACAACAACGTATGAAAACAGGTTCATCCGACTTTTTGGGGGGATGAGGTTTTCGAGGACATTAGCCT
>JBAWWJ010000379.1:0-3336 GCA_037146815.1 Planctomycetota bacterium
AGGCCGTCTAATCTCTCTCCTCGCGCCCACTTTTCTTGGGCAAGTCCAGCAACGCCAATGAGACAACATTGGAAATGGAAGTTCCGGCTGAGTTAATTCAACTGGTTGCGCAAGCGCAGGAACTCAGTCGTGCTACGGACGGAGCGTATGACATTACCGTAGCGCCACTGGTCAAGGCGTGGGGATTCGGACCAGGTGGGAATATCCAGACCGCTCCGACGGATGCGGAATTAGCTGCCATCCTGGCGAAAGTTGGCTGGCAGAAGTTGTCCGTGGATCGCGAAGCAAACACTTTGAAAAAGCAACATCCTGAATTGCAGATTGATCTCGGCTCGATCCTGCAGGGTTACACTGCGGATCGGATCGCTACTGTGATTCGAGAATCAACCCTCGATCGTGAACCAGAGTTCCTGATCGACGTCGGTGGTGAACTGCTCGCTAGCGGAAGCTGGAATGTCGCCATTGAAGATCCGGCAAACGCATCGCAGCCGAAAAAGACCTTATTGTTGACGAACGCGGCGCTTGCGACCAGCGGAACATCACGAACCACGCGAGTCATCGACGGCCAAATCATTCACCACTTGATAAGTCCGAAAACCGGACGTCCGTACCTCGTCGCTTCACGATCCAGTTCCGTCAGTGCGCGAACGTGTCTTGAAGCTGATGGCTGGGCGACAGCGTTGTGGCTCGTTGGTCTGATTGATGCTCGCAGAATCGCGGATGAGCATCAATTGGAGTTCTGGATGTATGAAGAATAGCTCCAAAGCGAACGAGGTGTGATTGAGTCTTATCTTCCCCCTGGGACGGGATCAAACGCACTCCGAAGGGGTTGTGAAGGCTCAGTGTAACTTGCCGCCTGAACTTTGTTCGACTGCGCCCCTGGCATCTGAGCCACTTGAGGTTTCGTATTACTCCGTTGCTGACGGATGGTGATGAGCAGCGTCTGTGCTTGAGCAAGGTCAGGCTTCAACGCGATTGCTTTGTGCAGGTGCTCTTCAGCCTGCAGCAGGTTTCCCTGCTCATGCATGATGTAAGCGAGATTATACTCGGCCTCAGCGGCGCCGACCGCCGTCGTGAAACTGGCCAGCGCCGATGTCAGGTCGCCTGATTTTGCCTGAACGTAACCGAGATGATACGCACACGCCGTGTCATAGGGTGCCAGTTCAGTGGCTTCTGTCATGTATTCGAGCGCCCTCGGCCAGTCACCCTTGGCCGAGAAATACTGTCCATATGAGACGGCAACTTTCGAATCCTTCGGCGCGATCTTGCGGGCTTTGGCCAGGCGCTTTTCAGCATCGTCCATTCGTCCCATCGCGATATCCAGACGGGCCAATCCCATCATCGCATCAACGTTCTTCGGGTTCTTTTGCAAGACCTTGTCGTACGAAATGCGAGCTTCAGCCAGGTTCCCATCCTGTTCATGCCACGTTCCGTACGCGAGATGAACTTTGACAGGGTCCTTCAAGTCCTTGCCAAACATGAACTCGGGCGGCTCTGGCGCCGGCTTTGTTGCGACCGCTGGAGTCTTCTGAGGCAAGTTGCCCGTTGATGCCGTTTTGGGAGCCGTGTTGCAACCTGATGCCACGACGGCCAGACTTGCTGCACTCATAAGCCATGCGGCGAAACGCGATGAACGTACCACGGTAAACTCCTCCCGCACAGCGGGCTCCGATCCGTCGACAACAATGAATTCGAATAGGACCAATGAGGCTTGTTACAACTGGAAAAAGCGACGTGCTGACTCGTCCATCAGGCCTTCGTTCAACACAAAAGGTTGCTCGTGAAACTGGCAGATCGAGTCTGCGATTTCCAGCAGATCTCGGGGATCGCTCGATCGAGGAACCCGTTCCGAATGGTAGTACTTGCGAAAAAGCAATTCGACCGCTGCCAAATTGAATTGGATCTGCTTCTGCTGGCACAGCAAACGAAAAATCTCGGCATACGTTGATCGGTCCGGGGCTTCGATCTTCACTTTGTGACGGATGCGCCGCAGGAATGCATCGTCGACCAGTTCTCGCGGTTCCAGGTTCGTCGAGAAGATGATCAACTGTTCAAAGGGAAGCATGAATTTGCGACCAGTTGAAAGAGTCAGGTAATCAACGCGTTCTTCCAGCGGGACAATCCAGCGATTGAGCAGATCCTTCGGCCGAACCAGTTGGCGACCGAAGTCGTCAATCAGGAACACTCCCCCGTTGGCTTTGATATGCATTGGAGCGGTGTAGATATTGGCCGCCTGGTTGTATTGCAGTTCCAGCATTTCCAGCGTCAGTTCACCGCCGGTTACGACGACCGGGCGCCGAATCCGTCGCCAGCGAATGTCGAAATAACCATCGGGCATGACGTAGCTGGGTGACTCGATCGAACTGGGTGAACGTGTTGCCGGAAGATCATCTGTGGTGTGATGGATTCCCGGGTCGAACAGCGTGATGATGCTGCTTTCTGCCTGGATGGCGTAGGGGATGTAGATCTCCCCTCCTTGCATGTTAAGGAATCGTCCCAGGCCTTTGGCGATCAGCGTCTTACCATTCCCCGGAGGACCGTGCAGGAAGACTGATGTCCCGCTACATACGGCAGGTCCGAGTTCTTCCAGCATGCTCGGATGAATGACGCAGTCGGCGAATGTGGCTCGCAGTTTCTGCATCGTACAAGTCGTGCCCGTCACGTGCTGCAGCTTGCACTGCTCGATGTATTGCTCGATCGGGACAGGGGCGGGGCCGACATACCGACAGTGTTCAAACGATTCTCTCGCTCTGGCACGTCCCAGCTCGGTCAGGGCGAAGCGATAAGAAACGCGACCGACAAGGTCGCCGGAAGCGACTTCGATGCACTTCTGATCCCGCATCGTCCGCAGCGCTTCATCCACGATCGAGAATGGAAGCCGTGTTGCCCGGGCGATGTCACCCCCGAGCAATGTTCCGTGCAGGTAAAGTTGCTTCAGGACCAGGTCTGCAATGAACCCCAGTTGCAGACCACATTCGGCGAGCGTCGTCGGGCTGCGGGGAGCCGGGACTACGGACGGTTGGGACTCACCGCGGTCATGAGCTTGAGGTTTTCCGCGTCCCTTTTCCTCGGGTTGTTGCGGTTTTGAAAACAGGTCGGCATACAGCTTTCCGACCTGCGAAGATGCAGTCGATTTCTGCGTAGTCGTACCGAATCCTGGGTCTCCGAAGGGACCAGGAGCCGCGTCAAGCGTTGTCGGAAACGGATTGCCCGCCATCGAATCCATTCAGTCTGTAGAGAAGTTTTCGAATTCGAAAAAGTGTTTACCGTCCTGATTTTGTTCCGGACGCCGCCGATTACCGCGAAGATTGAGAACTTCCTCCACCACCTGCGGAT
>JBAWWJ010000380.1:0-3243 GCA_037146815.1 Planctomycetota bacterium
CATGAATTGTCGCACGGAATGGCGTGCGAGCGATTTGGTGCGGAGTGTCAATCGACAGGACTTGCTTTTCTGTTCTTCAGTCCATGCATGTATTGCGACGTGACGGATGCGTGGATGCTGGAACGAAAATCACATCGCCTTGCGATCTCAATGGCTGGTGTCTATGTCGAGCTCTTCATCTCGTCAGTCGGGTTGTGGCTGTGGTGGTTCTCCGCTCCTGGGTTATTTCATCAGGTTTGCCTGCAAGTGTTTTTGGCCGGTTCGATCGCCACACTTTTGTTCAACGCCAATCCATTGCTGCGGTTTGACGGATATTACGTTCTGGCCGATTTGCTCGAAGTCCCCAATTTGTATTCCAAGAGTCGCCAATCGATCATGCGATTGGCCGCGAGATTTCTGCTGGGGATTCGACTACCGGACGACCCTTCGGTTTCTGGCTCTGAATCTTCGCTGATACTGATTACCTACGGCGTAGCCTCGCTCGGTTATCAACTGCTAATGTTGATCGGATTGGTTTTTTTTTTGTACGGCATGCTTGAGCCGATCGGAATGGCGGCAATTGCGTGGTTGGTAATCCTGGTGTTCTTAATGGCAAGAGCACGTCGTTTCCTGAAGTGGAATCTTCGAATGGTCCGCATTCAGAAATCCCCCGCACGCGCCGTACTTCAGTCTCTGGTCGCTGCGGCCTGTTGTACTGCGGCACTTATTGGATTGTGGTTCTGCCCGCTGGGGAACGCGATGACAGCGCCAGTGGTCCTCGAGCCGCGAGTAGTACAGCCCGTCTACGTGGAGACTGCCGGCACGGTCCGAAGTATTCACGCCCGGGAAGGGGACGTTGTGCAGCAGGGAGCATTGTTATTGGAATTGGAAAACCTGGAACTCGACCGACAGTTGGCAGCGATGGAGGGCGTGCTGGCAACACATGAAACGGACTTTCGATTGGCACAGGCAAGCGGAAATCCCGATTTGATGGTGCTAGCGAGAACTGCGATCGAATCATGTACTGACCAGATTTCGCATGTCCGAACGGAATTGGAGCGACTTCAACTGAGGGCCAATGTATCTGGAAGATTGATTTCCACTAACGGGTTACGAATGCGGGCTCGAAGGACTCCTGATGAACCGTCCGAAGAATCGGCTGGAATCCTGAATTCACGCCTGATCGGGATGCCCCTGCAACGTAAAGATTGTTTGTGTGAAATCGCGCCAACTTCAAAGTGGCAAGCGACGTTGTGGATTGATCAGCGCAGCCGGCAGTTCCTTTCACCGGGGCAACATGTCAATGTTTGCCTGGATGCATTTCCCGGAGCGATCGTGACCGGAACAATCGCAGCAATCGGTGTTGCGAATGAGCCAGAAATTCCTGCCGTGTTATCAATCAAATTCGGAGGACAATTCACATCGAAGACCACTGACGGAGGAGAGTCTCCTGCGGAACCGGTCTATCAGGCGACTGTGCTGCTGGACGAAGTGAACCTTCCTGTACAGCGCGGAATGCGAGGGACTGGACGCTTTACACGTTCACCCAGAACCATCGGATCCTGGTTGACCGATGAATTTCACCAATTGTTCGTCGCCAGGTGATTTCATGCGCATTCCTGCCAGTAATAATTCCCATCAGCGAGCTATCTACCGTCTGCCAGAAGTGTGGCAGCGCTGGCGATGGGAGTTTGTTGCGAGTCGGATCTGGCGTGATTCACAAAAGTTATTGACGGCAACGGATGAAAATCTACTGCATCTCGCCAGACAGTGTCGCACTAAGGCCAAGCTGTCTCCAGATAACGAGAATCTCGTTGTCGAAGTCTTTGCTCTCGTTCGTGAAATTGCAGGTCGCGTTCATGGAATCAGGCCTCATCTGGTCCAAATCCTGGGGGCGCTGGCCATGTCACACGGCTGGATCGCCGAAATGCAGACTGGCGAGGGCAAAACTCTGGCGTCAATCATGACGGTGACACACCTTTCTCTGAAGGGCCGCGGGTGTCACGTCTTTACCGCTAATGATTACCTGGCGACCCGGGACTGCGAATTTGCAAAACCTGTCCTTGAATGGTTTGGCCTGAAATCAGCCGTCTTGCAGAATCAAATATCGGTACAGGAACGGGCGCAATGTTATCAAGCCGATGTCACCTATGGCTCCGAAAAGGAATTCGGATTTGACTTTCTTCGAGACCGGTTAAGCGGCATCGACGAACCAGAAGGCAACGTCAGTTTTTCAATTCACGGGACTGCCCCCAAGATTCAAAGTGGACACTCGTTCGCATTGATCGACGAAGCCGACAGCATCCTGATCGATCAAGCCAGTACACCCATGGTTATCTCTTGCCCGCAACCGGCAACGCCTGATGAATTGGAGCTGTTTCAGTGGTGCGACCGATGTTCCAGTGAGTTGGCGGCCTCCGTTGACTTTCTGCTGTTTCCACAACAGCAGTCCGTGAAACTGACGCACCGCGGTTGTCGGAGGCTTCGGCTCGCTTCCAAGCCGCCGAGGGTCGGGCGTCTACCAATAGAATCAGTGTTCGCGCAAGTAGAACGGGCGCTGGTAGCTCGCCATTTCTTTCGTGAAAACCAAGAGTACCTGGTGATCGACAAACGCATTGAAGTCATTGATCGCGGGACCGGGCGAATGCTCCCGGGGAGAAAGTGGCGAGACGGTTTGCAGCAGGCGATCGAAATCCAGGCAGGATTACCGCCAAGCGACGCGACCGGCAGCGCAGCGCGGATCACGCTCCAAAGCTACTTGAAGAACTACGAATTCCTGTGTGGAATGACCGGAACGGCTGCGGAAGCTCGCCGTGAATTAGGCCTCGTTTACGACTTGCGCGTGATGTCGATTGCCACAAACAATCCATGCTTGCTGAGTCGCTTGCCAACGCGCGTCTTTACTCGCAATCAACAAAAGTGGTCTGCATTGGTGGAGGAACTGGAACGCATTGTGGTTTCTGGCCGTGCGGCACTGGTCGGCACAACGTCGATTACAGCCAGCGAGCAATGTGCGACGCAATTGAGAGCGAAGGGACTCGACGTGCAGGTGCTGCATGCAAAATATCACAAGGAAGAGTCTGAGATTATTCGCATGGCGGGTCAGCCTGGAAGAATCACCGTTGCAACGAACATGGCGGGTCGGGGTACCGATATTAAACTTCATCCAGACGTCAGGGCTGCAGGTGGATTACATGTATTCTTGTCAGAGATGAATCGTTCGGCTCGCATTGATCGTCAACTTGCCGGACGTGCTGCCCGCCA
>JBAWWJ010000381.1:0-3221 GCA_037146815.1 Planctomycetota bacterium
AATTCAGTGTCCAAAATCCTATGACAACAAAAAATGTGCCGTAAACTCAGGCCTCACCCTCCCGTCGCGGGGGTCACCAAACTGACAGCGCCCACTGGAGGTACGTCTCTCGCACGGAAAATCGTTGAGCTTAGTTCCCATCACGGACAAGGTTGTGCATTGAGTCTGCCATTTGGGCAAACTGGTCCTGATTTCGCGGATTCGAGGCGTCACGTACCAGAAAAGATTGGAAAACGGAGATTCGCACGCAGAAGATCGTGCGATGGGTCGGCCATGGCGCAGAATTGAAATGTCAGACAACGCTTCGCAGCCTCTCCTCAGGAATGCAACGTTCATGGCGTTCACGGACGTTCCCTCGTGCTGGTCGGGCCTTTCAAAGTGACCAATGCGTGTTTGAGTGCAGGGCAATGCCGGAATTGTCGCGGTGATGTTGACCGCGAGCATTCAGAAGCGTGGCTGAGTGTGGGACAGGGATGAGGATTCGTAGCTGGCGATTTGGTCGCCGGACGAGCACGTTGGAAACGTACTCCACTTGCAACCAGGGAAGACGAGATTCGATTTGCCGCGATTGTGACAGCCTACCGCCATGTGGCGGCCCAACCTGAAAGGAGAACTCGATGACTCCGAATCGGTCTGAGGATTTATGGCGCCCAGGATGGCACGAATGTCTGTACCTGCCTCACGGTCCGCCCTGCTGATGATTGTCTCGCGCGTCGTTGCAATTTCGCCCCTCTCCACTTGCGAAATAAGGGGCGATCACTTGAAAGCTGAGATTCAAAACTGTTGCGGCCGAACCCAATACCGGTCGTGTTGTGGTATGTGACTACAAGGAGACCTGCGGTCTGACGTTGTGCCGATGTTGCAAGGCCTGCACCAGGGTCGCGTGACGATCGGAATGTAACGCTCTGTTTTTCACTCCAAATCGAAAGAGCCCGTCCAACCCCTCTGGACGGGCTCTTTTCGTTGAATCACGAACAACAAAGGACCGTGAAGTCCGCCCTCTGCGAACAAACCCTCTGCGAACAAACGCAGTGCGAACAAACGCAGTGCGAACAAACTCAGTGTCGGAAATGGCGGCGACCGGTAAAGAGCATGGCGATCCCGTATTCGTTGCAAGCTGCGATCACATCTTCGTCGCGCTTCGAACCACCTGGCTGAATGACTGCCGTAATTCCAGCTTCGTGGATCTGATCGATCCCGTCACGGAATGGGAAAAATGCATCCGACGCGCAGACGGCCCCGCGAGCCCGTTCGCCAGCCTTGTAGGCGGCGATGTAAGCCGAGTCGAGGCGACTCATCTGCCCTGCTCCGACACCGACCACGTGGCCGTTCTTCGCAAACAGGATCGCGTTGGATTTGACGTGCTTGCAGACCAGCCACGCAAATTCCAGATCTGCGAATTCTGCGGCAGATGGTCCACGGGTCGTCACGACTTTCCATTGACTCATGTATTCTGCAGATTCGTCGCGATCCTGAATCAAAAGGCCACCTGTCACGCGGCGGAATTCCTGGCTGATGGGACGCGGATCAAGCAGCGCAGGGCATTCCAGCAGGCGAACGTTGGCCTTCCACTTCGGAACCGTTGTGAGCATTTCGAAGGCGGCAGGTTCATACGATGGAGCGATGATGGCTTCGATGAACCGTCCCGGAACGCAAAGCTGATCGGCGGTTTCCGTATCGACGGGGCGGTTGAAACCCAGGATTGAGCCGAAGGCGCTGACGGGATCACCACCATCGGCCATCACGTAGGCTTCGACCAGAGCATCAGACACGGCACAGCCGCAGGGATTATTGTGCTTGATGACACATGCGGCCGGACGTCGGAACTCTCGCACGATCTGCATGGCGGCGTCCAGGTCGAGCAGATTGTTATACGACAATTCTTTCCCATGCAACGTCTTCGCGGCAGCGAGAGTCGATGACGGAGGATTCTTCTCGACGTAAAACGCAGCCCGTTGATGCGGGTTCTCGCCATATCGCAGTGACGACCTTCGTTCAAACTGCAATGAGAGCACGCTCGGGAATTCAGGATCGGAGGCGGCGGCTGGATCGCACAGGCCACTCATGTAATCCGTGATTGCCCGATCGTATCTGGCGGTCATTTCGAATGCAGCGGCAGCAAGTTTGCGACGGAATTCGAAGCTGAGTGTCCCTTGCTCAAGTTCGGCCAGGACCTGGCTGTACTGCGATGAGCAAGTGACGACACCCACGTATTTGTGGTTTTTTGCTGCGGAACGCAGCATGCTCGGCCCACCGATATCGATCTGCTCAATCGCTTCTTCTGCCGTAACATTCGGACGGGAAATCGTTTCGACGAACGGATAAAGATTCACGACCACCAGTTCAAAGGGGGTGATTCCATGTTCTTTCATCGACGCCGCATCTTCACCGAGGTCGGGCCGGCCAAGCAGTCCGCCGTGGATGCGTGGATGCAGAGTCTTCACCCGGCCATCCATCATCTCAGGAAAACCTGTGTATTCCGCGACATCCAGCACCGGCACTCCGGCTGCTTCCAAGGCCTTTCGAGTTCCCCCGGTGGAGAGCAATTCAAACCCCAGGCGAACGAGTCCCTGTGCAAACGGAACCAGGCCACTCTTGTCACTTAAGCTCAACAACGCTCGGCGTACGGCAGTCATCAGAAAAATCTTTCGCGTCACAGAGAAAATTTGTCCTTGAACGTCGTCGGATGCTACAGGGGACGGACGGATGCGTCAAATACACGCGTCGTCGTCTGTGCCGGCGCATAGGGCGCGGATGTCCAGTTCATGCGATGGGCATCAGGAAAGAAAGTTAACGCAGGGGCGCAGGGGCACAAAGTTAAAACGAAGGCGAGTATTTCCTTCGCGTCCCTGCGTCCCTGCGTTAACTTCTGCAATTCCTTTTACGATGCACTGGACGGAATCAATGATTGAACACGAATTCATTCGTCGCCAGCAGCGACCATCGGAGAGATCGGGGGGTGGCCCAGACGTCGCTTTGGACGTCTGGGTTTACAAGAGGTAAGAATGCATGACGCCCACTCCAGGCTCCTGTTGTGAACCGAGACGCTGCAGCAGCGTCTCGGTCACCCGCAGTGTGGCCCGGTTTGCTTGATGAACCGATCGTGCCGTTTCATTCCTCTTGTTCCTGTGTCACCCAGACGTCCAAAGCGACGTCTGGGCCACCCTGCCGGAATTCCCGACAAGATGGATGGGAAGGTGGAGGCTCAATTGGTCACGCTG
>JBAWWJ010000382.1:0-3084 GCA_037146815.1 Planctomycetota bacterium
CGACTTCCAGAACCGATCACGCCTTTCATGGACATGCACGTGCTTGCACCGGCAACTGCGACAATGCAAAGACTCTCGAGCAACCGAGACCAGAATGAACAGTCCCCCGTTCTTCCCTTCCCAGCTGTCTGCAACTCGATAGGCCTTTAATCCCATCTCATGATTCAATCCATCTGCGGACATCCTGATCTCTCCCTTTGGAATCGTGTTGCTAGCACAACTCCATTGGGCGTCAGTTTGTCCGCTTTTTCAATCTCATCCCCCAAAAAGTCGGATGAACCAAATGACACCAAATGCCATACTTCATCAGGTGCAAAACTCAATGAATAGCGGTAGATCGGGCATCCCCAAGCCAGAAACCTGAGCCAGGCCCCCAGATCAAAAATCGAAATCGTGAGAATCGCGACACGTTAAGTGGTATGGCCGTGCGCCAAGAATGAGACGTCTGTGAGGTTGAGTTGCCGACACGCGATTCGGAAAGGACTGCCAGCACCCGACCAAATCCACGATTGCCTCAGAAATTCCCTGCCGAGACCTTGCTGACAGCTCCTCAAAAAACTATCCTCTCCGATTCTCCGGCCCAGGTGGCGGAACTGGCAGACGCGCTAGGTTGAGGGCCTAGTGTCAGCAATGACGTGCAGGTTCGATTCCTGTCCTGGGCAATTGGTTACGCTGAAACGAGTTACGTTACCTGTCGATGTTCGGCAGTGCGGTGAAAAGCCTTGTTGAATCGTGGAAGTTCTTCCACGAAACGAAGGAATCCCGCACATGCCACGCAAAAAGAACATTCTTCCAAGCTATCTGCTCCACGCTCAAAGTGGTCAGGCCCGTGTCCGAATCGATGGACGCAACATCCTTTTGGGTGAATTTGGCTCCGACGAAAGCCGGATCAAATACGCCGAAGTCATCGCCCAGGTCGTGGGCGGTGTTTCTGTCGACCCTCTTGGCGGCTCCAATCGTGGAAAACTTCCACGAAATCAATCCGCCCCAGAATCCGGGCCTTCCGTGGCCGAATTGTTGCTGGCGTTCATGCGATACGCCGAGGGCTATTACATCGTGGACGGCAAGCCGACCGCGGAGGTGGACTGCTTCAAGTCTGCAATTCGGCCCGTTCAGCAACTGTTTGCCATGCTCCCGGCGAGCCAGTTCGGCCCATTGCAATTGAAGGCCGTTCAGAAGAAATACGTCGAGTCAGGTTGGTCTCGGGGGTACTGCAACAAATCCACGAATCGGATTCGCCACATCTGGAAATAGGGCGTCAGTAATGCGATGGTGCCCGTGGGGACGTTACACGCACTGCAAACGGTTTCCGGACTGAAGGCCGGACATACTACGGCTCCGGATAGGAAACGGCGGGAGGCCGTGTCCGACGACCGCATTGAACCCGTCCGAGATCAGTTGTCGTCACGCAATCGCGACTTGTTTGATCTGCTCCGCGCAACTGGATCACGCCCTGCTGAATTGCTCAGCCTGACGATGGCAGATATCGACACCAGCGCTGATGTTTGGGTCGCAGACTTGGAAAAACACAAGAACGCCAATCGTGGCTTGAGTCGTAAACTATTTTTCGGCCCGAAAGCACAATTGATCCTGCGGCGATGCCCAACAACGGGCCCAATCTTCACCGTCGATCGCAGGACGTTTTCCAATGCGGTCAAACGGGCGTGCGTGGCGGCAGGAGTCACCCCATTCGTGCCGTACCAACTGCGTCATACCAAAGCGACTGAGCTACGTGACACAATGTCCATTGAGGCCGCTCAGGCCACGCTGGGCCACGCTCAACCGTCGATGACGGCCAGGTATTCATCCAAGATGGACAAGCTCGCCATTGAAGCAGCAAAGGCAGCGGGCTAATTGTTTGGTAGACTGAAAACAACGCGGGATAGACCGGCCAGTCGAAAAGCGAGCAACCTGAACTCGTTTCCCGCGTTTAGTGGTACCGTGACGTTCAATCCCGGAGAGACGAACAAGACGGTGACCGTTCAGGTCTATGGTGAAACCCTCTACGAAAGTGATGAAACGTTCTCCGTCCAAATCAGCAATGCAGTGAATGCGGGCTTGGGGACAACGACGGCGATCGGGACTATTCAGAACGACGATCGAAAGCCGCAGGGGAAGAGCGCAACCTTGTTCGGAATTGACGCCGGCTTGACGGACAGCGTCTTCGCAATCCATGACCTGAACACCCTGCATACTGCTGGAACGAGGGGCCGCAGCAAACGCGGTCGCTGAATTGGCCCGGTGGCTTCGGTTTGCATCTCCGCGGTGCGTGATGTGCGACGACACGAAGTTTACGGCGCAGTTCGGCATCCCAATTGAATCGAGCGGGGCGAAGATCAATCGCAACACGCAGGTTCCACCCAACCTGCGGACGCACGTGGAACGGTTCATCCAAAGCCTGAAGCAGGAATGCCTCGACAAGTTCGTGATCGTGGCCGAACGGCACCTGAACCACGTTAACCGGGAGTGGCGGCTGCATTACAATCGGGAACGCCCGCACGAGGCGCGCGGGCATCTGCCCCCAGCGATGGAGAGGCCGCCGGAGGCCAACGAGACTGTTCGGCTGAACGACGTCGTTTACTCGTCGCGGCTGGGCGGACTGTTGAAGCATTACGAGCGGCGGGCGGCGTGACGGGAGCCCATAACCCCGCAGTCGCCGATCCGAATCCCGTTTCCGCCACTTGTTTTGACGGTAGCGAAACTCACCTACCGTCGGGTTACACGAAAGGCCGCCATCTCCGGATGGTGGCCTTTTCGCGTTCTATCGCCAGCTGTTTGATAGGGAATCAGAGGAGTTTCGCGAACGGGTGGAATCTGAAGCGATTGCTCGGATCCACTTTCTTCTTAAGTGCCTTGACGACTTCCGCCATGGCCTCCGTCCCAAAGATAACAGATGATGAGGCTGAAGAGCCCACATCGTCGGGCTGCGAATGCGTCCCGCTAAAGTCGACTGACAGGCCGTCTACGTCCCTCGCCTTGTCAACGAGGCGTTTGGTGAGGTCGACAATGACCTGTCGCTCTTCAACCGTCTTGTGCTTGGCGTCGTAAAGGGTGATGAGATCGACAAAGAACTGGTGATGACAA
>JBAWWJ010000383.1:0-3078 GCA_037146815.1 Planctomycetota bacterium
TTGACGCAGGCTTGGTCGCCGGTTTCGTCGCTGCCCCGGTTGTCGCTGCCCCGGCCCCTGCCGCTGCCGGCGCGGCGACTGGTCGTGGCTTGGGCTTCGCATTCGGGGCCACAAAGGTCGGCGGAGGCAATGGTCCCCCACCTTCAACACCGCTGAACGAGACTGGTCCCGCTGCAGTCGTTCCCCCAAACGATTTTGGTTTGGGCTTCGACTTCCCTTTGACCAGAACCCAGACAATGGCACCTACGCCCGCAATCAGACATGCGCCGAAGATAATCCAAGTCATCATGTCGATTTTGGGTGGTTCCGGAGGCTTGTCCGACTTGGCTTCCGTCGTCCCTTCTTTGACTTCGGTCTTAGCAGCTTCAGCCTCAGGTTTCTTTTCCACGACAGGTGCTGCAACCGGGACATCGACTGCACGTGGCAAATCGCTGACAGGTTGGCCAAGGTCGGTCAAAACCTCGCGGTAAAGTGCATTAAACCGCTGATACTGCTCTTCAGGCATTTCCTTCACGATCGCCGACGTTGTCACGAGTTCCGTTCGGCACCCTTCCAGGTGCTTTTGCTTATCCTTGGCGGGCTGCTCGCGAGCGAAACGATGACGACAAAACGACGAATTGTACTGGGCATCCAGAAATGTCTGCTTGTAGTATTCGTCGGTGGCAAAGCTGGGAGATTTATGCAGCTTGCTGGCGATCTGGCCCCAGCCCCAGATATCGCCCTTAACTCTCGTGTCACCCTGAATGGCTACGATCAGTTTTTTGGGGGCATCGGTTTGACCGCTCAATCCCCAGTCCTGATACATTTCTGCCGCGGCAATCTGGACTTTCAGATTATTGGGGTTTTCTTTTGCGATTCCCTTCATCAGCACTTCTGCGGGAGGGAAATCCTTTCTCAGGCGTCCCACCTTGACCAGTCGCAGCTTTACTTCGCTCAATTGCTTGGCACCGACGAAATTCTGATCGTTCGTGGCGCGGGTGAGAATCTCGGTAAAGGCATTCCCCCCCTTTTCGTAGAACCCGTTGGCCTTGGCGGCGTCGGTTGCTACGACCGATTCCCCTAATGCAAAATAGGTTTCGCCGATCCAGCTCAAGGAGCCGAACGTCTGACCGTCTTTACGCGACGCCATATCATTCAGGAACGTTTCGAACGAGTTCATCAGTTTTTCGAAGCGTTCGGCCTCACCGTTGGACTTCAACCGTTCGAGTTCGTCTTTCAGCAGACGTCCGAGGCTGATGTACAACTCGGTGATTTCCGCTCCCCCTTCGGCACCACCGTGACCGGCAATCTTTTCCAGCGTCTTCATCGTCTCACGGGCTTTGTCGAGATTCTGGGTCCCGATGTAGGCTCGAAAGATCAGCTTATAGGTTTCCATCGCGAAGCGTCGGCTGATCATTCCCGCTTCTGGTCGCTTGGCTTCGTCCGCCACGGTCACCGCTTTCACGACCGAATGAGGTTCACCTTCCAGCAGCTTCAGCGCTTCCGCATCCTGACCCTGGTTGATAATGATCTGAGCCAAGGTCATCTTCGCGCCAATCAATTCCGGGGGCGAAGCTTCTTTCGGAGCGGTGTCGGTCAGCTTTTTGATCCCGACCCGCAAGTGGTCCTGAGCTGATTTCTGCCAGGCTGTCAACTGTTCTGCATTGGGACGTTCGGAGGCAATCATCCGCCCAGCACTGATGTACGCGGACCAATAGGCCTGGCCAGCAGCAAGTTGAGCCTGAGCGTATTTCGGATCGGATTCAGGCACTTTGCCATACCACATGGCAGATTCGGCAGGCTTTTTCTGGACGCTGATCATTTGCCCAAGCATCATGTAGGCATCGTTCGCCTTTTCGCTCGACGGCCATCGCTCAGCAATCAGATTGCTGGCGCGAATGATCATTTTCAGGTCTTCGCCCTTCTGATCATTCGACGCTTTACTTTCGTTGAATGCCTGGCCAAATGCGGCCATCGCCAGATAAGCAGAATCCAGAGCCAGCGGGTTGTCTTTTTCCGTCGTTCTGGCGACGAATTCCGCCAGGACAGCCGCTTCGTAATATTTCTTGAGGTTCAGGTTAACGTGTGCATACAGGTAGCGAGCTTGCGGAAGATTCTTCTTGTCCTCAGCCGTCTTCACCAGCGTAAACGCCAATTCAAAGTACCTGACTGCGTCGCTGAGAGAATTTGCGAGCGAAGCAGTCAATTTGGAGACGATTTCAGGCTGAACGACGGCCCCCTTTTTGGTCGCTTCTTCCAGTTCCTTCTTGGTTTCGACCGCGTCCAGAAATGCCTGGCGGGCAAGACTGAATGCCGTGTCAAAATCATTGACCTTTTCTTCTTTACCAGTCAGCTTGGCCTGCAGTCGCTGCGTCAGCGCCAGCGCAGAATCCTTTTGTTCGCTGTTAAACTTTTGAATGTTCATGGAAATCGTCCGGGCTTTTTTCCAGAACGTTTCCTTATCCGCCAGCAGAATTTCGGGGTTATTTCCCATCTGCTCATACGCCAGGGCCTGTTCATACTGGATGCTCAATCCCGTCGGTGTGAGTTGTTCGTTGGGATGTTTTTTCATCCACTCTTCGGCCAGATCGGCGACGACGCGATAGTCACGCTTTTCCTTGCTGTTCAGGCAAATCAGCTTGAAATACAGGGTTTGTGTTTTTAATTGAGAAAGAGCACCCGTTTCGGCGGGATGATCAAGGATTTCCTTGTAGATCCCCAGCGCCTTGTTGATTTCGTTCATCTCTTCGAAGCATTTGCCCTGCCAGACCCGTGCATGCAGTCCGCCGACCTGGGTACGGTACTTCTGGTGCATCTTCTCGAATTCATCAGCCGCCTTCGTCAGCAACTGCTTGTATTCGGCTGCCGTCGCTTCGTAGGTGTGCGCTTCTTCAAACGTGCAGATTCCGAGATTGAGCGAGGCTGTCATCAGGCTCTGTTCGGTCTTGGCCCGGGCTGCGTACTGTTCTGGTTCCTTTTGCTGGTCGATGAAGGCCCCGAACTTTTTCAAGTTGGCATCATGCTGATCGAATGCGGTCTGATAGACCTCGCGTGCTTTGGCGATCAGTTCGCGGGAACTCGTCTGGAGCTGTTTCTTGG
>JBAWWJ010000384.1:0-3073 GCA_037146815.1 Planctomycetota bacterium
TTGACCTCCCACCACCGATTCCAGACAGCCGGGTCAACATTGGCATCTAATCCCGCCGCTCGAAGTGCTTCACGAAACTTCTGGCGATAGATCGGTGAGGCGACCGCCTCGGGAAAGAGAAACCCCGGCTTCGTGGAAAGCCATTGCGTTCCGTCAGCACTGACTCCGCCACTGGGGACAATGAAGTGGACATGGGGATGGAAGACCATCGGGTCTCGCCCCCACGTATGCAAGACCCCCAAAAATCCAACGTCGTGTGCACCGAGCCATTTCGGGTTGGACAGGAGTGCGCGGATCGTCTCTGACCCCGCCCGGAAGATCGCATCATAGCCTTCCTTCGGGCAAGCTCGTAATAGGGAACACATCTCGTCAGGAACGGTGAATGTGACGAAAAAGTGTTCCACAGGCAGCAGACGATCCGCTTGCTGTTGCAGCCACCGTTGTGTTCTCTGATGCTGACACGTCGGGCAATGACGATTTCCGCAGGATCGACCGACCCAGTGCGAATCCCCACAAGTCTGACACTCAAAGACCGTGTACCCCAGTTCGCCGGTGCGGCAGCGTGACAAGGCGCTCAGCACTCGCTGCTGTTGCCACGAAAGAGGAACGGATAGCTGCTTCAAAAACGCATCACTGTGCTGCCGCAGGCAGTCGGCAACGGATGGCACGACGGGAATTCCGTCCGCCAATCACGGTGGCCACTGGAACAGGTCATTGATCACCTGTCGGGCATCGACGACCGCCGTGTCGGTCAGATGGAGATAGACCATCGTCGTCTGTAAGCTGCTGTGTCCCAGGTACTGCTGGATGGCCCGTAACGACATCCTGGCTTCCAGCAGGTGCGTGGCGTAGCTGTGACGGAGCGTGTGCGTCGAAACTTTCTTGCCAAAATTCAGTTTCTTCGCAATCTGCTTGATCGCTCCCTGCACAGCGGTTGGGCTCATGGGAGTCTTGGCTGACGACTGACCATGACTGTGCGAAACACCACGATGGTCGCGTCCATCTGCCGGAAACAAAAAGGTGGGATGCCGATGAGTCTTCCAGAACTCCCGCAATTGTTCGAGTGTAGATAGAGGAAGAGGAATGTACCGATCTTTGGCTCCTTTACCACGATGAACATGGACCATGCCTCGCTGAGCATCAACATCACCAACCTGGAGATTCAGAGCCTCCTGCATCCGCAACCCAAGCGAGTACACCGTCCAGAAGTAGACTGCCATTCGTTGCGTTGTGCAGGTTCGAATGATCTGGTGAACCTGATCGCGCGTGATGACTTCCGGAAGCGTTTTTGAATCAGGAATTCTCATCTGTGCGAGCGTCTGCCAGCTTCGCTTACAGGTCCTCGTGTAAAAGAACTTGAGGCCCGAAAAGGCGACTCGCAATGAGCCACTGGCAAACTTCCTGTCGTTCTTCAGGTGCAGGAAGTACTTTCGCAACTGACTTTCTGTGATCTGATCGGGAGATTGCTGGCAGAAGTCGGCCAACTTCCTGACGGCCCTCAAATACCCCTCGTGAGTCCGTTCGGACATTCCTCCCAGTGACAAGTCTTCGCTCATCTGTTCGTAGAGGGCTCCACAAAAGAATGGGGAATGTGTCAAAGAACGTTCGGATGTCGGTGACTTCCGAGGTGGTTCGACATCTTCTCTCCGTACGCGTCCCGAGCGAGTGGCCCGCCCTTCCGGTGCCGATGATGAGTTCGGAAAGCCCGTAGTTGTCGATCGTTCAGTGTGCGGTGTCGCCATGAAACTAATCCCTTCGTTGAGGTAGAAATTCGAGCGTCCAATGACACTCTCCACTCAACAGGGAACCCAGACGCCGATGGCAAACACCAGCATATTTTGTACAATCCGCGTACAAATCACCCCGCCGCGATAGCGGCTTACTTGAACAGCCCCTTGTGAATGAGCGCCGCTCCGAGGTTTGGCGTAGTAAACGGCCCCTGGTTATTCACATCTGTGGGGACGACATCCTTGAAACCGACGTTCTGGTTACTACCCGAAAATAACCAGAAGTAATTTCCCTGGCTGTTATGCTCCTCGCCAAACATCCGAGTCAGATTTGCACCTTCTTTTCGCAACGTCCCGTTGATGTACGCTGCCGCCTGATTGCCGATAATCTGGTCGTAGTCTTTATTCTCTTCGATCACAATCACGATATGGTCGTACCTGGGAAGCCCTGCTGGCCAGGTGATTGCTGCAGGTGCATCGGCTGGGGGTGCACCGAGGACGATAGGCGGTACAGCGAATCCGATGGCTGTCATTACGACAACCCACCAACAAGCCGACTTCTTCATGGCGTTTGCTTCTTTCTTACAGTTCAGGAAACAGGAATGAACACACAGCCAGAGCAATGCAGGGCGCGAGAAAGTCACCCGCAGCGAAAGCATGCCATCCAGCCGCATTGATATCAATCCAGCGGGCAATTGTGAGTGAGTGCTGAGTGCAAAACAGACGTTGATTGAATAGAACGCATTAGTCGAAACTCGCTAGCGTACGGTTCCGAATGACGACGAGTTATGGACATGCCCGGAAACCGGACGCTAGCGCGTTCCGGCTGATGGTCAAACATTGATCATGGGTTCACACGACCCAGCGTTTACGAGTGTGATCGTTACGGCATAGACCTCAGCAACAAGAGGAACGCACTACGCCACTCACCGCGCCCGCGTTCACCGTGTTTGATGTGCCACTGTATGGCTGCTTTGATACGGGAAGTACTCGGTGTCTCGGCTGGCACCGAGTAAACGTTGGCGTTCGGCTGTTTTTGGTGGGATGAGATTACCACGAAGGACGCGAAGAGCACGAAGATGGAAATCGACGAGCTTTCCAATCGCGTCCTGATCGAGAATCACTTGAACATTGAACTCAAAAGCATCGAGATGATCAAAGGGATTCACGAGGCCCGACTGCTGACCTCCATGAAACGGGCTGACAACATGATGGGGCTCCTTGTCAACTTCAACAACACCAGCGTGGTCAATGTTCTTGGTCGATTCAAACCGAGGGGCTAAAGGCCGTTGGGCCGACCATTCCATCTGATTTTCATGTGACACGAGAATCATGGCATGGTGGTT
>JBAWWJ010000385.1:0-3049 GCA_037146815.1 Planctomycetota bacterium
TGCCAGATCTCGTCATATCAAGTACTCCGAACAGTAGAGAACATAGGCGTCGCCGCTCCACTCATGGAAATCCCAATTTTAGCCTGCAAAAATGCTTCACAGCGTTGCCCTTCAGGCCTCAGTTTCCCAGGGCCGAAGGGCGCCGAAGGGCCCTGGCTGGGTGAACTGCTGGCCCACTTGGGCCGTAAGCCGGAATCTCTCGCCTGAACCAGACGCCTGGCCAATGTACTACGAAGATCTTCGTTGACATTACGAATGTCTTCGTATATCTTTTCTGGGATCAGCGAGTGAGAATTCGATTCAGGAAGAGCAAATGGCAATACCAGACCTCCCTCGGCCGACGGATGCAGAGTTGGCGATTCTCCGCGTGCTATGGGAACGTGGCCCCAGTACGGTCCGCGATGTGACCGAAGCTTTGCAGGAAGTTCGTGGGACTGGCTATACCACAGCGCTGAAGCTGATGCAGATCATGACGGACAAAGGTCTGGTTCAGCGCGATGATGCCCAGCGAACACATATCTATACAGCGGTCGCTGCCGCGGAAGTGACCCAAAAGCAACTGGTAAGCGACCTGTTGGAGCGTGCTTTCGGAGGATCAGCACAGCAACTGATACTACAGGCACTTTCGTCAAAGAAGGCGTCTCGTGCGGAACTGGCTGAGATCCGGAAGTTGATCGACGAGATGGAAAAGAAGGCGAAGTAACAGGTCCGCAATACGTCCCGTTTGTCATTTTCGATCAGCTTGTGCGAGGGTTTTCTGATGCTCACTCTTCAGCATGTGCTGCAATCGCGTGTCATCGAGTCCCTCGGCTGGACACTCGTTCACTTTGTATGGCAGGGGGCAGTCCTCGCCGTGCTGCTGAAGTTCGCAATGGTTCTCCTGGAAAGAGCTTCCGCACAGACTCGGTACGTCGTTCAATATGCAACGCTACTGGCAATGGTGGCATTCTCACTGGGGACCTGGTGGTGGATTGCAGCCACCGAACGTCCATCAGAGGCTGTCGCGCCCACCGCAGTCGATGTTCACCTGCAACAAACTCCCCTGGTGATTGAGCCACGAATGACGGATACGGCTGCTCTTGGCCCGATGGGCACGATGCAGATCGAGACCGTGGAGTCTGCCCTGGTCGAACCTGTAACAACCGAAGTGATTCTTCCTGCCGTTCCGACAGAAAGGCCGTTCACAGAAAACCGGACGTCGTGGCAAAAGCAGATTCACCGAAGGTTGCTGCCTGCCTTGCCGTGGCTGGTCTGTGCCTGGCTGGCAGGTGTGATGGTGCTATCGCTGCGGTTGGTGGTGGGCTGGAGAATTGTGCAGCGGATGAGGCGACTTGCTGTGACTCCTGCCGCTGAGGGCTTGCAGGTTCGATTAAAGATCCTCGCTGGTCAACTCGGAATTACGCGGACGGTCAAGCTGGTGGAATCGGTGCTGATTGAAGTCCCTGCTGTGATCGGCTGGATTCACCCCGTGATTCTGCTCCCGTTGGCGCTTTTCACAAATCTGACGCCAGAGCAATTGGAAGCGGTTCTGGCACACGAGTTGGCACATATCCGGCGGCACGACTATCTCGTGAATCTGATCCAGACCGCAATCGAAACTCTCCTGTTCTATCATCCAGCCGTCTGGTGGTTGTCACGACTGATCCGCGCGGAACGTGAACATTGTTGCGACGACTTGGCACTCCGACTTTGTGATAGCCCTGTGACATATGTCAGTGCGCTCGCCATGATGGAGGAATTGCGAGCCAGTCCCGCAATGACACTCGCGGCCAACGGTGGATCCCTGCTTCATCGCGTTCGTCGTATCGCCATTGGGCCAGCAACCGATTCCCGTCAATCATCATGGTGGGGAGCCAGTCTGATCACACTGGCGGCTGTGCTGGCACTGGGGTTCACGACATACCTCAATTCGCAGCCCCATGAAAGCACCTCGGGACTTGAAGGCGAACCCCAACAGCCAACTCGCGAATTAGCAGGCCCGACGGTCGAGGTTCAGACAACAGATGACCAACCCGTCCCCATGCCTGGAATCCGTATTTCGGGTCGAGTACTCGATGCTGAAACCGGAAAAATCATTGACAAAGTTCGCATGATTCCAGCGCCGGTCTATCAGGACGACGGCAAGAATCTCACCTGGCAAACTCAATATCTGAAGGACTTTACTGACGGACGATTTGTCTATGAGACGGATCGACCGTGGGACAAGACCAGACTTCGTATCGAGGCAGACGGGTATCAACCTGTGATGACGCGAGTCGTCAAAAAAGGCGAGTCCGTTGAGACCGACGTGAAACTCGAACGCAGAATCCTACGCGGCGTCGTGCTGTTGTCTAATGACGAGCCAGTTTCAAAAGCTCAAGTCGTACTGGCAACGTGGACCAATGACATCAACGTCATTGAAGGAAAGCTCACCTATTCGCATCACGGAGCGCTGCTCAGAAAGGTTGTCGAAACGGATGAACTGGGGCGATTCGTATTGCCTGCGGAGATCGATCCGGCAGTGCTGATCGTGGCACATGCAAATGGATACGCCGAACGATCGAACGCCGAAACATCTCTCGCTCGGAAATCTCCCATCGGTAGAGATGGTGATTTGAATCAAGAGACTGCGATCATCGAGTTACAACCCTGGGGCCGAGTCGAAGGACGAGTACTACTGGGTGACAAGGGGGTCGTGGGAGCAAAGTACTGGGTTTATCCATCACGTAGCGATGACGTGCATGTCAACGTGAAGAGCAATGTGGTGACCGATGAAAACGGCCACTTCGCGGTGGACGACTTTCCGCCCTGTCGATTTGGAATTTGCCAGCGCGCGGTCGAAAGTGACGATGGAAAATTCAGTAGCAGCCTGGGTGGGCTTTGCACGAAATTCGTAGTTTCTCCCGGAAAGACCACAATCCTGGAACTTGGTGGTCTGGGGCGAACCCTCACGGGAAAACTGGCTCTGCCAGAAGGCTTTCCCTACAAAATCGACTGGTCACAAGTTGCGATGGACGCAGGGCCAGCGCCCACTAAGTTGTTTTGCCGCATAGGACTTCGAGGAGGAAGT
>JBAWWJ010000386.1:0-2977 GCA_037146815.1 Planctomycetota bacterium
AAGCATGACGCTTCCAACTGAGCCCTATGTCGAACAACTTCGCCGCTGGCCGTCGGCAGGCAGACATATCCTCGCTCACTTCGACGAACAGACGATTATCGTCTATCAGGCGTACTGCCCTGCAACGGGCCTGTTTGCGGCTCGTAATGGTTTCTTTGGCGATGGGTTCAGCTACAACCGTATGAGTTGGATCAAGCCCAATTTTCTCTGGATGATGTACCGCAGCAATTGGGGGCGATCTCAGGGACAAGAGGTCGTTCTGGCCGTTCGAATGAAGAGAACGTTTTTTGACTCATTGCTGGAGCGGGCTGTACCGTCATCATTCGATCCCACGGTCTTCGAGAGCCACGATGCGTGGAAGGCGGCCGTTGAGAAATCTGATGTGAGGCTCCAATGGGACCCGGACCATCGCCCCAATGGCACAAAGGAAGAACGGCGGGCAATTCAACTGGGACTTCGCGGGGCCACACTCGACGCTTACGGTAAACGAGAGATTGTTGAGATCATCGACATGAGCGAGTTTGTTGCTTCGCAGCGTGAGAATGCAGTGGTCGAACGCTTCGAGCAACTAGAGACACCGGTTGAACAACCGTACCGCCCGCTGCGCGACGATGTCGCTCTGAGAATTGGGATAACGCCAACTTGAACGGAGAGACGATACATCACCATTCGCAGAACAAGGATTTCAGGATCAGAGCCCAATTTCAAGACGTTCCGTTCGTTAATCTTCGTCTGCAATGTGGCCCGGCAGGGTGGCCGGGGTGGCCGGGGCTGGACTGAGTCTTAGCGAAGGAAGCCCCGGATTTTAGGAAGCCTGATTATCCACCGAGTTTGTGACCAATGTCGATCAACATTCAACCAGGGCTTCCCGTTGGTCCAGCCCCGGCCAAACTGCCGAGTGTCTGCAGACATCACGGGGAGAGCGTCGGCGCGATCAGATTTCGAAGCTGTCGCTGAAGGATGACTCGCCGATAGTCTCAGTCGGCACGGGCGGCTCAAGGCCGCCGCCCGTGGCACCCGTGGCACCCGCCATCCGACCGTCAAAACCGTCCGGTTCATCACTTCAACGAATGATACTCTACCAAGCTGGCTGGCCAGCGTAGTGTGAAGTTCATCGCAAACGAAAGTCGGTGAAATTCGCCGCGATGTGGCGTTACGGAATGCCAGACGTAGGCGGGGAAGATCAGCATCAGGCCCGGGCGTGGAACGACCTTGACGTGATCGCGATGACAGACGGTAGTCAGGTTTGCATTGAAGCGTGGATCGTGGAGCAACAGCACTCCATCGCCAGCCTCGAAATAGTCTTCGCCGTCGGCCGGGTCGATGGGCTGCCGATCGGAATCCGCCGTGCGGGCATAATAGATGCCGATCAGATCGGCGTGGTGATTGTGAACCACCGTAGACTCCCCGTGGCATGAGCGGTTGCTGAAGAGCAGAAGGTCGATCCCCTCAGGGCCCGCGATTCCCTCGGCGTCCAACCAGTGTTTTGCCCCTGTGATGAACTTGGACCTGAGCTGTTCGATCGCGGGCACCGTGTCTGCCAGACGCAGCAGGTTCTGTGCGTCAGGGTGCAAATTGAACCTATCGTCGAGTTCCGGCCGGCGTTCAAACAGGTCGCAGAGTTCCGCATTCAGGGCTTCAGTATCCGGGAATTGGATTGTCACCACCCGCGTCGGAAAAAAGGCATAGTCCGTCACTTCCATCAACCGACCTCCTCACACATAAACCGACTGTAGCCAACGACTTCGACGGAAGCTGCACGCTGAGCGACCGGTTCCGTTCCGCTTTTTCACATTGCCAGTCCCCTGGGCAGAATCAAGAGAGCCTGGTGCCAAACATGCCTCGGCTTGCTGATAGCTTCATTATGGTTTCGTGCTCAACAATCGAAAAGGCGATCCTGGTTTTCTTCTATGGCACAGACTGCCAACCAACCCGCATCAATATGATTGTTCGTTACCAACTCGCACAAGATCATGACCCGTTGCAGAGCGGGCACGGCCTTGTCGAGGACTCCAAAACCGTGGCACCCAATACAGTCCGGCCGAGCCGCTGATCCCGCCACTTCGTCGGTCGCTCAGGGGTACTGTTCGAATCCCGCGAGAGCGACCCGACTGGAACTGCCGGACAAACTTGCAGGCGGCAAGCTGCTGCGAAAGGCTTGCTTCTCAATCCCGAATTTCCGTAGTCTTGTCACTCAACTTCGTTTCGTCAATTTGACCACGCAATCGATCGTCGCCGAGCCAATGAGCCTGCTCTGAAATAAACCTTTCCCAAGGTTGACCTGTTTATCGCCGCCAACTGTCAACAACTGCATCGCATTCCCCTCACAGTCTCGCACCTGCACCATCTGGAGCCGAGGGAATGGCTGCCTTGTGAGTACGCGTAACAGTCTCGGACGAGTAGATGGCACGACCACCTCCCCATACAATGCAACTTGAACATAGCATTCCAGTTCTGGGTTGCTCCAAAGCGGCAATTGCTTATTCCGCTTGGCGAGCATGTGCTCCGCCAACGCGGTAGACCTAAACGCAGAGAAACATTACGAATCGCCACTTGATGTCATTTCAATTTGCCACTGAACGGAATGGGACCATAGTGATGCAAAAGATTGCGCGCGGCGTTGTCTTTTCCGTTGGAGTTGCAGGTTTCATGTTCGCAGCCAGAGCGGCGGATTCAGAAACACCTCTCTCGGATGTGATTCGTAACGTGCGTGAGAATGAAGACTTATATGCTGATATTGAAATTATGCTCAGATCTTCATACGAGATCGCTGATCGTGCCGATCACGAGTTGGTTAACGATCATGGGCGATTTGAAATAAAGAAATCACAAGCAGCCATCCGTTACATTTCTCAAGGATCGTGGTTTCGTCTCGAGGAGGCCCAATCGTTAACTACCGCGGACGGGAACCAGAATGGCGGTGGAATATCATGCTTCAATGGAGAGCGCACGAAGATGCGCTTTGGTGAGGTTGGCA
>JBAWWJ010000387.1:0-2950 GCA_037146815.1 Planctomycetota bacterium
CTGACCTCCTTCCAGAGGCCAGACAGCATGACCGAAATGTGTCACCCATGTCCCCAGTCTATACAGAAGCAAGCTGGGCCACCCCGCGCAATCTTTGATTTGTCCTAAAAAATGCGGCGTTGGTTCGCGGAGCGAACCACGACTTTCAGGCACCGGACTTCAACACTGTTGCTTCTGCTCATGAGACTGGGCGTTCACACGTCGCAGACTTTCGCTGCGTGGCGCAGGGCTTCGACCTTATCGGGCCAGGTTGGAATGAATTCCTGGGCCACGAAGCCCTGGTAGCCGGTCTCCAGAATCGCGTGCATGACCGCCGGGTAGTTGATCTCTTGCTTTTCGTCGAGCTCGCAGCGCCCCGGATTTCCGGCCGTATGATAGTGGGCGATCACGTCCTTGTATTGACGCAGACGGCGAATCACGTCGCCGTTCATGATCTGTACGTGATAAATATCGAACAGCAGCTTCATCCGTGGTGAATCGACCTTACGGATCAGGTCGACACAAAAGTCCACATCGTCGCCGAAATACCCAGGGTGCCCTTTCATCGGATGACTGCCATCGCGTGAATTCAGGTGCTCCAGACACAGGTTGATCTTTTTCTCTTCGGCATAGGCGATGACCTGCTTCCAGCAGTCCACGCAATTTTTGGCTCCCTGCTCGTCCGAGATCCCTTTCTCGCGCATCCCCGTGAAGGTGATGACGTTTTCGCATTCGTTCTCGACGGCCAAATCAATACTCGATTTCAGTTTACTCACGCAGAATTCATGGTGATCGCGATTAAACGGTCCCTTGGCGAATCCATGACTGCTCACCAGTGAAATCTTCAGGCCCAGCTTTCTGACGGCGGGGTAATGCTCTGCACCAATCCCCTCGATCGCTACGAGACCGATGTCGCGACAATGTTTCGCCAGCTCAACAGCAGGCATCGGATTGAAGCACCAGCCCATGACCGACTGCCGGATTTTTCCATGGCGAATCTTGTAATCGGGCTCAACGCGCGGTTCGGCAGCCTCAGTCAGCGTGCTTGAACCGATCGCCGCACCGGCAACCATTGACACGGCTGCCGTCTTGATGATGTCACGTCGAGTGAATTGAGTTGGCATGGTGTTGTCCCTCAGTGAAAAGTCCCGGCAGGACAGGTCTTCAACCTGTTAATTCCAGAAAAACCAATTGCAGGCAGGTTGAAAACCTCTCCTATGGCAAAGATCGGCCAAGAACGCTTAACATTCCCTGGCAGAACTGCGGCAGATCGTCGGGCTTGCGGCTGCTGACGAAGTGTCGATCAACGATCACGGCCGCATCCTCAAACAAAGCGCCTGCATTCACCAAGTCATCTTTGATCCCTGGTGAGCCCGTTACTTTCACACCTCGATAGACATTCGCGGAAATCGGGATCCAGCCCCCATGACAGATCGCCGCAACCAGCTTCCCTGCAGCTGCGAATTCGCGCGTCAGGGACAGGACCTTGGGGTCACGACGCAGCTTGTCAGGCATCCAGCCTCCAGGACACAGCAATCCGTCGAAGTCAGCCGAATCCATGTCGTCGATCAGGGCCTCGGACTTGCAGGGATATCCATGCTTCCCATGGTAGACCTTGTCTTCCAGTTGCCCGGCGACTGTGACGTGAACTCCCGCTTCAATCAGCCGTAACTTGGGATACCACAACTCCAGATCTTCGTAGTCATCTCCGACGAAAATCAGCAGTCGTTTGCCTTCGATTGACATCACAATTCCTTTCAGACTGGTTCCAGATTCGTTGCTGCGTATCATAACGGGCATTCCCGCCCAATCGTACCTTGTCAGGAAAAACCTGCTGCCATGCCATTGCATCCTCAAGCCGCGACGTTTCTGCAGCAATTGAGCCAACTGAACAGTCCGCCGATGGAATCTGTCCCGATCGAGGTCACTCGTCAAGCATTAATTGCGGCGAGCACGGTGAAAATGGCGCCCGCAGATCTGGCTCGAGTTGAGACGCGAACGATCTCGCGCACTCAGTATGGGTTTCCTGCCTCACTCTCTCAGAACCCAACCGGGGGACCGAGTGACGATGAACTTCGAGTTCGCGTCTACTGGCCACACGGCAACGGTCCGTTTGCTGTCTGCATGTACTTTCACGGGGGAGGCTGGGTTCTGAATAATATCGACACGCACGACGATGTCGCCCGGCGACTTGCGGAAGCGTCCGGATGTGTTGTCGTCTCGGTTGACTACCGGTTAGCCCCAGAACACCGATATCCCGCTGCGGTTGAAGACGCTTACACAGCTCTTCAATGGATCGTGGCCAGAGCCGATGAGCTTCAGATCGATCCGAACAAAATCGCGGTAAGTGGCGACAGTGCTGGTGGAAACATTGCGGCAGCCGTCTGCCTGATGACTCGAGACCGAAGTGGACCGGCGATTGCGTATCAGGTACTGATTTATCCGATTACCGACTGTGATCTTGAACGCCCTTCCTATCGCGAAAATGCCGAGGGGTACTTTCTGACGACGGCACAAATGCGCTGGTTCTGGCAGCACTATGTCAGCTCAGCGGACCAGATGAGTGAGCCTTACGCGTCACCCCTTCGAGCATCAACGTTGAAGGGGCTGCCTCCGGCTTTGATCCTTACCGCCGAATTCGATCCCCTGCGCGATGAAGGGGAAGCCTACGGAGAAGCCCTGCGAAAAGCCGGTATTGCTGCCGAAGTTGTGCGGTACGAGGGACTGATTCACGCGTTCATCAAACGTGTCGACCAGTTCGATTCCGCGATGATCGCGATCCGCCAGATCGGTTCGTCACTTCGTCATCAATTCAATACCAAACCTGAGAATTGAAATCTGTCGCCAATGACGGATTGTCGTACATGCGTAAGCCTGGGGGTTCTGGTATCCGTCGCACAGCAAAAAACCGACGAACGATCACAACTGTCCGGCTATAAGTCGAACAGCGTCAACTGCTTATGTGGTTGGT
>JBAWWJ010000388.1:0-2874 GCA_037146815.1 Planctomycetota bacterium
CGCGCCAATAATCGCTACAAATCCGCAACGGAACTCGCTTGTTTAAGGGTTAGTTGCATCCAGGGGGTCTTCGCCAAACTCCGGGCACCAGGATTGCATCGCGAAGTAAATGCGGCCATCGCCGAATTGATCCCAGTTCGTCGGATTCATAGCGGCCAGAACTGCGGGAATCACGGCATACTTGACCAGCGGACGAAGTTCCGGTGACAACCGCTGCGATGCCTGATCAACGGCCAATTGTGTGATCAACCAGGTGAGCCGCTGCGTTTCGGGTAGTTCAAATTGAAATGTAATCGGCACGGCTTCGATGGCGACCGAGCGCGTTCTGGGATAGACACAGCCGCCGCCACCGCTCACCGGAAACACGCAGAAGATGTTGACTTGGTCTAACTGCCAGTTCAGTGGTAGACGCTGTTGAACTTCAGCAATCAGACCGGGGTTCTCCTGTTTCCATCGTCGACGTAACACGTCAGCGTACACAATCATCTCGCCTGACAGGCTGGGCACGGCTGCATGTATGGCGATGAACAGTCGCTGCAACCGCGGCGCGAGATAGTGGATGTAGTGGCGCCGGCGCGGTTCCTCGACCAGTTCTTCCGCGATGATAGCCCCAATCTGCTCCTGAGAAGGCTCCGGCAACGGTTCCCATTCTGGCTGCGTGGCTAGTCTTTGAAGCAGCCTAATGAGCAGCTTCGGCGAGGGCCGGAAGTAGTCGAACAGGGCCTCCATCAGTTCCGGAACGAATTTCGTGGCCTGGACGGCCAAACGGTCGTCTCTTCGGGAGCGGAACCTGGTCATCTCCGCAGCCATGGCGTACCAAATGGAGTTCTGCCAGTGAATCCGCCATTCGACCTGGTTCATCAGACGACCTTTATTCTGTACCCTGGTCGAATTTCAGCTTCCGCATGGTGCAACGTCTCACACGAATCTCCCGTCACTCTCCTTGAACAACTGACTCGTACGTCTGACGAAACAATATCTGGTCCACGATCCAGACGTCGGCGGGGTACGCGGTTTCGCGATCCTGAAAGTTTTTGACGAGGAAATCACGTGGCTTACCGGTGAGTTGGCCCCAGGTAGCTTGGACCTCGAAGGGGTGGTCGATCGGTGTCGCCATCACTCCCTGAGCGTCGGGGTGAGGCTGGTACTTGCCCCAGCCGTCGGTAGTGACTTCGTCGGTGGCGGTGTAGCGTTTGTTGAGATCCTTCTCGGTCTGCGGCCAGATGTCGCCGGCTTCGCCTTTGCAGAGGAAGTGGCCAGCCGCAACTTGCTCTTCCCCTTCCAGCGTCTTCACAGTTTGAGCCGCCTCCAACCGTTTGGCCCAGATTGGGCGAGTCTTCTTTGCATGGAACCATTTCCCCGCCGCATTTGCTTCGTCGAGCAGAGCTTTGTTGGGTGAATCGGCTGGCTTGGAACTGGTCGCTTCGGCGTCCTTCTGACTCGCGGATTCAGACATCTTCGGACTCGGCTCCTGCGTTTGATTGCAGGCAGCACAGATCACGGCCAGTGATACGGAGAGCGAAACGAACAGATTCGCGCGACTTGGAACGGAAACGGACATCAGAAACGCCGGTCGAAGGATTCTAGCCATGGCAGTCTCCCGTGAAGTTTTCGAGGATCGGTCTCTTTGCGCCTTCAGGTCCTGGATTTCGCAGCCCGCAGGTTCGGAGCGAGAAATTCACACAGTCGTTCAAACGCCTGACGAGGTGACTGATGCTGAAGGCCGACGACTTCATGCTGGCGTAGTCCCAGCGGGAGGTCGTCGATCGTCAATCCGGCCGAGCCACGGGATCTCGCGATCTGCTCGACATCACGCTTTCCCCGCCCATCGACAATGGTCAGCGGATCGTCCTCAATCTTCAGTCGAAGCTGCAGGCCATTGTCGCTGCGCGTGAGCGTGAAGTTCGTGACCAGCGTTTGCAGGTACGTCGAAGATCGCGGAGAAAGCCGACGCAAATGCTGAGCCTGTGCAGGATCGACAAGCTGGTCGAGAATCGTCATCGCCCGCCCCTTGCGTCGTTGTGAAAAGAGTTGCCGCTGCCTGAGTTCAAGGAGCTGATATCGTCCAGTTCGTTCGCCATGACGCAATCAATCTGTCTGCAGATTACTCAAACAGCTCGATTGAGGATACGCTCATGCCCAGAATTCGATATCCAAGACTGATGGCATTTCCTCACATCCGCTACTCGACGTCACTAAATGAGCTCCGTATTCTGCTGGCCAGTCGTGACAAGATCACGCTGACTAAAACTTCGTTTCGGCGGGGCGGCCAGTGGTGGTACAGTCCAGCAAGCCACCTTCAAATGTATGGGACGTTTACGTGTCAGCATGTCTGGAATCGAAGAGGAATTCGCGATGCCGTCGAAGATCCCCGCCAAAAAACGTCCGCTGCCAATCATTCGAGTGTTCGTCAGTTCCACGTTCAGCGATCTGAAGCACGAACGGAACGCGCTGCACGCGAAGGTCTGGCCCGAGTTGGAACGCTATTGCCAGCAGCGGGGGTTCACATTTCAGGCGATCGATCTGCGCTGGGGAGTTCCCGCGGAAGCCGGTCTCAATCACCGCACGATGCGCATCTGCTTCGAGGAACTCCGCCGCTCGCAAGAGACGTCCCCCGAGCCGAACTTTTTGATTCTGCTCGGCAACCGCTACGGATGGCGTCCGCTGCCGGAGGTCATCTCGGTCGAGGAATTCCAGAAACTCAAGACCGCCGCTCAGCAAATTCAGAGTGAATCGCCCGATCTCGCGAAGAAACCAACCGAGAAGCAGATTGAACTCATGAAGAAGGCCGTCGCAGTTCTCGAAGACTGGTATCTGCTCGACGAGAACGCCAAGCCGTTCGGCGAAACGTTTCCCATTGGCGAGTACATCCTC
>JBAWWJ010000389.1:0-2819 GCA_037146815.1 Planctomycetota bacterium
TGTGATCACTGCAGTACCTGCTGTCCCCATTGCGGGGACTCGGCCTGTGACGTCTGCATCCAGCATTGCGAAAAGTGCGGAGAAAGTGCGTGCATGGCCTGCCTGAAAGAAGTCCACAAAGCCTGTGTCGCCGTGGCCCAGACGATCTGATTTCACTCTTTTTCGCGAAGGCCCCTATGCAATCAGTGCCCCGACCACGAAGCCTTTCCGCGCGAACGACCCGGCCACGTGCCACACTCCGGTTTACGCCGACGGCCTGGGCCAAGCTGTTGTTCCTCCGGGATTATGGAAGTACCGAAGTCGGTGGCTTCGGAATCTCCGACGCAGAAGATCTGTTACTGGTCACGGATTTCGTACTTGTCCCACAAGTCTGTTCGGTGGTGACGGTGGCCTTCGACGATGTGGCTGTCGCCGACTACTTTGATCAGCAACTCGACCTCGGTCGCCAATTGGAGCAGGTCGCCCGGATCTGGATTCATACTCATCCGGGGAACTCGGCCCATCCGAGCCATGTCGACGAAGAAACATTTGATAGAGTCTTCGGGCGGAGCGACTGGGCCGTGATGGTGATTGTCGCCTGCGGAGGGGAGTCCTACGCCCGACTGCGATTTCAGGCGGGACCCGGTGGATCGTTGCGACTCCCGCTGGAGGTCGACTTTCAGACTCCGTTTGCCGCCAGCGATCAGGCGGCCTGGGAGGAGGAGTACCTGCGGTGTGTTCGATCCCAACCGGGCTTTTCGTTTCCAGAAGATACTTTGTGTGAGCCGCGATCGTTGGAAGACGTTCTGGGCTTCGATCATCCCCGCCAACCACGCCAACGGCTTCCCCAAAAGCCGGTATGAATTCCCGCTGATTGTGTCCCCTCAGTCCCTGTTCTGGAGATTCCATGGATCCACTGACTGACTTTACGATTCGTGGACCTACGGACGGCACGTTGCACCAGATACGTCCGCTGCTTTGTCTTGTCGAAGGTCGCCACGACGCAGAGTTTCTGCGACGCCTGTCTGCCAACCTGTCGCGCGAAGACCCGGATCTGCCTGACCTCGGTCACTGCGAACAGGATGGACGACTGGTGTTCATCCCGTTCGGTGGTGGCGATGTCTTCGCCTGGGCGGACCGCTTTGCACCGCTGCAATGTCCGGAACTTCACCTTCTGGATCGAGAGATCCCGCCCGAGACGGCCATCCGTCTGCAGGCAATCGCTCGAGTGAATGCCCGAACCGGTTGCCGTGCCTTCCTCACGTCCAAGCGGAGTCTGGAGAATTATCTGCACCCACTGGCTCTCGTTCGCGCTGGGGGAGTGGAACTGGAGTTCGACGACGAAGCGTGCGTGGCAGAGTGTGTGGCCCGGCAGCAGTTCACCGCGGCACACAACGATCCTTCCTGGGATCAGCTCTCGCGGCGAACACGTTCCCGGTTCATGAACCGTGCCAAACGCTGGCTGAATACCGTCGCGGTTGAACATCTCTGCCTTGACCTGCTTGCTGAGGCTGATCCGCGGAACGAAGTGCTGCACTGGCTGCGCACTGCCTCGGAGCTGATGAGCGTCGCCGCAACACGTTGAAGACCAATGACAACTATTCCCACTGGAGAGATTCTGATGACCGATCGTTTTACCCGCCAGACAGATCTCGTTCCCCCGACCAGGTTGCAGGCGGTTTCTGCAACTGTAATTGGTGTCGGTGCCATTGGCCGACAGGTCGCTCTCCAGTTGGCAGCCCTGGGCGTCCGAAAGCTGCAATTGATTGACTTTGATGTGGTCGAGCCGACCAACATTACAACTCAGGGATATTTCACCAGCGATCTGGGGACGACGAAAGTCGCCGCGACCCAAAAAGTGATTCGTGATATCGATCCAACGATTCAGGTGGCAACAATCGAGGATCGGTTTCGACCTCGTCAGCAGATTGACGAGGTGGTGTTCTGTTGCGTGGATTCGATTGCCACGCGAGGAGTCATCTGGCGAGCAGTGGGGAGGACCTGCTCGTTCTGGTCCGATGGAAGGATGCTGGGCGAAGTCATGCGGGTGTTGACCGTCGCCGAAGAGGTGGGCCGCGACCACTATCCGACAACATTGTTTCAGCCGGAAGAAGCACAACCGGGACGCTGTACCGCTCGAAGCACGATTTACACCGCGAATCTGGCAGCCGGACTGATGCTCCATCAATTCACCCGCTGGCTACGGGGAACTGCTGTTGATTGCGATTTCACGCTCAATCTCCTGGCAGGAGAACTCATCGGTTCTTAATTCCGTACAGCGTCGGTCGGTCAGGCGCTGAATGAATACCATCGCACCGACATCTTGCTGCTGATGAGAAAATTAACTCGAATGTGACGAGCGGATTGGATCATTCCCTTCGACAGAAGCCCACGTTGTTCGAATGATGTTTACTGCGAAGATCGCGGTCCCCAAACGGCGGGTAAATTTCTGAAAATTGACGTAACTCATCCGTACGCTGGAATTGGTAGAAACTGTTGATTCTCTAAATTTCCCGGTCACGACGACGTCGTGACCGGGAAGTCATTTTCTTTAGTTATTCGGAATCTCAAGCAACGTGGCCGGTCGAACAGTAAGCTTCGAACACCGTATTGATTGAAGCCGAAGAAAGCGATCAACCAAACCGACCGTCGTAATTCACGAACATTGCTCCCAATCAAACGCTACGTATTCCTCAGCCACGTCTATTATGTCTAAGGTCTTCGTGGCATCGTCACAACAGCCAATTCGCCGGATCCAGTGGCAAAAGCACGCAGTGCATTAAGACACAACCCATATCAGTCACGAGGTTTATGGAGAGCTTGTTGCATCGGGTTTGATT
>JBAWWJ010000390.1:0-2721 GCA_037146815.1 Planctomycetota bacterium
ACTCAGGTATCAGCTCCAAATCAAAAAGATTAAAAGATGCGCCTGAAACTCAGGGCGAGGCTCCCGCCGAGCCTCTTACCATGGATCACCTTTGTTCCCGCCACGCGGCTCGGCAGGAGCCTCGCCGCCTCGCCCTCCCGATGGGCTGAGTTGAATTCACATGAGAAGCAGAGTGACTGTTGAAAACAGCGGTAAGTTGAGGTGCTGACGTTTTCTCGTAGCGATGGAAAGAGATCAGTCGTAATCCTGTTCAGGCGTTGCCCACACTGTCGTGTTGCCTTCGAAGTCGATTTCGACGTGAATCGTATTGGCTCGACAACAGACCGGGCAGTCTTCCACGTATGATTGGACGCCACCTTCCGCGAGATCCAGCGGAATGACGATCTCCTCTCCACAGGCATCGCAGACATAGCTCCCTTCCATCTGCGTCGTTGAATCATCGATGTTCGACGTTCCCCGCTCATTGGGAAGCGATGAATCTTCCTCAAGCCACGAGTCTGTTTTGCCAGACGATTGCATATTGCAGATCCAAAGCAGTACGGCCAGGGACTGTTCGTCAGCCAATCGATGATCCGACCCCACGTCGATCAAAGCCGTCGCAGGCAATCTGCTGTTTCTGATGAGTTCTTCGCTGTCTTTAAACGACACCACGTCATCGCCACGGCTATGCAGAATCACTGTACCCGCCTTGACCGTCGTCGCCGTTCCGCGTTTTTTCCATGCCGGGCAAAGCAGAATGAGATTCGCGTTGCCCGTGTTCATGTTCATCGCGACAGCCCCGCCACGAGAACTCCCCACGACGAGTTGAGGCTGATTCAGATCAAACGCGGCCTGAGCGGTAGCAACAGCCACTTCAAAATCATCGTCATCGAGAGCCGGATTAATGACAGTGTGACCGTGGTTCTTGAGATATGTCGGCTTCACGCCACCGGGAACCGATCGCCAGCCGTGAAGGAACAGAATCGTTGACATTGATGAATCGTTCAAAGAAGACCTGGAGCCACATCACGCTATGAACCGCTTGCGAGTCGAAATCATGCTACCAGAAACACCTCGCCATTCGGCAATTGCGTTGCTGGTTAGTCATATGAAAAAACTCGTCGCGTCAGGACTTCCAATGCCTCCGCAAAACTGGAGTTATCGTGTCGCATGAGGCTGATTCAAATCAAACGCGACCTGAGAGCCGGGTTAATTAATGTAACGTCCAGCTAAATCGCGATGGGACGAAACAGTAGGCGATTACGCAAACAACTCGACGATCGGCCTGCCTCCGTCACTGAATTCGACCGGAAGTCCATCAGCCATTTTGAGTCGTTGGCCGGTGTCGATTCCCAGTTTGCGATAGACCGTTTCGGCGTAGTCGTATGGCGTGTACCGCTGACTGACGACATCGGCCGCTTCGCGATCGGTCTGTCCGATCACCTGGCCACCGGGAACTCCGGCACCAGCAAAGGCAACAGACATTGCCCGTGCCCAATGGTCCCGCCCCTGCCACTTGTTCAAACGAGGGGTTCTTCCCATCTCGGTAATGAAACAAACCAGCGTTTCTGCCAGCAGCCCTCGCTGGTCCATGTCTTCCAGAAGTGCACTCAGGAAACGATCGAGGCTGGGCATCATCACGGGGTGCGGCAATCCGTAGCGTTCACCGTTACTCATCGCCTGAGGACCGCCACACGGACCGTTTTGATAGATCCCCTCGTGATGATCCCAATTCAGGAACGCTCCATTGGGTTCGCCAGTGTTAGGACGCCCCACGAGATCCGACGGCTGAATCACCGTGACTGTTACAAAGCGAACACCGGCCTCGATCAATTTCCGGCCAAGCAGATAACTCATGCCACGGTGATCGCGTCCGTAGCGATCCAGCGTCCTGGAATTCTCGGTTTCAAACGAAAATGTTCGCTGAATCTGCGGGCTGGTGAGGAGAGAGAAGGCGTTTTCGTAGCTGCGAGAGAATGCAGTGGCCACCTGCGTGTTGGCTGCAGGTGCACCATCCAGCGATCCCAGCAGAGTTTGACGCGAATGCAATCGCTGAGCATCCAGTCCTGGCAGCGGGTCGAGAGACTTCACATGCCAGCCCGGCAATGCGACGTTTTCGCCCAGACTTTTTGTGCCTAATTTCCAGGGGGCACGGCTGCGATGAAGAAAGCCCGCGTTTCCGACATGATTGGGCAGGTTTGCACCCGGACAAAGAACGTAGCCCGGTAATTCAGAACGATCAGTCCCCATTAATTCGGTCACCACCGAGCCGATGTCGGGAAATCGATGCGACCGTAAGTCGGTCCCCTGAAACAAGGGGGAGTTGAACCGGTACCCTTTCATGAACTCCAGGCATCCTTCAATGTGGCCTGCAACCGGTGTGCTCGTCATCGAGCGAACAACGGCCAGCTTGTCGGCATGCCGTGCCACAAGGGGCATCAGAGATGTGAACTGGATTCCAGGAACATTCGTAGAAATGGGATGATACGGGCTGCGATGGTCTGCCGGGGCGTCCGGTTTCGGATCCCAGGTATCCATCTGACTGATGCCCCCCTCTTCGTAAATCACCAAGACATTTCGAGCCAGTCGCGGTGACTTGCCTGAGTCGGCCATGGCCGTTTGCAGCGCCAGAAGGTCGCCAAGCCCGTAGCCGAGTACACCGGCCGAAAGGCCCTGCAATACGCGTCGACGGTCTTGATCCATGTCGAATTCCCGATTCCAGTCAGCAGGACAGCACGTCAT
>JBAWWJ010000391.1:0-2716 GCA_037146815.1 Planctomycetota bacterium
AGTAACCGCTGAGCCAATGTCAATCGGCCCTGCACCCGGACTTTATCCGCCGTTCAACGCACCCGTTTACTTTGGGCAGCCAGTCGTTGGCTTCGACGGACGTCTCGTTCCTCAGGCGTTTGGCCCTCCTGTTTACCCAGGGCCTGTATTTGGCCCGCCCGTTCTTGTCGCGCCCGCCGATCCTCGATTTCTGCCTCCACAGCCTGTTCCAATTGCGGCGAACTTCGCTCCATCCCCTGAACTCGCGACTCCTGTTGCCGTTGAAACTCGTCGCACGAGTGGAACAGGAAATCTTCGATTGACCGTGAGTGAAGCGTTCTTGAATCGTGTCATTGCACAGGAACGCGTCGAACCAGGCCCCGTTCGCGATTACATTCTGGGGGCTCAAGTAACGGGTCGGCAGACGACGGTGTCACGTGTTCGACTGGACCTTAAGCCATCGAATGATAAGGCGACTGCCGCGTTTGTTTTGAATGGAGACGTTCAGACATTGACGACGGGAGTCACCCCTCAGGCGATGATTGATACTGCAGGGCAGCAGCAGTTTCTGGCCACAAAAGAAGTCTATTTCGACGGGGTCCAGTTTTCGACGCGTCATGCCACGGTTTTCATTCGTGCCAGGAATCAGACTGTCGGAGCCACGACTCCGTTGAGTGGAACGCTATTTGGTGGAATCGCTAATCGGATTGCTTACGCCGCAGCCGAACGTCAGAAATCTGCGGGGGAAGCAGTCGCACGGGATCGGCTGGCGGAAAAGCTCTTTCCGACGTTTGACGGCGAAGTCGATGGACGTTTGTCTCAAGCCAATCGTCAACTGGAACCACTTCGTAAGCGTCTCGATGCTGCCAAATTATTGCCAACTTCACAGGCCGTCTGGACCTCTGACACCCACTTGTTTCATGAAATGCAGATCGGAACCGCGCCCACAGCAATTTCGTCGCCGGTTACGGAAGGAGCTGAACCTGGGGAAGGTCTTCGACTTTCAATCCATGAAAGTCTGCTGAACACGCTCGTTGATCGCGCAGGGCTGAAAGGTTTCAAGACAACCGATAAGAAGTTGCGAGAACTGGAAAAATCGCTGCTGTCTGCCGCCGGAAGCTCTTCCGACGATGCAGCGTCGGATGACGGGGCACAATTGGGGGAAGGTACTTTGAAGCCTCCGGTGGCAACGACACCTGACTTTGTCACCGACATTGAATTCGATGAAAATGAGCCGATGGTGATGAAGCTGGAGCGAGATCAGTTGATTGTGACCATCAAGGCCCACTTTAAACCGGCTGGGCAAGCGATTGTTCCGCCGATGACAGTCACGATTCCGTATCGAACGGAGTTGACTGGTAACAAAATTCGCTGGGTCGCAGGCCAGCCGCGTGTGGTGGCTCAGGATCGGAATGATCCAGCGGCTCCGCAGACGATTGTCGAAACCACAATCCAGAAGGTGATTGAAGGGGATCTGATTCCGTTGGAATTCGATCGCGTCCTTCCGGCAGCCCTTTGGACCGGAAGCGGCCCAGCACCCAAGATTGCCTCGGTGAAATCTGACAGCGGCTGGGTCACGATTACAATTGAATGACCGTAGATTAATTACGACGGAGTCCTGGTGAATCCTTTCGCTGTCTTCTCCCCAGACTACATCTCGGCCCGGCAGCGGTTTCGCGATGCTGCGGCTGCGTTGGGATGGACGTTGGAGGCACATCCGATCGGTGCTGCCGGACCAGATGGCGAAGAACTGACGATCGATGTCGGTTATTCTTCGGCAGGCGATCCCCAGAAGACGCTCGTCGTGTCATCCGGAATGCATGGAATTGAAGGATTCTTCGGATCGGCTGTGCAGGCCGCTGTGCTTGAACATTGGGCCAGTACGACGCGCCCTTCAACCCGATGCGTCTTCCTTCATGCCTTGAATCCGTTCGGCTTCTCGTGGCTGCGGAGATGTGACGAAAGCAACGTTGATCCGAACCGGAACTTTCTTTTGCCGGGTGAGCCATTTGAAGGCACCGCCCCGGCATACGCCAGGTTTGATCCGTTTCTGAATCCACGTTGCCCGCCATCCCCATGGGAGCCGTTCACCCTTAAAGCAATGGTGCTGATCGCCCTTTATGGAATGCCAATGCTCCGTCAAGCCGTCGCCGCAGGGCAGTACGGCTATCCACTTGGGCTCTTTTTCGGAGGAACGAAGCCATCGCGAATGCAGGAACTGCTGAATGAGATTCTGCCGCGATTGCTGCAGGGATCCCAAAGCGTTGTTCACTTCGATTTTCACACGGGATTAGGGAATCACGGGGATTGCAAGTTACTGATTGACTATCCACTCAACGCTCTTCAGCACCGCTGGCTCACCGATTGGTTCGGGGCGGATTCATTCGAGGCCAGCCATTCCAGCGGGATTGCTTACGATGCTCGAGGAGGTTTTGGCCGGTGGTGTGTGTCGCGCGGTCTATCCGCAGATTATCTGTTTGCCTGTGCGGAATTCGGGACATACGGCCCAGTTCCGGTGCTCGCCGGGCTTCGAGCTGAGAATCAGGCTCACCATTGGGGAAAGCGAACATCATCTGCCACGATCCGGGCAAAAGATCGGCTGAAGGAATTGTTCTGTCCAACGTCGGAAGCCTGGCGAAAACGAGTTATTGAACAGAGTCTGGATTTGGTGAGCCGTGCGCACCCAGGGCCATCGCGCACTCTGCGGCATCTTGGTAAGATAGGCGACTTGCGCTCT
>JBAWWJ010000392.1:0-2640 GCA_037146815.1 Planctomycetota bacterium
CAACAATTCATTACCGCCTTCGACGTCGTTTCGGGGGTCATGAAGAGCATGTTTTTCGGGGCGGCGATTTCCATCATCGCGTGCCATCGAGGATTTCATTGCGGCAACGGTGCCGAAGGGGTTGGACGGGCGGCAACGGATTCGTTTGTTTGTTCGTTCATCGCGATTCTGGCACTCGACCTGGTACTGGTCCTGATGCTGAACAATCTCTACCGACTGCTCTGGTCCGTAGGGATTCAAGTCATTTAACGTTCTGTCTGGATTCATCTCACGTGACTGCCGTAGTCCGACCACAATCACTGCTGGCTACCATCGCTCCAGTTCTGGAGTTGCGAAGTATCACCATGGAATTTGGTGCTCAGCGCGTCTTGCAGGATGTCACGATCCAGGTCCGCCGTGGTGAGACACTCGTTCTGATCGGTGAAAGTGGTTGTGGAAAGAGCGTTACGACGAAACTTCTGGCCGGATTGCTGGAGCCGACACGAGGGGAGGTTTTGTGGGATGGTCGACCTGTCCGCAACCGATCCGCTCGGGAATTGCATCGTGACCGTTTGAGGTTTGGTTACCTGTTTCAGGGGGCCGCCCTGTTCGACAGCATGAACGTCTTTGAAAATGTGGCGTTTGGACTGCGGGAAAACACCGACCTGAAGCCAGACCAGATCCGGGATGTGGTCCACGAACGGTTACGCGAAGTCGGGCTGGCCGCGGCCGTCGGGGAAAAACGCCCCTCGGATCTGTCAGGGGGGATGAAAAAGCGAGTCGGCCTGGCGCGGGCCTTGGCGATGTCTCCCGATGTCGTGTTCTATGACGAGCCGACAACCGGGCTGGACCCGGTCATGAGCGATGTGATCAACGAATTGATCCTGCAGACTCAGGCGAGTCGCAAGGTGACGAGTGTTGTCGTCACACATGACATGCACACTGTCCGGCGCGTGGCTGACCGAGTCGTGATGCTTTATCCACTCAGCCGTATCGCTCCGCAGCAACCGCAACTGATCTTTGAAGGTACGTCCGAAGAAGCGTTTGAATTCAGTGACCCGCGAGTGACAAGTTTCGTGCGAGGTGAAGCGGGAGCACGATTAAAAGAGATGTACGCAGCTTAGGAAAAGTTGGAGGAGTGCCTCACGGGGAAAATTCGGGTTGGGGGCAATCAGACGCTGGGTGCTAGCCCACGGTTTAAACCGGACGCTAGCGCGTACCGGCTGATGATCGAACCTGGAATACGTTGTGGTGTGGCACTGGAGACACCCCGCTGTGCAAAGGGCGGTGGGCTTAGAAAAAATTCCGCGAGATTCCGGCAAGGATGCAAGAATATGGCGACGGAGCGACAGCTTCAGTTTCGAATCGGATTGCTGGTCATGATCGCCCTTGGGATCGGTGGCTGGCTCGTCTATGAATTCGGCGATTTGAAGCAATTCACTCAAAAGCGGTACCAGTTGGTCCTTCACTTTGATTCGGCCTCTGGACTGTACCCGACTGCACCAGTGACTTTCAGCGGACTGACTGTCGGAACCGTGAAGCAGATCCAGCTCGATGACCGGCGTGGCGGAGTGCTTGTGACCGTCCTGGTCCGCGAAGGAGTGGCGATTCCCGGCGACAGTCGAGCGGTGATTGTTCGATCCATTCTGGGTGAAACGGCCATCGACATAACCGCCGGAAGAACGAACGACTACCTGAAGTCAGGCGGGAAAATGGACGGCCAATTGGCGGTCGATCCACTGGAAATGGTCCAGCGCATGGAAGGACGCGCTGTTGAAGTTCTGGAAGCGGTGACATCAACGAGCAAGGAATGGGGACTGGTTGCCAAAAACATCAATAACCTGATGGACACCAAGCGAGGCGACCTGGATCAAGTCGTTGAACGCGCTTCGGAATCACTGCATCAGTTCACGGTGGCGATGGCACATGTCAACGAATTGTTGAAGTCTGCAAATAAGGTTGTCGGCGATCCTGAAGCTCAGCAGGCTCTGCATGACACGCTGGTGGCAATGCCGAAGCTGGTGAAAGAGACTCATGGAACGATTGCCGAAACCCGTTCTGCTGTCGCTACGTCACGGCTGGTGCTGGAGAGTGTGAACAAGAACCTGGTGAACCTGACTCAACTGACCGAGCCTGTCGGGAAGAAGGGAGAGCAGATGGTCGAAAAGCTGGACAACAGCCTGACGAGTCTCGACACCCTGCTCAGTGAACTGGGGGCGTTTGCCAAACTGGTGAACACGAAGGATGGATCATTGCAGAAATTCGCGTCCGATCCATCGTTGTACGATAATCTGGACCGGTCGTCTCAATCGATGGCAGTCCTGCTGAAGAACTTCGAGCCGATCCTGAAAGATCTGCACGAATTCAGTGACAAAGTGGCTCGCAAGCCGGAACTCCTGGGCGTCGGCGGAGCGGTTCGTCCCAGTGCAGGTCTGAAGGATTCGGAAGTCCTGAATCCCAAGCCTGTCGTTCGTGGAAACGGCAAGTAGACTTTCGCGCGACGCGTCATACTTCCGACGTGGGAAGTATTGGGGCTCTGTTTTTCCTGTATGGACAATTATCCGTATGATGAATTGTCTCAGGGACACCGCGATGAGATGGTGACTCAAAAGCTGCAGTGGCCGTTTCCAAGGGGGAAGTGATGTACAGGTATTGCGTGAC
>JBAWWJ010000393.1:0-2589 GCA_037146815.1 Planctomycetota bacterium
GGACCCGAGGAGCCCCATACGAATGATGATGTTTTTGCTGATGCAGTTCGCGGATTTGTGTGGTCAACTCTTCTCGCCGCTGTACTCGGCACTAAACTGACGACGCTCTTTCGACATGCGATGGAATCCTCAAGGTTAAGCATACTTCGCTTTTCCTCGCGCCCACTTTTCTTGGGCAAGTCCACGCCTCACCAGTTCGAACTCCTGCTCCACCAAAAATAAGGAGTTGAACTGTCCGTGGAATCGTCAGCACCTCAGGGAACCTGGAAGAAGACACGAATGTTTCTTCCAGAAATCTCTGTAACTTCGAAGGAAAATTCTCTCAGATGTCGTTGTCCGTTCGTCACTCAATGAGACTGATCGGCAGTCTGCGTGTGACGGTGGTCATCAGTGAAGCGTTTCGCAGGTGGTGAATTCTTCGCACGACCGCTTCGGTTCCCCATAGTTGACGGAATCGCCTGCCGACACTAGTCTGTGACGGAATGTCTCTTCGAGTGGCCTGGGTGTTTGGGGTTCTGCGATAAAGTATTGCCGAAGCGAGTCCACGTATGATTTCTCAAACCGCAGAATATGCTTTGCGAGCCATTGTTTATCTCGCAGATCAGATCGGAGCTCGAACAACAACTCAAATCGCAGAGACGACGCAGATACCGCCCGGATACCTTGCCAAGATCATGCAGCAACTGGGGCGATCAAAACTGGTCACGTCCCAGCGAGGCTTGAATGGGGGATTCACACTGGCATTCAAGCCGGATGAGTTGACGGTGCTGGAAGTTGTGAATGCGATTGATCCCGTGCAGAGATTTCACAAGTGCCCGCTTGGCCTGCATGGATTGAATTTGTGCCCCCTGCACCGAAAACTTGACGACGCAGCCCAGGCAATCGAAGCCACATTCAATGGTTCGACAATTGCCGATCTGCTGGACGTACCATCCAACCGAAAACCTCTTTGCGGGTTTCCTGTCGCTGCGGTCTGCACAGCGGAATCGTAGGCCTCGCTAAGCGACAATTGCCATTGTCGAGCCCGATTGCAAACGTCACTTCGTGCTCGATCGCGAACGTCACTTCGTGCCGATGCAATACAACGTTTCTTCGCGTTTTCCGTTACGCTGATCGGAAACTCGCATGTAGATCCGACTGCCGCAGAAGGTCGGAGTCGCATAGACGTCGCTACCGAGTTTGTTGTCTCCTTCAAGTTCAAACGCACGGGGTGAAGCGGCAAAGATGTAGGTCTTGCCCGCTTCGCTCGTCGCGAAAATACGATCACCAACCATGACAGGTGACGCACTGAATGTCCCTTCAATCCGACCCTTCCAGATTTCCTCGCCCGTAGAGCACTTCCAGCACATGGCAACCCCGGCATCAAGCACGGTGTACAGATAGCCGTCGCGAACCAGCATGGATGGAACGTAGACTCGCGTGTTGTTCTTCCAGACGACTTTCCCCGAACCGTCGGCCGCAATGGCCGAGATATGATTCGTCGGGTAACCGCCGCTGGTAAAGATCAGCTGACCATCGGTCACCGTCGAGGTGACGCATTCTTCGGTCGATCCTTTAATCTCCCAGAATTTCTTTCCCGTGAGCGGATCAAAGCTGGTAACCAGATCGCACCCGGCAAAGACCATTTGCTCGCGTCCGGCGATCTTCAAGACGATCGGCGAAGTGTAATTCGGCAGCTTTGGTCGTGGCTCTTTCCAGACGATTTCGCCCGAATCGCGTTTCAGGGCTGCAATCGCGCCGGAGCCACCTTTGTTATCCGCCGAGACCAGCAGCAGCGATCCATAGACTGCCGGAGAAGAACCGAAGCCCTGATGCAGCACGTAGTCGGTAATTTTCGTCTGCCAGATCTGCTTGCCATCCAGGCTGAGGGCGGTCGTGTAGATCGCTGCGGAATTCAAGAAGTTGATGTAGATTCGCTCGCCATCACAGGCCACAGTGGACGACGCCAGAGAACTCTTGGCATTCCCCTTGGTATCAAATCCACCTTTGTGAACTTCGGTCTGCCACAAGACCTTGCCTGTGTTCCGGTCGAAACAGAGAACCGATTGGACTTCACGATCCTGTTCCGCAGTCGCCAGAAAAACGCGATCACCGACGACGGTCGGCGATCCGTGACCGCGCCCGGGAACCGCAGCCTTCCACAGTATGCTCTCCGTCTCGCTCCATTTCAGCGGCGGCTTCTGATCAGAACTGGCAATCCCGTTTCTCTGCGGGCCTCGCCACCACGGCCAATCGGACGCTGGAAACGACACCGCTCCCAGCAATTCACGATCCTCAGCCGCAGCAACCCCGCTAAAGAAAACAGCCAGCCCTACCACGATCCCCGCGCTGAATCGGCCAACCATGAAACGTCATCCTGTTAGGTTTGAGTTTTGCAATCTCTCGAAATCCGACCCTACAGGTGTCATCCTGCCCGGAATCGATCGATTGCACAAGTTTCACGGGGCGGATCTGATTCCGATAACCCCATCAGCCGGAACGCGCTAGCGTCCGGTTTGTTCGGCATCGAGAGCACGAATTCAAAGCAAAAAGACAAACCGGACGCTAGTGTAGTGTATCACTCTGATTGCACATTATTCAAAACAGCTT
>JBAWWJ010000394.1:0-2560 GCA_037146815.1 Planctomycetota bacterium
CGTGAGCAACCCTGGGCTTTAAGACGCAACTCCGTTGGAGTTGAATACATTGACAACAGCGATCAATGCCAGATCTCGGCATATCAAGTACTACGAACAGTAGAGAACATAGGCGTCGCCGTCGCCGCTCCACTTATGGAAATCCCGATTTTAGCCTGCAAAAATGCTTCACAGCGTTGCCCGACGGGCCAGCAGTTCTACCTGCACTCCCATTTGCCAGCCTGGCCCATCTGAATGAGGAACCTCTTTTGCTTTTCCGGCAAATTAGTGTTCCGACGCAGATCATTTTCTCACGGATTGACGCATGCCAACGCGATGAGTCATGTAGTGGGCCAGTACCGCATCCAGGTGTTCGCTGGTTCGAATCGTCTGGTAGTCGATCATCTGCTTTGTGCAGTTGCGTCGAATATCATCCACGAATGCATTCACTGCTGCTGTGTAGCCTTCTCGCAGTGATCGTGGATCGCAGATCAGGTCGCCCATTTCTTCCATGCCTTCGAACTTTGTTGTTCCGGCATAGGTGAAGTCCAGTTCTTCGTCGTCCATCACATGGAAGACCATGACGTCATGGCCGCGGGTGCGCAGCAGCTTCAATCCTTTGAACAAGCCCGCTCGATCCACGAACAGGTCTGAAACCAGCACAATCAGCCCGCGCCGAGTCTGCTGGTCTGCAACCTGGGCGAGCAGAGTCTGCAGATCCGTTTTCTTGGCTGGCTTTTGAATATCGAGCGACGTCAGGATCGCCTGCAGGTGGTTCTGCTTGCTGCTGGGGGGGACTGTTGAACGGACGACATTGTCAAACGTCACCATTCCGACAGAATCCTGCTGCCGAAGCAGCAGGTATGACAACGAAGCTGCAATCCGGCAGGCGTATTCGTATTTGGAAAGTGTATGTGAACCGAACTGCATCGATTCTGACAGATCGACAAGCAGTGTCGTCCGAAGATTGGTTTCCTCTTCGTACTGTTTGATGTAGTAGCGATCCGTCTTGGACCAGACTTTCCAGTCGATACGCCGGATATCATCACCCGGTGCGTATTCGCGATGCTGCGCGAATTCGACCGACTGACCGAAGTAGGGGCTGCGATGAAGACCGGACAGAAAACCTTCGACCACACTTCGCGCCAGAACTTCCAGCCGTGAAATGCGAGCGATGGCTTCAGGCGGCAAAAATCTTCGCGAGGTTTGGGTCACGGGTCAATTCGCCTTCTTTCGACGGTGTGGACTGAATCAACTGGGCGACGATTTTGTCTGACGTGATCCCTTCGCTCTCGGCCGCGAAACTGACCACGATACGATGTCGCAAGACGGGTGCTGCCAGGGCCTGGATGTCCTCGGTCGAGACATACGTCCGCCCGTTTAACAGGGCACGTGCCTTGGCTCCCAGCAACAGGAACTGCACTGCTCGCGGACCAGCTCCCCAGCTCAGTTGATCTTCGACAAACTTCGGAACACCAGGCTCGCCAACGCGAGTCTGACGGACCAGCGCCAGGGCATAGTCGACGACATGGTCGCTGGCAGGGACCTGACGAACGAGTTTTTGCAGGGCGAGGATTTCCGCCGCATCCAGCACCTTCTTGATATCGTCACTCTGGATGGATGTCGTTCGCTTGGCGATCTGCCGTTCTTCATCGAAGCTGGGGTAGCGAACAAAAACTTTGAACATGAATCGGTCCTGCTGCGCTTCTGGAAGTGAATAAGTCCCTTCCTGTTCGATCGGGTTCTGAGTTGCAAGAACGAAGAACGGGTCTGCGAGCATGTGTCGGTTCTGTCCGACAGTGACTTGCCGTTCCTGCATCGCTTCCAGCAGCGAGGCCTGTGTCTTGGGCGGCGTGCGGTTGATTTCGTCTGCCAGGATCACGTTGTGGAACAGCGGGCCGGCGATGAACTGAGGCTCACGGCGACCTGTTTCGCGATTCTCCTGAAGCACGTCCGTTCCGGTGATATCGGCAGGCATCAGGTCGGGGGTGAACTGGATGCGGGCGAATGTCATGGAAAGACAACGGGCCAGCGTGCTGATCATCAGCGTTTTGGCGAGGCCCGGAACCCCTTCGAGCAGGCAATGCCCGCGACTGAAGAGCGCGATCAGCAGTTGCTCGATCACGTCATCCTGCCCGACGATGACCTTCGCCATCTGTTCGCGAATTGCCTTGTAGGCCTGGCCGAGTTTGGCGATCGAAGCTTCGATCTCGCCCTGTGACACTGAATCGCTCATCTGCTTGCCATCTCCCCATGCGAAGGAAGGGAATATGAAGATTTCAAGAACGCTGGCATCCTACCGACCCCGCCCGGCGGGCAGAAGGGGTCCGGAGTTCAAAAATGAAATTTGTACGGGAAGCTCTTGCGCATCCAGATTCAGATGAATTCGAGAGCTCAATGCTCCTTGGGACTTTGGTAATCGTTTGAGACTTGGTAAATGCTGCGCCGATGGACTTCTCTGTTCGATCTGTTCATGATTCCGAGCGTGAACACTCCCCTGTGACTGTTCGAAAGCCCCCCATGAATTATTTCTGCCTCGTTAGCAGAATCTATGGGTGGATTTCGGTTCTGGTAGGCGACC
>JBAWWJ010000395.1:0-2500 GCA_037146815.1 Planctomycetota bacterium
GTCTCAATCCGAATCAAGTCATCAAGGATTCGTCCCGAAAACAGTACCTGCAGTCGCCCATTGGCTTCTCGACGCAGTTCGTAGCCACGTGACGAATTGTCGTGATCCATCCGGGCCAGAATTGTCATGGCGGATGAACCGGCTGGTTTGACCCAGACCGAGATCGCAAACGATTCCTCCTCTCCAAAGTCGCCTCCTTCGAGCGTCTCAATCCAGCGACTTCCGTCAAACGAGATGGATTGACCAATCCGTCCCTCCACGACTTTCCCTGCGCCGGCAGGGTTCCAGACGAGCGGTTTGTCAGGGACAGGAACCTCTTTCGAGGATTTTGACCGGACGCCGACCCCGGCTTGCTCGTCAAAGGGAATGTGAGTGTCGAGAGTCTCGGAAATATTCCAATCTGGGACCGCATTCTGGCGAATTTTTAACGCCAGAGATTTCATTCCAGATTCCACTACGGGCGACATTGCCTGCCACGCCACTTCCGCCGACTGCCGGTCAACGTCGAGTGCCGTCAGTTGCCGCTGCTGGTCTGAAGTCGGAGCGGGAAGATAGGGCATCGAATTGTCGTTACGGATGTATTTGCCCGGTTCGGGAACCTGATTGAAGAAAGCGAAGAGCTGATAGAATTCGCGCTGATTGATCGGATCGTATTTGTGATCGTGGCAGCGGGCACAACCGATTGTCAGCCCGAGCCAGACGGTGCCCGTGGTTTCAACGCGATCGACGACGTATTCAATCCTAAATTCCTCGGGGATAATTCCCCCTTCTGCGTTCCCGCGATGGTTGCGGTTAAACCCGGTCGCGATCAGTCGCGAATTTGCAATCGCGGCATTTGATCCCGCCTGCTCTTCCACAAGGTCACCCGCCAACTGATCAATTGTGAACTGGTCGAACGGCTGGTTCTGATTGAAGGCGTCGATCACCCAGTCACGCCAGCGCCACATGAAGCGCGGGCCGTCCGTCTGGTATCCGTTTGTATCCGCATACCGAGCGGCATCCAGCCAGTGAATGGCCATTCGCTCACCGTAGCGGGGTGAAGCGAGTAACCGATCCACGACCCGTTCAAATGCATCTGGAGACTTGTCCGCGGCAAATTCATCGACTTCCGCGGGCGTTGGCGGCAGACCTGTCAGGTCAAAGCAGACTCGTCGCAAGAGTGAAGTCTTGTCTGCTTCGGCAGCGGCAGTCAAACCTTCGGTGTCGAGGCGAGCATGAATGAAACTGTCGATCGGGTTGCGGACGAAACGCGATTGTCGTGTTACCGGCGGCGTGACGGCTCGCGGCGGCAGGAATGACCAGTGCGCCTGGTATTCTGCCTCCTCATCAATCCACCGCTTCAATAATTGAATCTCAGCGGGTGTCAGTTTCAGATTTGAATCAGGAGGGGGCATCTGCAGATCAACGTCTGACGTTGAGATCCTGCGAACCAGTTCGCTTGTGGCCGATTTTCCGGGAACGATTGCAGCAACATTGTCTCGCGTCGCGATGGCCGCATCACGACGATCAAGTCGCAGGTCTCCCTTCCGCTTGGCGGAATCGGGGCCATGGCAGATAAAGCACTTGTCAGAGAGGATTGGACGAATGTCTCGATTGAACTCGATCTTTTCGGAGGCGCTGGCTGAATTCGCAAAGACAAATGCGATAGCAGATACCGCCATGATTCGCACGGCATACGAAGTCGATTCATTCATCGGGAAACGTCCGTATTGACCGGAAGCCGCTTGGGAGGCGGTAAAACACACTTCAATGAAGTACAGGCGGGAACATGCTGGTAGCGGATGCGTCGCGTCGGTTTCTCTTTGAAAAAAGGAAACCTTCGGTCGGGCGTTTCGGCGGGGGGCAGGAGACCCGCGCCGAACATCGCCCTGTTCCGAAGATCGCCGTCAGTTGACTCGACTATTTTGGCATTGGCAGGACGATCAACGCGTTCTCGGCGAACGTGGCTGAACCGTCTTTGCCATTGATCTTGTACTGCACTTTCAGTTGCTTCACGACGCCTGGGGCGGGGTCACCGCCAAAGGATTCGTTGTAGGTAGCCATTGGCAGTGAAACCAGTTGTACCTCAGCCGCCTGCTTCTGCAGGACACCAGTGACGTCTTTTTGAGTCGCTCCGGCGCCGTATTCGGCTTTGACGATTTCCAGCTTCACCTTCCCCAGGCCTCCCTTGGCAAGCAGTTCAGCAACTTCAGGCCCCTTGGTCCCGAGCTTTTGCGTGATTGCCATCACGACCTGGGTTCCTTCATCCTTCAATTCCGGAACTTCCTGATTCAAAGTCAGGGCGATCTTCAATCCTTCGATGCTGGGGAATTTCTTGACGATGTCAAACACCAGCTTCTTGTCGGCTGGGGTCTTCGCAGCTTCCAGGATCTTGTGGCACATCGCGATTCGCTCGGGTTCCGGCATGATGAATTGCCGGGCGATGCGGACATAACCACGGAATGCTCGCATCTTGTATTTCTCACCCGGGGCCGAACTAATCAGTTCGAACAAGACAGGG
>JBAWWJ010000396.1:0-2361 GCA_037146815.1 Planctomycetota bacterium
CTTCAGCCTCGACATGTCTGCTGTCGCCGCTGGCAAAGATCAACCTCCGACGATGCCAGATACCACGGGCGAAGCACGCGACTGGTGGTCGCAGTTCCTGGCCAGTCGCGATGCCGTCGACGTTTATGCCGCCAACTCAAGCGGAATAACGATGCATCTCCCAGGGCTGCCCGGTTCCAAGCCATTCCGCAGCATGGCCGACGTCAGTTATACCGCATCGGCTGGGACGAAGACGCCCAGTGTCGAAGATACCATTCTGAGAAGCTTGCCGATCGATAGTAAACGTCGATTGCTGGAAGTCGGCAACGCGGCGGAGCACACGGCGAATTCGATCGATCCCACGATCCGACACAGGTTACTGGCGAAGATCGCCGGCAACACGACGACGCGCAGCAACTGCTTTGCGATCTTCATCTCGGTGAAGTATTTCTCGGCCGGGGCCGACCCTGCCTATAACGGCGCGATCCGGATCGGCGGTCCGTACAACGGGAAAGCTGAACCCGAACATCGCGGCTTCTTCGTCGTCGACCGCTCGAAGCTGGAACAAGGGAAATATACAGGGGCTGCGAACTACGATTTCCGGGCATTTATTGATTACCGGAAGACGATTCAGACGCAGTAATGTCTTGACGTTTGAGTTCATCGGAATGAAACGACATTTGCCCGCCTTTGGCGGGCAAATGTTTTCATGTGGCATCGGTCTCCATGTCCGGTACGTTTTGGGATCGTAACCGCTGGGAAGACTTGATGTGCAAACGAGCCATCAGCCGGAACGCGCTAGCGTCCGGTTCCGGGGCACGTACATCACCCGACGACATATGAAACCGGACGCTAGCGCGTTCCGGCTGATGGGTGTTCTGCAATCAACGACTGGTTGAAATAGGTAGTGTCTTGCTCAATGGCGAATTCAAATGCGCACCCCCAAGGTCATTCCTGTTCTGCGAACACAGCTTTCAGAAGGTTATCCACGGGTGCGTAGTCATCTGTCAGGATTTGGCCTTCCGCCAGTGACAGGATAACTGACATCTGGCCTTTCAAACGCGGCTTTGACTCGCCCGGGACGGATTCCAGCGCGGCAAACCAGTCTCCGCGCCAGTCAGGGTTTGTGCCATGTTTCGTTAACTCCAGAGGGCGGCGTGAACAGACCATGACATACGTATCGCGGTCACCTTTCGGTTGAAAGGCCGATGTGCTGTAAAGGTAGACGTATGGAAACACCTCGGCTGCGGTAGCAACATAGCGTCCCATGAACCGGCCACCTCCCGGGCGGCGGGATCGGTGCGAGGCTGTTGTCACGGCATCAATCCATTCTCTGTTTTCTGGATCGGCTTCTTTCAACTGATTCTCCAGATCCTGACTGATCCTCCCGCGAAACCCCAATAGAAACCGACCATTGGCAGTGCGGTAGACTTCAACGCACTCCAGCGGGGCCGCCGCCGGAACCCAGGTCTCAACCGGTCCGCCTGACGACTGCAGTGACATCGGAAGGGTTCCCGAAAACGGTTTGGGCTCACGGGTCTGTGCTGCCAGGCGTTCCATGGCGGGCCACCAGGTTTGTGGCTCTTCAGTCAGGAAATCATCGCCCGCGGGTCCCTGTGCCTGTCTGGCCCAATTGATTCCCCCCAGGCGGTTCTGATCCGCAATCGTCAGTGTTCGGGTTGCCCGCAGACGGAAACGATGCTTACCCAATGCTTTGATCTGAAGACCTTCGAAGCGTCCCGATAACTGCTGGAACTCCGTTTCACCGATTGCCGCGTTCTCCAGTACGGCGGGAAGTCGACCTTCATAGTCGATCTCTGCTTCACCCTGAGGTACCCCAGGAAACTCGATCCTGGTGAAGATGTCGATGATGTTTGCCTGAAGGACTCCGTCATCACTCAGCAGATCGTGAACCTTCTGAATGAACTCACGCGTGGTCAGGTGTGCCGGAATGCTGAAGTCATTGAAGGCATCGCAATAGATGAAATCATAGCGGACGGGAGCTTCGCCCCGGTCGACCAGTCGCTGGTTCTCTCGCAACCGGTCATCGGCAAAATTGCGGGCGTCTTCGATGAATGTCTTGATCCGCTTTTGCTCGGCTGCTGTCAGTCCCAGAGCCTTGATGGTAACGGAGTAGACCGCCGGATCGATCTCGGCCACTTCCACACGCGGCGAGTCTGGAAATTGCTTCAAAAACCAACGCGGAAATATGAACCCGCCTCCTCCCAGAAAGAGCGCCGCAGGATCGCCTGACGTCAGGCGATTGCTCTGCTTCAGTTGCGATGCGGTCAGTCGCGTCGCCTCGGCATAGGCTCGTTCATAGTCGTCCTCCAGTCGCGTCGGATCGGCAGGGTCGTAATAGCTGTGAATCAGATTGTTCAG
>JBAWWJ010000397.1:0-2342 GCA_037146815.1 Planctomycetota bacterium
TAATTTGATTACACGTTTCTACGAATTCCAAAACCATTAGCCGGACACTTGTGTCTGGAAATGACAATTTCCAAGCCAACGGGTCAGCCGTTGAAGTGGATCGCAGTCGTCGCCAATCAGACGCAGTTTGAACTACGAATTGAACCGCGTCAGGTTGTTGCCGTCGATGCTCAAGGTGCCGAACTGGAACGTTGGGAACTGCTGGCCGACGACGCTCCAGAGCCGATTCCCGCTCTCAATGAAGGCTGGCAGGCCATCACGCTGGTCACAATTGGTGATCCAAATTCCCCCTACACGCAGGCCCGACAGGCACTCAGGCAGGCCGATACGGATAAAGCGAGAAAACTGCTGACCGACGCGATTAAGGAACAGCCTCAGCAACCACTACTACACTTTCTGCTGGCCTGGGTGGAAGAATTCTCGGGCAAGAAAGACCCGGCGAGTCTTCAAGTCCGCAGATCAGCTCTGGAAACAGTTGCTGCTTCGTCGGCTGTTGACTTGGTTCGCATGATCACTCTGGCGAACTTCCCGGCTCTCGGTGAAACAAGAATTTTCGAGATCCTGCAATCGATCCCCGATGACCGCCGGACGGCGGAAGCCCTGTTCACGTTGGCCGAACAGGCTCGTGATCTGGGACGTCTTGAGGAAGCAACCTCGTATGCTGAACGAGCGTTAACGCTTGAAAAGCGACAAGCAGAACGAACGCAATGCCAGATCCTGCAGATCGAACTTCTGCTGCGCCGACAGCAATTGCAACGAGCGGAGGAGATCGAAAAGACATTGACCGATCTGACGGATGAACAATTGTCTGATCTCGCGCGTCTGTTCGCCGACGCGAAGGCCTTCGATGTGACGGACCGCTGCTACGATCAACTGCGCCAGCGAACAAAACTGACTGGACATGCACTGGCACGGCAATTTGAACTTCAGGCGGAACTTTATCCCCCTGGAAAGCGTCGCTGGGAATTGCTTGCTGCGGCTCAATCGGCCCTCCCCAAATCCGAGGGACACATTCGACGATTCATTGGTCACATCATCGCAGAGGCGGTCAATCCCGAAGACGCAGCAATCATCAATGGGTTGGCGGCGGCACAAAAGAACGAAAAGGTCCGCAATGAGCTTAAGCTGCTCGAAGCCAGGCTGGAAGAAGACGCGAAACGGGCTTCTGATATCATTTATGAGTTTGAAATGGCTCAGGGAATCCCGAGTGATCAATTCTTCTGGGCGTTGCAGAAGCTGGAAAACGGGAACCGCCCTGCTGACGTTGTGAAAGTGATTGAAACCCGGATCAAACGGGGTGAACAACTGGAACCGGGGGTCGCACTGATCTTGCGCGAAGCCTACAGCAGGCTGGGCCGAGATGATGACGCACAGCGTGCAGGAACACACCAGTTCCGAAATGTCTCACCGACTCCTGTTCGCAACGATCCACCTCGCAACGATCCACCTCGCAACCCGCAGGGGGGAGGATTCTTCAGCGTCAAGTGAGTGGGATCATTGACTACTCCGGCGGCATTGGGCTCACAGGGAGTGTACTCCGTCGTGGATTTTGTGGAGCGAATGCCTACCAAGGCGCTCAGGGGGATTTCAGGGAATGGGAAAGTAACTGTTTCCAGTTCAGAAACTGGGCAGTTCAAGGGGTTGCCGGCTTCGACGTAATGACGAGAATTCACAGTGCTTAAAGATTATGTGATTGACGCCATTGCTCTGGATCATGTGCGTAAGACATGCCGGTGTGAAATCCTGGATCGAAAGATTTACTCAGATCCTGACGGAATCTATTTCTTTGCCAATTTCCATGGTCCCGCCGAGCATTTCGGTGACGGTGGCTTTTTCATCACACGTTCTTCTGGGGAAATCTGGGAATTCGGGTCGCATCAAATCGTGAGCGAGGGTTTGGACTATTGGCTGCAGTGGTATGCAGAAGGATGGCGCCCGGGGACTTACCGGTTGAAGATCATGGAGGTCACGTCTGTGACTTTGTTGGCCAAACTCCTTGAGGAACATGGCGTCAGTTACCAGTTTCGTGAGTTGGCACACGGCGCCGTCTGGACTAAGTAGGAACGTGCCAACGAAGAAGAGATTCGAAATCGTATTGCGACCCTACCATGCACGTCTTTGGTAAGAGCTGATTTCCTGCGTGAGGTCCTGCCAGTGCTTGCGAAGCAAAGACTGGCTCGCGTCGAGTATGCCTACATCGGCTAAGGTCCCCAGTATGATTGGCGTCCAGAGAACAACACGCCAACTCAGTTGGGACTGCAGTGGGATTAAAGCCCGTAAATGACAAAGGCTGGACTTGCCCAAGAAAAGTGGGCGCGAGGAGAGAGATTAGACGGCCTGCT
>JBAWWJ010000398.1:0-2290 GCA_037146815.1 Planctomycetota bacterium
TGGTGTCAGTTGGCATCGTCCTCAGCACAGTTTCAGCACAGTCGCACACCTTTCACGTGCAACTTGCTCTGTTGCCGAATGGCAGCGAATCACGTGGTCGCAGTTATCCCAGTCGCAGAAACTCGGAGGGAAATGATGGCACGAACCCCAAGGTGGCTGCCATTTACTCGCGGTTTAGCTCGGAACAGCAGGATGCCAAAAGCATCGACGACCAAGTACGGGAGTGTCGGGAACGTGCCACCCAAGACGGCTTTTCAGTTCCACAGCACAACGAATTCGCGGATCACGCCGTGTCGGGTACCAAACTACGTCGCGATGGTCTGGATCAGTTGTTGGATGCCGCGAGGTCGGGGCTATTTCAGGTGCTCTATTTTCACAGTTTGAGTCGATTGGCGCGCGAGTCGGTGATCACGATGCCGATGCTGAAAGAACTGGTGTACGTTTGTCGGATTCGCGTTATCAGTTTGACGGAAGGGCTCGACACCAATCGCCAGGGCTGGGAGATCAATGCCACTTTTTCCAGCTTGCATCATGAACAATTCATTAAAGACCTAAGTGCCAATGTCCATCGTGGACAAGTCGGAACGGTGATGGCAAAGTTCAGCATTGGCGATTACCGGCTGGGCTATTCGTCCGTTCCATCACCCGGCGGCGAAATGATCGGCCGGGGCGGCAACATGAAGCCGCGAAAAGTCTATGTGATTGTCCCGGAAGAAGCTGAATGGGTGCGGCGAATCTTCGAATGGTATGTCGTCGAACGACAAACACTCAGTTGGATCATTCGTGAACTGAACCGGCTGAAAGCACCGAAAGACCATCGCTCCAGCACTCCCACTTGGAAGCGGGCACTTGTGATCAAGATCTTGCGTTCTCCGAAGTACATCGGGCTGTGGCCGTGGGGGAGGTTCAAGAACAAACGCAATCCATTGACGGGCAAGGTCTCTCAAGAGGAACGTGCTGAAGAAGACACGTCTTCCTGGCTGCGTGAATTTCCGGAATTGCGGATCATCGAGGACGAGATGTACTACCGAGCCCAAACACTCCTGGATGAAAGCAATGAGAATTGCAAAAGCGTACGAGGTAGCAACGGGCGATTGCACGGTTCGACCGGCAAACATTGCCATGGCCAGCACCTGTTGGCGAGCATGGTTCAGTGTGCTAGTTGCGGCAGCAAGCTGTACGTAGGAGGCTCGCACGGAAACTATTTGTTTTGTCCCGGGGCGCGCGACGGTATTTGCGGCTCCAAGACACAACTGCCTCGGGATCGTGCTGAACAGTACGTGCTGAAAGCGGTTGGCGAACGGGTTCTTGCCAATCCCATGTGGATGGAGTCGGTATACGAATCGCTGAAGCAATCTTGGCAGAAGAATTTGGTGGCACGCCCCGACAACGACCGTAATATCCAGAGATTGATTGATGACAGCGATCGAGTGATCCAGCGACTCGTAAATTCCATCGAGAATTCGGATGAGCCCGATCCAGCAATCTCCCAGAGATTGCGCGAACGTCGTGCCGAGCGAAACGAGTTAGTGATTCGCCAGCGACAGATGACGAAGCCCCCCGCTGCACTGCAATTTGAGCCGACCCGCGAATGGTGCGTTCAGCAGATGACAAAGTTGGGAGAAGTCCTTCGAACATCAACTCCAGCTGCTGTCGAAGCATTCCGTTGTCTGCTGGATGGACCGATTATTGTGGAAGAAGTCCCCGTCCCGGGTCGGAAGCGTCGCTTCTGGCGCGGGACTTTCAGCCTGCGTCTCGGACGAATTGCTGCGGCAGTAGTTCCAGATCTGCGAAAAGAAATCGATAATCTGACCGATGACTCGGAGTTGCTGGAAGCCGTGACATTGGATTTTCGCGCTATCACCAAAACGGAACAGCAAGGGGACATCGCGTGGCAGATGGCAGAGAATGGACTCCAATGCCAGGAGATTGCGAAGTTCCTGGATGTTTCACTGTCGCGAGTCACAATGATTCTGAAGGAAGCCGCGGCAAAACGGGGCATTGCGGGGTTTGACGGTAGATTGCGTGAAGCGTCCTGGTCGAAGAAGAATCAACGTCCAGACGATGTCCAGGATGAAGTTTTGCGGCTGTCGAAAGAGAGTCACCCGGATACGGAAATCGCCAGCAAGTTGAACCTGACTGTGACGACTGTGAGGCAGATCATCTCAATCGTTGGGAAATAGATTGTGGTGATCATGTGGTCCCCAACGGATATTCGGCGACGGCCCGTCGCCGTGATGCTACTTGAACGAACCATCGTTCCAAAGGATCGACTTTCTGCTTTTCCAAA
>JBAWWJ010000399.1:0-2263 GCA_037146815.1 Planctomycetota bacterium
GCACCGTATCTCGTTGATCGGACTGGTCCTGCTTTGGGCGACCGAAAACTGATCGACAGCCTGCAGCACGAGGGTTTGACCTGCGCCGTCTGCGACCGTTCGATGGGATTGATTGCAGAATCGCTGGCCGAGTCTGCCGGAATCTCACGCCAGGATCAGGATCTGTTTGCGTGCGAAAGTCACCAGCGCGCCATCGCGGCCATACAGGCTGGCCACTTCACCCGTGAGATCGTCCCGATCACCATCACTCAACGCGGAAAGGAATTGACGATCGCTCAAGACGAAGGTCCGCGAAGCGATGCGTCGATCGAGAGACTCGGTAAGCTGTCTCCCGCATTTCTGAACAGCGGTTCGGTCACGGCGGGGAACGCGTCAATGATCAGCGATGGTGGTGCCGCAGTCGTTGTCGCATCACGCCGGTTTCAGGAAGCACACGGTCTAAAAGCGATGGCGCGTGTTGTCGCCTCTGCAACCGCAGGTCTCGATCCAGCAGATCTATTTGTGGCTCCTGTCCCTGCCATTCGACAAGCTCTCAGCCGTGCAGCTCTCACCGTCAATGATATCGACTTGTTCGAAATCAATGAGGCATTTGCTGTTCAGACATTAGCCTGTATCCGTCAACTCGAATTGCCTCACAGCAAAGTGAATGTCAATGGCGGCGCGATTGCTCTCGGCCACCCCCTGGGATGCAGCGGAGCCAGGGTCGTCGTCACCCTTTTGCACGCCATGCAGCATAGAAACGCACACAGAGGTGTCGCAGCTCTTTGCCTCGGAGGCGGAAACGCTGTTGCAGGCGTGTTTGAATCCGCGAGCTGAACGGCATGGCAACCTGAGTTCAGCATGGGGGTTCTGCTTGATACGTTGTTATCCAGTCAGCTTCCTCTGGACTTCTGTGACTTGTTCAAAAAACTCGAATTACCGGAGCAGACCGTATTTCTTCATCTTGTTGTAAAGAGTCACACGGCTGATCCCCAGTTCTCGGGCGGTCTTGGTTCGGCTGAATGTATTCTTGAACAGGGTCTGCTCGATGATATCCTTTTCGCTCAGAGCAATCTGACCACCGAGAGTTCGATCGTTTTGAGCAACGGGTTGTGGTGGTGCGGTTGAGTACCCCAGCACGACCGTCGGGTCATTTGTCGGTCCCGCAGTCCCGGAAAGGACGTGATGCGGCAGGTTGGCAGCAGTCAGATTCCCGTCGCTGCAGTAAATCACTGCTCGCTGGATCACGTGCTCCAGTTCGCGGACGTTGCCGGGCCATGGATAATTGATCAGCGCGCTGTACAGATCCTGCGAAATGTGCTCGATCCGAACGCCATGCTTGATTGCAAACTGGCGAGCGAACTTCTTGGCCAGCGGGACAATGTCCATCCGACGTTGACGCAATGGCGGGATCACGAATTTCAACATGTTCAACCGGTAGTACAAGTCTGGTCGGAACCGTCCTTGCTCGACCAGTGGTTGCAATTCCAGGTTGCTCGCCACGATCAGTCGGGCCTGGCAGTGTTGAGTCTGATTTGATCCCACCGGCTCGAACTCGCCCGTTTCGATGACTCGCAGCAGTTTTACTTGCTGTTCTGGGCCCAGGACGTCGATTTCGTCGAGAAGGATGGAGCCTCGTCGGGCCGCCAGGAATTTGCCTTCCTTGTCCGCGTGAGCACTGGTGAAGGCCCCCTTCATATGGCCGAACAATTCCCCTTCGATCAGGTCGGCAGGGAGAGCCCCACAGGCCACGGGAAGGAAAGGTTCATGTCGACGCGGACTGACTTCGTGAATCAGTTTTGACAGGTACGTCTTTCCCGCACCCGTTTCACCGATCAGCAGGATCGTCACATCGTGTCGAGCCGCCACTTCCAAGTCGAGCAGCATCTGCTGAAGTTGCGGTGAATTGGTTTCAAACTTGCGACCCATCCCCGTCAACACACCCAGCGACTTTTCTTCTCCCAGATCATTGGGAAGTAACGTTGATGCCTGATGCGGGATCGGTCGCGCCGGCGCGAGGGGTTCTACGTCAACCTGTCGAGGAAACAGGGTGTGAAACGCTTTCATCAGCGTCTGGCGATCGAGCTTTCCGCGACACATGGCAATGTCGTGCATCGCAGCATGTCGTGCCAGTGGTTCTGGACATTCTTCGGAGGTCACCATGGCAACTCGCAACTTTGGGAATCGCTGAGCCAACAGTTCCAGAATCCGATTTTCGGCATGTCCGCCACTTCCGACGCGTCGGAAGTCTGCCAGAAGCGCTTGTGGTTCCAGTCTGCTGCTC
>JBAWWJ010000400.1:0-2248 GCA_037146815.1 Planctomycetota bacterium
CAGGTGTCTGCGGTGCGGTGGGGCCGCGTGTGATTGCGTTACCGACCGGCGGCTATCGGATGTACTACTCACAGATATTGCCGCGGGCCGGATTCCCCGTCGGGGCTAACGACTACGACAATTCGACGACACGCATCCTGAGTGCGTTTTCTGTGGACGGCGACATTTGGATTCCGGAACCGGGAGTGCGATTGTCTCCGCATGAGGGCGGTGCCGGCAATTTTCGCGTTGTTTCTTCCGAAGTTGTCCCTGTGGGTGACGGCGGGCGACTGCGCATGTATTACGAGTGCTGCTCTGGTTCCCAGGCGGTCACGAATTCGATCCGCAGCGCCGTGTCGTTGGACGGCGGACTCGTGTGGACACCAGAACTCGGCACGCGATTGGAAGCCGAAGGTCACAACTACTCGGCACCTCGGATCGTGTGCCTGAGTGGTGGGAGATGTCGGCTGTATTGTTACGATCGCGGCCGAGGAATTGTGAGCGCCGAATCGAACGATGGTGGCCTTCTGTTTCATCCAGATCCAGGCGTGCGGATTGCTCAGGACCAAGCCTTCGATTCACACGCGGCGTTCGCGCCTGAAATCCTTTGCATTGCAGGTGGCACCTATGTGATGTACTACGCTGGATACAGCCAGCCGAACCGAGCTTATATTTTGCGGGCAGTCTCGGACGATGGCTTACTGTGGAACAAGGACTCCGAGCCAGTCATATCTCCCGGCCCTAGCGGCTACGACTCTGTGAAATGTTCGGAAATGTGCGTAATCTGTCTGCCACAACTCGAGGGCGAGCCGTGTCGCTATCGCATGTTTTACGAAGCCTGTGACGGGACGTCTGAAAACAATCGCGGCGTATGGCGGATTGCCAGCGCAACAGCCACATTCTGAAACCCGTTTCAATCGGTAATCCATCGCACCGCGTGAAGGAAATGGCAATCGTGACTTCACGATGATTTGACCGCATCCGGCAAACTCAAGTAATACTTTTAACTTGAACTTTCCAACGAGGAAGAATTTTCGAACGTTTTGCGGTATCGTGTACGAAGCTTTTAGGCAACGGACTCTTATCACAGCAATCCTGTAGATCAATGCGACATTCGGAAAGCTATCGTTTGAAATGAACACAAACCGAGATAATGCTGATAATCGTTTCCTTGTGACGGACTTTTATCGCTCATTCGTGCGATTTCGGATCGATTTAAATATCACGCAACCGAGAACCATAAGCCAGCCACCCCCGTTCACATTGAACAATGCACGCTTCCCGCTGGAATACTATTGCGTATGTACTTGGTGCTTCGTGCAAGGCCGAACAGGTTCATGTTCGGGAAAACATCTGGCATGATCGATATGTGCCTGATTGCGTCAGTCGACGAATTCCTCGTCATCAAGAGTTGGGACCGCAACAACCGGGGCGTTATGCTCAGTCCTCCCACACTCGGCCCACAACCTGAACGCCAAGCTGGGAAATGTTCCGAAGCGTTTACCAACATGAATCTTGATCTGCTGGAAACATCTGGGCTACTGCTGTCGACGACTGAAGATGTTGTTGCAGCGGTGCTTACCAATCGTCCATTGGTGTCGCAAACGGAGTTTTCACTCGCCGATGGTTCGCACGTTTTCCTCGAATATCCAGTGAAGGTGATCAACGCGAGTGAGCGTGAGATGTTCTATCAGGTTGATACAGGCCCCATCATCGTTCCCGATCCAACCGCGTTCGATGGAACACATGCGATTTCAGCCCTTCGACTGGCTTTCATCGCTCACAACACGCTGAATTGCACCGAACTGTTGTTGAATATCCCAACCGAAATCGCCCCGGGTCTGAGCGTTAATCATTACTCAAAGGTAATGAAACTCGAGGCTATCAACCGCCTGATCGCCGTTCACTGAATTGATTTCAAAAAGAAAAGTCCAGTTTCATGACTCGTCGCGTGAGACAATTCTCCGCGATCCCGCGCGGCACATCATCTTGCACTGAAAGGCGTTCATGAGTCCTGCACCTGCACCTGCAGAACCTGTCAAGATCGGCGTCGTCGGGCTAGGGCGATTCGGCCGTTTGCATGCACTGACATTGTCCGGACTTGCGGAATCCCGCTTGATGGCGTTGGTTGGACGGCGGCAGGCGAGTCTCGAATCGTTGCCTCAGGAACTTTCAGGGGTCCCGACGTGGACAAATCTGGAGCAGGCGATCGACGAATCTGATGCTGAAGCCTGGGTCGTAGCATGTTCAACGGCGTCGCACGTCACCG
>JBAWWJ010000401.1:0-2212 GCA_037146815.1 Planctomycetota bacterium
GGAGGAAACTTACGGATTGCGTGTTGCGACGAAGCAATTTGCATTCAGGAGAATTCGCCGATCTGCAGCGGCTGTTGATGCATCGTAATGAGAACTTGAAGCGGTTCAATGGGTCTCAGGCCGTGTTTTCTGGAGACAGACGCTATGGGTAGAGTCGGGCGGATTCGCAATGTCGATCAGCATTCCGTTAAAGGCGTTGCATCTTTGGTTTTGGCTGGCTAGCATTTTTCCACGTTGACGGGTGGAACGCCACAGCGAGGAGTGCTCGAATGTCATCCAGCAGCTTTGATTCATCCAGCAGCTCGTCGAGTGAGAGCAGCTCTTCGAGCAGTTCGTCGTCGTCGTCGAGTTCCTCGTCTTCGTCCAGTTCGTCATCGAGCTCATCCAGCTCTTCGTCGTCTTCGTCCAGTTCATCCTCGTCCAGTTCCTCGAGCTCTTCGTCGTCGAGTTCCTCGTCGTCCAGCTCATCGAGTTCCTCGTCCAGTTCCAGTTCATCCAGCTCAAGCTCCAGTTCCTCCTCGTCGTCGTCCTCGTCGAGTTCGTCGTCTTCCTCCAGTTCTTCGTCGTCGAGTTCGTCATCTTCATCGAGTTCGTCGTCGTGCAGTTGTCCGGCGGTGGATTCCGTTGATTCGACGAGCGTTTTCATCAAGAAGACATCGGCCACGACGTTTGAGGCCCTTCCGGTCGAGGGGGCCACGCTACTGGTGAAACTGGTCTCTCCCGGGACATGTTCAGAGATTTACTGGGAGTTGCGTGATTCCCACGGGATGATTGTCGGAACAGGTTCGGGCTGCACGATCACTCTGGTGTGTGAGGCCAAGAACATCTCAGTGCTGTGTGCCTGCAGCCATGCGGTACTGTGGTCTGGCACGGTCAATGTTCGTTGTGTGGAAGTCCTGACTGTCGAGGTGGACTACGACCTGGATTCGGTGACACGGCATCTGGACGTGGCCCGGTCGAGCACTGAGCAGCGGTATAAGTACTTTTTTACTCCTCACGGTGGTCCGACCGACAAAGCGGTTTTGCGAGCCACACTGGATACCGATCCGTTCTTCACCCCTCCCTTACTTCTGGATGCGTTGAAGTGGGGATCTGTCTCCGGTGACGGTTGTACGCATATCGACATTGCGGTCGATGGCACGGATCCGCGGATTGTGCGCGTTTCGCGGAGCACGATCGGCACGTATTGCCTGGCGTTGACCTGTTGCGGCGTCGATGTGTGGAGCGGGAAGCTGGAAGTGTTCGAGTGGGGTTCGACGTGCCCGACGTGCCCGAAGCCGCCGTACGTGAGCAATGTCTCCCCGGATGCGATGTTGCCGACGACGTCGACTCCGACGGGGTTACCGCCGACCCAGGTGGGGATCGGAGGGAACGACCCTTATGCCCTGGCAACGTCGGCAGGGCCGGTCGCCATTGATGGGAACGGGTATGTTTCGATGTCCCTGGCCTCGGCGGAGGGGAACGATTTTGCAACATCGACCCTGGCCTCGTTCAACTCGCAGACACGTGTCGATTCTCAGGCGGGGTATGGATTCAACGGGGATTTCAATTCACGGCTGATCACGACGAATCGCAACGACGACTCCAGCATCGTGCTGTTTCCGGGTGACGGATCGTCGTTGACGTACACCACGGCTGGCGGAGGGGTTTATTCGACACCGACGGGTGCGAATTCCTCACTGAAGAAGGTGGGTTCGGACTACGTCGAGACGATCCTGAGCCAGAACATGGTTCGGACGTATGACAGTAATGGTTGCCTGAAATCCCTGAAGCGGGGTGCCACGACCTGGACAGTCGGTCAGACTGTCGTGCAGGGGTTCCCGTTGCCATCGACGATCACGAATCCCGGCGGGCAGACCACGACGCTGAGTTACAAGGATGAAAACCCGCCGCGGATTGACTCGGTCACCGATTACGGCGGAAGAAAAACGTCGTTTTTCTATGACACCAAGCGGCACCTGCAATCGTACAAGACTCCCGATGGGGCTCAGGTCAATCTGGCGTACGATGCGAATGACAATCTGACCGGTGTGACGATGCCCGGGGGTGAGGCGCATCAGTACACGTACGATTCCCAGCGGCGTCTGACGCAGTGGAAGAACCCGGAAGCGGGGTTGACGACCTATATTTATACGGGTGGTTCCAGGGTCATTCTTGATCCCCTGTCACGTCGGATCACCGTCACTTCGTCCGGACAGTTCGTGACCGGCGT
>JBAWWJ010000402.1:0-2208 GCA_037146815.1 Planctomycetota bacterium
ATTCCCTGATACGTAAACATGTAGTATTCAGGTGCGGCTTCCAGCGACTGCTTGCCAGGTCCATAGGAGGGTGAGACGAAAGTACGATTGTTGGCGTCAGGATTTCCCTTATCCGACAGGATCATCGCCACCAGGTCGCGGCGGTAGGCATCCAGTTCAGGATCGGAGTTATTCCACGATCGTTCAACGATGACGGGGAAGGGAGTGCTGCGCATGCGGGCAGCGATCTCCAGAATCTTGTCTTTGCCATCGGGAGTCAGTTCAGCGGTCTGACCCACGAAGTCTTTTTGATACAGGATGAAATCGACCGCTTCCGCGTTCGTTTGCATCTGATGGAAGTGAGCACGTTCAACGGCGCCGACGGGGTATACATCGGGGATGGCGAGTGATCTTTGAGAGAATCGCCCGCGCAGACCACCAAGCAATCCTCCGCCGCAGCCACCACACTCGCCGCAGCCGCCACATCGACCCCTCCACCAACCGCAACGTGGTGCACAGCCGGTCGAGCAGGTGTCGCAGCCGGTATTGCATCCCGTGTTGCAACCGGATCCACATGGACCGCAGCCCATCATTGGAGTCATGCACCCCATGCTGGAAAGTGCTGACAACAACAAGGCATACATACCTAACCGCTTTGGCGTGATGCGAATCATCCCCAACCCCCTGATTGCCAGATGTGACACCGGCAATAATTGCCGACTTGCGCCGGCGTCTCGATCGCCCCGGAATCAGCCGAGCACCTGTTTCAGGAGTGCCGATTTCACTCCCTTCACCGTGCCCTGCTAACGTCGTCTATCTTTTGTCTGAGACTGAAGTCGACCTGTGGTCAACTGCATTCCAAACACGATTCCCTGTTCAATCTGCCGGATCTCAGCTTGCACTAAGACACGCGACAACGAAATTATCTATTCAGGCGAAACCAGACTGCTGAAAGCACTGATTCCACCGACATCTCTAGAACCTGCGTTGAACATTTGCTGGTCGTTCATTCGATTGCTGTTCGTACGACGATTGCCGGATCCCGGAATTGTTCCCCGGCGACATTACCTGATTCGAATAGCGTGAATTCGGACGCATCCCATTGGTTGACGATTGCGGGATCGGATACAGCCGACCTGGTCCAGGTGTGGGCTGTGATTGCTGCGGATACATCTGCTGACCCGGTCCCATCGCTGGTCCAGTTGCCGGTCCCATGGCTGGTCCCATTGGTGCCAGTTGACCCGCCCCCTGCAATCCACTTCGGAAGTTATTGTTCGGGCTGGTTGGGACTGGTGACTGCATCGACGCCGCTGGTCCGGGATTGAAGTGCTGATAATCCACGTTCGTTCCGACACTTCCGCTGCCGTATGGAGGCAGATGATAGTAACCGGTGTCTGGTTGACCTTCCGTCATGTTGTACTTCCAGAACTCATCATGCGTGGGTCGCGTGACTTCAAACCCTGGAACCGGAGGAACTTCATGAGCGTCCATCGGTCGTACGATTTCTGGTGTTACCAGGACGAGCAGTTCATTCTCTTCCTGTGTCGACTTCTTGGTGCTGAAGAGCAATGGTCCAACAATCGGAATGTCGCCGAGTAGCGGAATCCGGCTGATTTCGGTCGAGGTCCCGTGTGACAACAACCCGGCCAGTGCCAATGTCTGACCTTCACGCAATTCCACTTCGGTTTGAATACGTCGAGAATCCGTTCCGGGAATTCCACCCGAGTTATTCGCAGGATTCAGACTGCTGTATTCCGCAATAATCGAAATTCGGATCAGGTCACGATCGACGACGGTTGGGGTGGCCAGAAGTGACGTTCCGAATCCACGGAACGAAGTTGTCGTTCCCTGAGCACCACCAACACCGACGATCGTTGGAACGGCATATTCACCACCTGACAACAGACGAGCGTTGCGTCCGCTGAGTACCGTCATTTGAGGTTCCGTCAGGACCTTGGCGGTTCCGTTCGTACTGAGATAATCCAGGAAAATTCCGATTTCGCCGTTTTCAAACACACCACTCAAAGTTCCGACAGCTCCACCGACAGTGCTGCGGACTGCATTCCGAGCATCGTTGAACAGAACGTTGATATCCACGCCAGCTTTATCAAGTTGCGATCGACTCAACTCGGCCACGCGAACTCGAAGGTTAATCTGATACTCGCCGGGAACTCGCAATTCGTTGATGATGAACCCGGACCAGAAGTTGTTTCCACCCCAGTTCCCGAA
>JBAWWJ010000403.1:0-2187 GCA_037146815.1 Planctomycetota bacterium
ATCGCCTTGTGTCGCACCTGACGGAGCGGCTCAGCGGTGGTGACGACGGCAAACCCAAAGTGTTTCGGGACTCGGCCGTCGAAAATCTCAAGGAGTTCTTCGGGCGGTTTCAGCAACTCAACGTCCGATCAAACGCCGATCTGGACAGCCTCGTCGAACAAGCCCAGCGGATTCTGAAAGGGGTGGAACCCCAGCATTTACGGGACAACGTCACCCGGCGTCAGCAGATTGTTTCTCAACTGGCCGGCGTGCAGGCCTCCGTCGACGGGATGCTCGTTGACCGGCCCCGGCGCTCAATCGTTCGACCAGCCAGCCCACGGGAGATCACCTGATGGATTTGCTGATTCATCCTAATGGCGACATTACGACCCTCTACACGGAACTGCTGGACCTCGCGACGCTGGGAGCGATGAATATTGCCCGGGCGAGCCACGTCGAACCGAATTCCTCCGGTCAGTGGTTCGCCTATCTGATCGATGGACCGACGCTGGGGCCATTCTCCCGCCGTAGTGCCGCGCTGGAAGCCGAAATCGGCTGGCTGAAGAAGCATCGTCTTCATCCGTCCGAGGTTTAACGACGCTCGTCCATCGTCTCTGCCACCCTGCGCGATCGGACATTTCGATCGCCCCCACGACAACTCGCTCGCTCACCCTTGGGCGCGGAATCGGCCGTGGGGCCGGGGTCCGCGCATACCGACTGCTTCCCACGTTCTACAGGAGATGACCTGATGACTTCACGACAATTTCAACGGCAACTGGCCCATGCCACGGGCGAGTCACTCCGCACGATTCGATCGCGCGGATTCAGCCTGCTCCAACTCGACGTTCCAGTAACGGAAGTCGCCGAAACGCTTTGTCTGTCGTGTCCGGGTTGCGGGCGCGACGTTTCCCTGGATTCAGAAGAAAGCGGACTGCCTGAATGGGCCGAATGCCCTTCGTGCGACATCGCGTACCCGTACGACGATGACGAAGTGTTTCTCCCTGAAGATCTTGTCTGCGTCTGACGTTTTCCAGTTCCACAAGCCACGCTTTTAACGCTTCACGATCACCTTTCCATCTGGAGTTAGACTTTGAAAATTCTGTATGTCAACAACGATGGCGGCGGTTTCGCCGATCACATCGAGATCCAGGACGGCACCACGGTTGCGCAGTTGTTTTCACAGCGTGTTACCAACGGCAAGCCGAGTGACTATCTGATTCGCGTCAATCGCCAACCGGCGGCCTCCGACCAGCTGCTCTTACCTGGCGATCGCGTGACGTTTACACCCGTCAAAATCGAAGGGGCGTGATTTCTCGCGGGACTCGTACTACATCTTCCCCCTGTCCATGGTCGCCGTGCACCCGTGCGGCGACCGTGGACTCATTCTTCCGAGGAGTCGTATGCATCGATTTGATCGCTTACTCTGGCGATTGGCCGGTCGACTGGAAACGAGACTCGCCCGGCTTGATCCCCAGACCATTCCCGAGCATCTCGATCACTCCAGTTGGTTGGCGGCACGGCATCTGGAATCACAACTGACAGAGATTTCCGCTCGCCACTGGGCCGTCGCGTTGGATTACCTCGTCGTGCGATTCGAATTCACGATGCGGCAATTGCAGAGAAACCTCGAACAACTTCAATTGTCCGTTTCTTCTCGCTTCTCGCAGCCAGAATTCGCTCGCCAGCGACAACTGTACGAAGAGTTGCAGGCAACATTCGACTCATTTCCCGACAGCACATTCGATCTGCGCCAGCAGACTCTGACGATTGTCACCGAACCTGTCACCTTGGACGAAATCTCCCTCGGACGGTTTCAGATTGTGTTGAATCTGGAAAAACTCGGTAAGAAAGTGACGTACCGCGTCGTGGCGGAAAGTCCGAACTTCTCGGAATCGCGCCGGGGTGTCTCCCATCCCCATGTCCTGGACAAAGTGCTTTGCGAGGGAGACGCACAAGCTTCGCTGGCATGTGCTCTGCGAACGGGGAGGTTCAGTGACTTCTTTCAAATCATCGTCCAGGTGTTGAACACCTACAACAGTCACAGTGCGTACGCCTCTCTGTCAGAATGGGAATCGCACTACACCTGTCATGCCTGCGGAGACAGTGTCTCCGAGGATGACTCCAGTTACTGCGACACCTGCCACGCCAGTACCTGTGATCACTGCAGTACCTGCTGTCCCCATTGCGGGGACTCGGCCTGTGACGTCT
>JBAWWJ010000404.1:0-2014 GCA_037146815.1 Planctomycetota bacterium
CCTCCCCCACCACCCCCGCGGGCGTAGAGATCAAATGACGTGAGCGAGAAGGCCAGTCCACAGACGATCAGGGTTTTCCAGCTTTGAGACTTCATAATTCATTTCTTGGAGAAGGTGTTGTGCAATCTGATCACCAGACGCCGCGTCGTACCCTGATTTACTTTTCGGGTGATACGGCAATTTCCGGCGTGGGTGCTCGGCGAACGATGGTCACCAGGTCACTATCAGGCAACTGCACGCCTGCGATTTCGTGATCCACCAATTGCCAGGTCATCGTGTGGTCGTTGACGCGGGTATAGATGCTGGTCCCTGATGCGGTCTGCCCATCTGCTGTCACGCCACTGGTTTTCAGCACCCAGCGATCTTCGTCGCGGTGCCATGATCCATCGCTATAGCCACCTTCCGAGTCGAAGATCCAGGCTCGCAATTTGCCAGTCAATGGATCCCAACCAATCCTCTGCGTGCCGCTCATGGCCTCTTCTCCAGCGACCTGGATCACGAACTGGCGCAACAGGAAATTGCCGTTATCAACAGACTCACACGAGAAGATCACAACGGAATCTTCGTCTTCGTCAACCCAGTCGCCCTGTAGCCAGCCGAGTTGCTGCAGTTGAGTCCGATGCTGTCGACGCCCCTTGGGAGCGTGATCACGGACGCTGGCCGACAGCCACTTGCCATCGATCTTTACGTGGACGGCGGTGTATCGACAATAGACTGGATCGTCGTCGTCATCATCGTCACCGTCGGGTGACGTGACCATTGTTGTTCCATCTTCAACCGCAACGCCCGAGCTGATGAAACGAATCGATTCGATCTCCATTTCAATCTTCGCTCCAGGTTTTTCCGTGAAGCATGCGCTCAAAGCCTCCTGGATCGCGTCGCGTCCCTGATGGACATTGCCTTGTGCATCAACGAATTCAGCGTCGGGTGTGAACTGAGAGACGATTGCCTTTGCGTCCGCCGCGTTGAAGGCCTTGACGAACGCTTCGCCGGTCAGGCGAATCGCTGATTCATCGGCCGCATGTGCGTCTGATTGCGTTACTACTGGCACTGGTTTCTTGACATCGAGCTTTGGCTTTGATGTCGGCGTATCGGATCGTGGCGCAGCCGGCGATTCAGCCCCTTTCGGTGTGGCCTTGGTCGCAGTCGGAACTGCGACCTTGTTCACGGTCTTAGGGGGCGATTGTTCCTCGGCAGCTCTCAAAGCGAGCACGGCGAGGACCATGAAGGATGTTGTCAGAATCGCGATGCGTTGCATATTGACATCTCTTTCGCCGGCAGCCCACGAGCGACTGTTACTGGAACTCATGAACAGTCAACTCAGTTACTTGGAACTGGAGCCTCGACTGGAGCCGGTGCCGTCACTGGTGCCATTGGCGCAACGGGAGCATTGGCGGCATTTGGCGAACCGTTGTAGTAAGTCGCCTGATTGGTCGAGGCGTTGCAGCACGGCTGGTTGACGGCCACATTGCAACCCTGCTGGGTTCCACAGCCAGTATTTCGTTGCCAACCGTTGTTGCAGTTGTTGTAGCCGCGGTTGTTGTTCTGGAAGCAACAACGATTTCGGACACGACCGCAATGTCGTGCTTCGGCGTCGTTGGTCCCAACAGCGAACGCGACGAGTACAGCAGCCAGCGAGATCAATTTACGAGTCATTCAGACTACCCCTTTGAAACGAAACTCAGACAGGACCAGATCGGTCCAGAACTCCTGCGAGGAACAGTCCTCCAGGAAAGTGCATGTGAATTAGCAGCGTCAGCTACAGTGAAGTGCGACGACCTGAAATCAGCGAGACCAGGAACAGGACCAGAAACACAACGAACAAAATGTGTGCGATCCAAGCGGCTTCGCCTGCGATTCCGCCAAAACCGAGTATGCCCGCTGCCAGCGCGATCAGCAGAAAAGTAATTGCCCATGACAACATTGTTATTCCCCTTTGCATGTGTATTTAATAAAACGGACCGTATCCACGCGGTAATGCGTTACGAGACATACGATCTACGGTGCTGAGAAG
>JBAWWJ010000405.1:0-1917 GCA_037146815.1 Planctomycetota bacterium
CGAAATTTCTATCCACCCGGAGCCGACTATTCTTTTGTGATGAATCTCACGTCTCGTCTGGCCGAAGGGATTCGACCGTTGGCGTGGTTCGGCGCCACGATCGGAGGGGTTTACTACTGCTATCGACACCAGTTGAGGATCGTGTACGTTCTCTCCGGCGGCATCGCGGGTTTTATTATTGGGTTTCTCGTCAGCGCCCACGTCACGGCAGATCCTGGTCCAAACTACCACACAAGTGTTTACGATGTCCCTGCTGGTTGCCTGATGGGGACAATCGTCGGGGTTATGGTACAAGCCTTGCGCAATGACTGGTCGGACGAGTTCTAAGCGGTTTAGCGAGCATCTGCTCGCGGCTTAACCTGATCATTTCATCGGAATAAAGAATCGATCGCATGGTCTTGTCCATCACACTGTTGGCCACACTCGTGATTTCCGATGTCCGCGTGCGTTAACGAATAAGGCACCTCGGCGATTGGGCGTTTGGCGAGCCAGACGCCGTGCGCGAGGCACGAACACGACGAAAAAGGTAATAAACACGCAGGTTGCGCACTAGTGCTTTGGAATGGTTGAGTCATCGGCGGAAGAAATTGAAATGTCTGTACCAGAAAAGCTGTGGCGATTTCCGACGGCGCAGGCCATCGCAAATCTCGCCGCCAGATTTGATGTTCCCACAGGACCTCACATGCAGGACTGGGCGTGGGAAATCGCAGACTCGAATCGACTGGATGAATACCTCACGGACTATCAGAGCGGCGAATTGACCAACGACGAGCGGTTTACGCTAATGGAAATCATCATGCAGGCATTTGAGGATCTTCCCGCGCCGCTTGACTCAGACCCACGATGGGAAGCGACGCTGATGACTCTTGATTCCAAAATCGACCTGCACGCCTACACAGTCTGGTATTGGTCCGACTTGGAGAATGAATTGGAAGATGAGTGTTGGCGAGTCGCGCCGTATCTTCGAAAACTCGTTGAACGACATCAGGCACGCCTTGTTGCAACCTGAACAGACGAGTTGACTGACTTCGCCTTTGACGATGCGGGCGACTTTCGGCATGACCGTAAAAAAAGGGACCGCGAAGTCATTCGCGGTCCCTTCCCAGCCATTTCAATTGACGACGGATTCAACCGTCATCGGAAAACGCCTACCCAGTACGGGTAGCCGTTGCGGACCATATATCCAAATCCAACTCGCGTACCACTCAGCATGATGCCGTGGTGCGGTGGCGACGCAATCCAACCCTGGATTGCCGATTCGGGGGTTGTCACACTCTGGTAGATGATTTCCATGTACGGCAGTCCACTGTGCTGGAAGCCACCAAAATCCACCATCCACGTTGCATGGCGTTGTGCGTCCAGGCACATCTGCACGTCAATCACTACCGGACCGAGTCCCATCTGGGCTCGATGCTGATTCGTCAGTTCGACCAGCTTCACGATCGTTTCATGCTTGACCAGCCAGTCGTGAGGACCTTTCACCTCCTCAATTTCGACCTTCATTGACCGAACCGAAAGGACGGGACCATTGCTGGGGGTCAATGCATCCACCGGTTCATGCTCTGCCCATGCGGGTAGTCCTGACACCAGAACTGCCGACACTGCGATTACCAATCTAACCATTCATCCAGACTCCATTGAGTTCACCAACTGCTCCCGCATGTCTGATCGCCGACCCAGGCGGACACGCGGTGCACCTGCCCTCCCAGCCACGCGACTGGGTGCAGGGAAGGACAGCTAAACAGAGTTGACCCTGTCGATCAATCAACGAACGTAAATTGGTTAAAATGGGAAATTCGTTTTGATTGCAATTTCCGACAGCAGTTGATCCACCAAACTCAGGTTCAGGCCACGGCCAATGTCTTTTTGAAGCTGGGCAGGATGTAGGGTGGGACCAGTGGCGCTTCGCCGCGCCGG
>JBAWWJ010000406.1:0-1897 GCA_037146815.1 Planctomycetota bacterium
AGCGAGGCTCGACTCAACGACGCTCAGCGGATCGCTGGGGTGGGCAGTTGGGAGCTTGACCTGACGACCATGAATCTCATCTGTTCGGACGAAATCTTCAGAATTTTCGAGATGGAACGGACGAAGTTCGACGCCTCGTACAAGGCATTTCTGAATGCCGTCCACCCCGAAGACCGCGACATGGTCGATGCTGCCTATACGAATTCCGTCCAGACCCGTCGTCCCTACGACATCGTCCATCGATTGCTGATGGCGGATGGCCGAATCAAGTTCGTTCGGGAAAGATTTGAAACGGCTTACGACTCGACAGGACGTCCACTTCGCTCTGCCGGCACTGTGCAGGACTTCACCGAGCGTACGATGGCTGAAGTCGCGCTTCGAGAAAGTGAGGAACGATTTTCCAAGACGTTCCACCAAAATCGGGTTGCGATGGTAATTCGTCGTCTGGAGGACGACGTCATCATCGAAACCAATCAAAGCTTCGATCGGATGTTGAAGCGATCCAAAATGGAGTTGATCGGAAAAACGGTTGGTAAGATCGGGATCTATGCGGTTCCAGAGCAGCGGGCGGAAGTGCTGGCCTCCGCAAACGACCGCAAACCGATTCAAAGCATCGAAGTCGAACTCATTGACGCGACAGGTTCCAGGTTCCACGCTCTCAAGTCTGTGGAATACATCGCGTTGGAGGGCGAAATGTGCGCGCTGGGCAGCTTTATCGACATCACCGATCGCAAAAAATCCGAAAAACTGCGACAGGCAATCGACGAACGGTTGCGTCTCGTCTTAGACAACATCAGTGACGGCTTTTTCATTCTCGACCAGGACTGGCGTTATGTTGAAATCAACTGCCCGGGCGCCGCGATGATCGGACGCACACCGGAACAGTTGATCGGACGCCGTTTCCTGGACGAGTTCCCTGAAGCCAGGGGAACCATCTGGGAAAGTACATACACCCGTGTGATGCGGATCGGAAAAGACGAGGCCGTTGAGGGATTTTATCCGCTGCTAGAAAAGTGGTTTGAAGCGAAGGTCTTTCCTTTCAACGGGGGTATCTCGGTCTTCTTTGCAGACATTACCGCGACCAAGCAGGTGGAATTGGAGACTCAGCAGTTACGCGACTCACTGGCCCACGCGGGCCGCCTGGGAACGCTGAGTGAGATCAGTTCCGGCCTGGCCCACGAGTTGAACCAACCACTGGCCGCCATTCACATGGATGCAGAAGCCGCTCTGCTGATGAGCCAGGGGCTGGATTCCGACTTGCGGGGCTGCCTGCAGCGTATCGGTCAACAATCCTTCCGCGCCGGCGAGATGATTCGCCGCATGCGCTCGTTTATTCGTCGCAATCCCGTCTCGAGAACAGACGAGGATCTGAATGGACTGATTCACGAGGTTCTGATGCTGCTGACCGATTCTCTGCGCCAGGGCGAAGTGACGGTCGAGTTGAATCTTACGGAAAACCTGTCCCCGATCACGGTCGACGGTATTCAGATTCAGCAGGTTCTGACCAACCTTATTCGCAATGCGATCGATGCCGTGATTCAAAATGTCGATCTGCCGCGCGTGGTTACCATTCAAACCGAGGCGACCGACCGTGAAATTCGGATCGATATCGCGGATAACGGTTGTGGCCTTGATCCCGCCGTGGCCGCCAGCCTGTTTCTTCCGTTCCAAACCACGAAATCGGATGGGTTGGGATTGGGACTGTCGATCTGCCGCACCCTCGTCGAGGCCCACGGGGGACGGATCGAAGTGCATGCCAACCGCAGCCGCGGCACAACCTTCCTCTTCACACTGCCCATCAGATCATGACAAAAGAACTCACCAATCCGCTTCCGACCGTGTTCGTGATTGACGACGATGTGGCAATCCAGCGGTCGCTGAAAGCCTTGTTGGGCGC
>JBAWWJ010000407.1:0-1863 GCA_037146815.1 Planctomycetota bacterium
AGAAACGTCACACCCACGCCTTCTGTACCGCCGACTTCCTTCAAGGTTGCTGGAGTCCACGACTTGGACTTCATCATTTCGCCAAACAGGGCCAATCGCACCGAGATAACTTTGCCCTCTTGGGCTAAGCCCGCAACAGCCCTTTCAAGAAACTGCTTTTGATCCTTCGTCGCACCGCTCGAATTGTCCGGCAGAACGCCAAAGGCCCGTCCAAACGCCGCCAGCACTTTCTCAGCATGGCGAATCGGAAAAAGATCGACTGCGGCCGAATTCTGCCCTTCAAGGAGCTTAACTTCCAAGTCCCGCATGAAACGGGTCGCCGCCATCCAGAAATCATCTCGCACCATCACAATGCACTGCAAGCACCCACCGTCACACTGGCGCAACGCTTCCACCAATTCGGTGTTTTCCTCTTCCTTCCTGGCGTGGAGCCACTGCTCGAACTGATCGAGGATGATGACCACCTTTTTGCCCTGTCCTCGGCGTAGGACAGCCAGCGTTTGTTTCAACGACAGGTTGTCCGGTAAGGCTGGACAGCGTTTCCGCAGACCATTCAGCAATCGTGTCTCTGTTTCCTCGGCGGTCGCTTCAACGTAAATGGCGATCACATTGTGGGACAATCGGGGCAGCAACCCAGCTTTCACCAGCGATGATTTGCCGCAGCCAGAAGGGCCGTAGATCAGGCCGACTGAAAAGGTACTGTCAGCATCGGCTTCTTCGATCCGGGTCTTCCAGAACCGAAGACTGTCAGGCAGACCATCCCGGTCTCGTGGTCCCGGTAACAGTTCCAGAAAGAAGTCAGCATCGTGGGCATCAAAAGACCGCAATCCCTTCGGCACGATCTTGATTGGCTTGCTGTCAGAAATCGGCGTTACAGGTGTATCCCCTCCATTTACCGTCGAAGGCGGTTGCACTGCCGGTGTCATCGAAGGAGAAACATCGCTTGTCGTGACGCGGTCATTCTGGGTCAGGAAATGCCGCAGATCATCCGCCATGTCCTTCGCCGACGAGTATCGCTCTGATGCTCGCTTCGACAATGCCTTCAGGCAGATCCGGTCCACTTCCTTTGGGATCTTGTCGTCAATCTGGCGAGGTGGCTTCGGTTCATGCTTCGTAATGGCCTCAAGCAACTCAGCCGAGGTTTCCTCTGAAAATGGCCTGCGTCCTACCAGCAGTTCGTACAGGACGACAGCCAAGCTGAAAATGTCGCTACGGCCATCAACCCTGTGTCCTTCGCCGCGGGCTTGTTCGGGACTCATGTAGGCAGGCGTTCCGGCGTATCGTGGCCCTTTGCCCAAATCCTGCTCCCGCAGGGCCAAGCCAAAATCAACGACGAACGCCGTGCCGTTCTTGTCGATCAGGATGTTTCCCGGCTTGATGTCTCGATGCACCAGTCCCCGCTTGTGGGCGTAATGCAGGGCCTCTGCTACCGTCGCCACAAGTTCAACGGCTTCATGCAAATTCAGCCGGGAATGCTTGAGCCTTGAGAAAAGGTCAGTTCCGTCGATGTATTTCGAGACGACATAGCAGGGAAACTCGTCTGAGCTACCGACATCGTGCACGGCCACGATATGAGGATGGTCGAGGCTGGCGACAGTGCGGGCTTCGGTCAGATAGGCTTCAGCATCTTCGGGGCGGGAGACCAGTTTGGCGTGAGGAACTTTCACCGCCACGTGACGTTCTAACTGCTCATCGTAAGCGAGGAAAACCAAACCGAAGCCGCCTTTTCCCAAGACACGTTCGACTCGATACCGCCCGATGCGTTCGGGAAGCCGCGTGTCATATTCCGAGACGCGGTTTTGGATCTCCACTGCCGTTTCCAGGGAATCCGAGGGTTCAGGATCTGGCAAATCTGCTTCGACT
>JBAWWJ010000408.1:0-1834 GCA_037146815.1 Planctomycetota bacterium
CCGCCGCCACCACAAGGCCCTCGTCGCCAATCCACTTGCGAATCTGCCGGATGCCACAGGTTTGCTCACGCGGAGAATTCTCGGAGTATTCGTTCCAGAGCCGTAGCAATGGGCTGTCCTAATCCTTGGCTTACAAAACGCCGCGTCATAATCGTCAGCGATAGTGAATGATTCACTGTCGTTGCAACAATACCGCAAACTGCACCACAACAGTTCTGGCAAGCTGCCACCGCGAGACCTCTAACCCTCAGGTCTTCGCCATGCAATTGCAGTCGCCCAAGATTGGACAACATGACGTCAGACGAGGAGAACCCACGATTCCTGGCAAAATAACTCAGGAACGTGGTGACCATACGCGAGTATCCGGACGGAGGAACCGCACTTCTGTGCCCGGCGGTGGACACCCAATGATTCAACTTCCGGGACAGTTCCAGAAGACTTTCCCTCGGAGCCACCTGAACTTGAACCAGGTCCCAGAATGATGCGACGCCATGTTCGCAAGGAGCAGAATCCTCGGAGAGTCGTCGGTGATCGACGTTCATCTGCAACTGCAACGTTCGAGTCGTAAATCCACATTCCAGGATGGCCAGCAGGCTTGCTGCGGCGAGGATGGATGTTACATTCAGTTGCTGCTGTCGACTTCTCTGAAACAACTTTGTCGACACGTCTTCCGGCAATTGAAGGAACGCAAGACTTGTGTGGTCGCTTTGATTCGTTGCAACATGATCCTGCGGAAATAGAAATCGTCCCCTGGGACGGCAGGAGATGAGAGACTGACGACAGAAGGCAAGCGTTGAACGCAGCCATTGTCGGAGTGATTTCATTTGGTCGTAGGGCCGCTGCAGACCTGATGGAACCGGAGTGCTGTTGCCTGTTGACTGCGAATAGTGCTGCAGAATTCTCGCCAGCAGACGTTTCAGAGTTTCACCGTCACAAACGACGTGGTTGACAGTGATTACGATTTCGTGCTCCACATCGCCAAGCAAAACGATGATACGACATTGCCCGGAATCTGCACCATCCTGACTTTGTTGCACGGGAGAATTCACTTGCTGTTCCATGATCCCATGCCATGTCTCAGAGGCAGGACGTGGTCGAATCTCTATCTGGGGCTCCGAGGCCGCGAGGGTGATCTCTGGCGATAAACCTTCCACGAGCAGTGCCGTCAGATAAGGATCTTCGCAAACCGCCAGCCGAATCGCTCGCCGCATTCTTTCAATGTCAATCGGGCCACTCAGGTGGAGCACGGCGCAGATTGTGAATGCCTGAAACCTGGTGCGAGACCAGTGGAGCAGCGCCTCGGTTTCTCCAAGTCGGCGACGAACTCCTCCCGGTGGCAGAGCGCCGGCGTGGTTTGCCGCTGGAATCGGGGATGACATCTCAGGAACTTTCGTGACGGGAGCCATAGGGCAGGGAGAACGCGGACATGATCACCCTTACGGCACGGCTCGCGCAATCAACAGACGCGACTGTATTGAACCTCCGGGACTCTGGCAAGAGAATAATCGGTCCATGGCAGACGCCAGTGCGGTATCCGAAATTGCATGGGTAAGCCGATGCAGACGTTCTCTACAACAGCCCCGCCATGGCAGAATCAACTCGCTCAAGGGACGCTTCGATACCAGCGACTTGTTGCGGCTGACGTCGATCTCGAATGACTCGCGCAGGAACTCCGACGGCGATGCGATAGTCCGGAACCGGCGATAACACCAGCGCACCAGCACCTATGATGCAGTGGTAACCGATATTGGCGGCTACGGTAGCTCGCTCACCAATCCATGGAGGATAGCCCGGCCAATGGCACTTCCGCAAGCATGGGCCGAATGCTGAGAGA
>JBAWWJ010000409.1:0-1669 GCA_037146815.1 Planctomycetota bacterium
TAATTTGATTACACGTTTCTACGAATTCCAAAACCATTAGCCGGACACTTGTGACTCAATCAATGTAAATCCTCGACGCCGCATCTTGCACCTCCAATTGACAATGAGAAAAGAAATCGAGAAACACAAATCTTCAGAATTATCGGTCGAGACGTAGAAATCGATAAGAATCAAGAGCAAGAAAAGCGACGAAAGTTCCGGTCAATCCGCATTCGAAAACGACGAACCTGACTATTCGGGAGTTTCGAGTATCTAAGTTTGAAGGTCAAGAAAAACTCAAACAAAAGACGCCGAGTCTTAACAAATTCCCAACACTTCAAAATCAGATCACCGAAGTGGCGTGATCCCTATCACCCTGTGAACTCATTGCCGACTTTACGTGCCCGTTGCGGCTTGTCGACATTGATCCCCAGTGCCATCCCGGTCTCCACCAGCAGATTCCAGCCTGCCGCAAGTTGCACAAATCCCGCCAGGTCCCCGGAATCTGGAATCTGGACCGTCGGAAACATCGTGGAACGTGAGGCGACGGCGATTACCGAAAGTCCGACTCCTTTGACTAGAACATCATGAAATTTCTGTTCGGATTCCTGGTAGGGATCGATCCAGATCACCACATCATCCGCCTGCATAATCTCCTCAATGCCGTGAACAGCGTAAGTCCCTTCCAGGTAGTCACTTCTCTTTCGAGTGATTTCGTTGGTCTTCAGAGTCAATTCTTCGGCAACACCGTCATTGCGGCCGGCAAAATAGATCGTTCCAGCCTTGGCCAGCCGACTCGTAATCTCGGGGTCGACCGCCAATGTCAACGCGGTCTCCACATTCTTCGCAAGCTCCGCCAACCTTCCGGCCAGACTTGGCTTTCCAGCGATGGCTTCGACGAGTCCTCGGCAAAACAACGCCTGTTCCACAACACTTTTTGTGGCCGCGACAGCACCTTCCTTGCCACACTTCAACACGTGCCCACGCTTTGCAGCGGCCTCCAGCGGTGAGTCCGCCAGGGCCGTCAGGCTGTAACGGGATTGATGGCCCGCGTCCTTCAAACCGTTGAACAGTCGAATGACTTCTGCCGTTCGCCCGGAATTAGACATCCCCAGTACTGACCAGTCCTGCAGCGAATATTCCTGCGACTGTCGTCCCGCTTCGGTATGTAAGACACAGGGCCAACCCTGCCAACGGGAATGCATGATCGCACTCTTGGCCGGAAACAGTCGACTCGACCCCTCACCCGTCAACAGAAGTCGACCGGTCGCGGCAATTTCTGCTGCTGTCGGCTGAACCACACCGGGATCAAATGTTCGAATCACGTCGACCGCAGCAAGCATGTCACGGACCAGGTTGAATTGCGAATAAGGTTCGCGATCGATCTTCATGAAAGGGTATCTCCTTGATTTTCATCGCTGAATTATTGGAAATCAGCGGACTGTATTGTTATCGGCAGGGCAACCGTTACCCGAGTTTTCCATCCAAACCATCGCTGCCCGCATTCAAGTTCCTGGGTGCCTGGAGTCTTTGAAAAGGTCGCGAGGCGCGAACTTGGATAAGTTTCAAGCACGGCCTTGTCGAAGACTCCAAGACCATAGGTCCAATCGCATAATGCAATTTTCGGCAGGCTCAGTCATGGTTTGCGGCCCAAAGGGCCAGTAGTTCAGCCAGCCAGGGCCCTTCGGCC
>JBAWWJ010000410.1:0-1590 GCA_037146815.1 Planctomycetota bacterium
TTCACGTTCTTTCCGAACTCCGCTAAACAGGTTCGCTTACTTGAGGATTAGTGGAAGCTGAAGTCGCTGAAAAATCGCCGCACTGCGCGCATGGGTTTCGCAAAATGGTAGCAACCATGCGATCGTTGGAATGATTCGTCTCAATAGACGAATAACTCTGGGAATGAGCAGGATCGATACAAGGGAGATCTCCTCCTTCGGAGCAAACTTGAGCCTCAGCTTTCGTGCTGCAGCCGAACCGCAGACAATACAACAGTTCGGCAGGGTGTCGCTTCGAGTTATGGAGACGCTCACCATCGTTACAACCCCGTGTGGATGCTTGGCTGGAATGACTGTGGTATTGGGCGCCGAAATCTGCTGGATTGTATTATTTTAGATCACTGCGTCGCCATGTGTCAACTGAGTCGCCTAAAAAAAGCACATCAACAATCAAGTCGCGTCGGCGTCCAGGACTCCGTATTCGATTCGGACGGGCCAAGCCTTTCGATGAGGCGCGATAAACTGGCACCTCATCGCGACTCCTTCGCGAAGAAGACCGTCGCTTTTTTTAAAATATCCCGCTCCATGCGAAGTTGTTCGTTCTCGCGACGCAACTTTGCCAGTTCTGCCTCCTGGGCCGTCAGCTGTCCCCGCGAAGGAAGTGAGAAAACCCCTCGTACGATTGCTGTTCGCTGTCAAATTGCCGATCTTCTGAATCTTGTTCGACGGACGATGATTCATGAATTCGAACAGGGCATTTGACGATGAGCATCTTTGATAAGTTTCGACTGACCGGGAAGCGTTTGTTCATTACCGGGGGAAGTCGCGGGCTGGGGCGTGAAATGGCACTTGCCATTGCTGACGCGGGGGCTGACGTCGTTCTGGTGGGACGCGAAGCGGCGAGTCTGAATCAGACTGCGGATGAGATTCGTAAGCTAGGGCGAATTGCCATCCCTGTGGAAGGTGACGTCGGGATTCCGGAGGAATGTGAATCGATCTGCCAGCGAGTGCTGCAGGAACATGGCCCGATCGACATTTTGATCAACAATGTCGGAGGTCGCCGCATCAATGTCCCTCTGGAAGATCAGACGCTCGAACAGTGGCAACAGTTGATGGACCTGAACTTGACCAGTGCTTTCCTGTGCATGAAACATCTTGGCGGAGACATGGTGCGCCGTGGACAGGGAGGGCGAATCATCAATGTTGCCTCAATTTCGGGGATGATTGCCAATCGTGGAATTGGCGGTCGCAGCTACGAAACGTCGAAGGCTGCTGTCATTCAGTTGACTCGTGCGGCCGCGGCAGACTGGGCTCCACATCGAGTCACCGTGAATGCAATTTGTCCCGGCGGCTTCATGACCGCTCCGAATGTCCGCTGGGCCAGTGAGCATCCCGACGTGATTTCGAAATTCCGCGAACAGATTCCTGAAGGCGATTTCGGGCAACCGGAAGATCTGGGGCCACTGGCTGTCTATCTCGCGAGCGACTCGTCCCGTTACATGACGGGTGCGGCGCTGGTGATCGACGGTGGATATACGCTCTGGTGATCCTGGTGGCACTCAACGCGGGTAGCGATATTTTGCGCAGACGAAACACTGGTAACCGAACTCG
>JBAWWJ010000411.1:0-1518 GCA_037146815.1 Planctomycetota bacterium
GTAACCGTTCACACCCCATCAGCAGTGAGTGAAGGTCCCTGCTTGTGATTGAAGTGAGCGTGAACGGAGTCCGTAAGGAAATTGAGCGTGTCGCGTTTCTGCTGGCGACACGTTTCGACCACTGTGAGCAGGGTTTCAACGAAGCGGCTTCCGGCTTCGCTTTGTGTTCCGAAGCTGAGTTGCTTCCAGATGACAGGATGACGTAATGCACGCTCGGCGGCATTGTTTGTCGGTTCCACTCCCGGACGCCAGGCGAATGTGAACAGGTTTTCATAGCTGTTCAACAGGTTCTCACATAACGCCGCAGTCGGACGATGTGCGCAGAATGCCCCTTCCTCCAGAACGAGATAAACCTCGCCATAGAGTCGCCGGATATGCTTGAGGAACGTGGCTCGGGTCACTGTGCCGTCTCGAACTCGATGCCATTGATGAAAAAGATCATGCGTCAAATCCAGCAGTTTGTGGCCAAGTTTCGATGCCGTTTTGTTTCCGCATTCGGCCACAGTCTTGAAGTCGCGTTCCAAGTGTGCCCAGCACCACTGATGTTGGAGGAAGAAGTCATACATCTTCGCTCGATCACTCGTGACGACACCCTTGTACGCATTTCCCAACAGCGACTTGATCACGCAGGAGGCTTTCGTCACCCGCACCGCGAAGACCGTAAAGGTGGCTGCCACCACAGTCCAGATCCAGGCGTTCTCATTGCTTTCCCGCGTCGGTGTCTCGTCGACATTGACCGCAGATTGGCTGGGAAGTTTCGAAACCAGTTCGCGATAGGCTGGTCGTGCGGATGTCGTGACAATATTTTGCAGCTTGACGACCAGTCCCGGGCTGACGGACGTGTTGAACAGCGTCTGACAGCACAAACTGACACGGCGTTTACTCTGACGAAACAGCGCCATCAATACGCCGACGATCGCAGTCAGCCGGGGGCCGGTCATGCCGGTAGGAACGCCTTCGGGAAGTTCTCCGCAGGTCGAGACGCCGCAACACGAACAGGTCAGTCGATGTCGTTGATACTCGATGACGATGGGCGTGATGGGAGGAATATCGGTCACCTGGTGACGCAAGGGGTCAGAATCATTCCCCTGCAGTGCCCCTCCGCATCCTCGACATACCCGTGGTTTGCAGGTCACGACATCGCTGCACTGCTCCGATGGAATCAATGCTCGCTCGGCCTTGGGGTGGCCAGGTTGGCCGCCACGCTTGCGATTGGGCTTCTCAACAGTCGATTTCTTCGTGTCGTCCGCAGCGGTGGATTCGTCCTTTGCAGGTTCCTCGGCCCCAGGTCCATGGCCAAACCGCTTGGATTTCTTCAGTTCAGTTCGGAGTCGATCGACCTCGCCGACAAGTTCATCAATCCGGGAAAACAACGAATCCATAAACGCCCGCACTGCGGGCGTCATCTCACGTGCCAACTCCGGCGGAATTTCTCTTGAGGACGACATGCCGATGAATCTTGCAAATTCCTCGAAGTGCGCGAAGATCGATTCTCGAGTTCGGGGTGTGAACGGTTAC
>JBAWWJ010000412.1:0-1445 GCA_037146815.1 Planctomycetota bacterium
CGTCAGGTGACCCGGTTCGACAATACCCAGCGGATGTTTGTGTTCGCCCTTGCGTAACATGTGCAACGGAGGTGGCTGGCGAACGTCGGTCCAGCCCATCACCTCGAACCCCAGTTCGTCCCGTGTCGGCCCGCCGAGCAATTCACGTCCGCGTGGTTCAATTGCTCCCGGCCAGAATGCTGCGGCCATGCGGTAGTAATCCGTCTGCGGGATCGGGTCAAACTTATGGTCGTGACACCGGGCACATTTCACAGTCAGGCCCAGAAATGCGGTCGAGGTAACATGGACCATGTCTTCGAGACGCTCGTATTTGTATTCGTCGGCATCGTTCGGTTCGTCGTTCCATGTCCCCAGTCGCAGTAGTCCGGTTGCGATTACTGTTGATTCCGTTCGATCGGGAAGTTCGTCGCCAGCGAGTTGCTCCAGGATGAACAGATTCCAGGGAAGATCGCTGTTGATCGCGGCGATCACCCAGTCACGGTATTTCCAGGCGTGCGGTTTTTCCTGATCACGTTCGTAGCCACACGTGTCGGCATACCGAACCAGATCGAGCCAGTTTCGACCTTGTCGTTCACCAAAATGCGGCGACGACAACAAGCGATCAACGAGGCGTTCATACGCATCGGGTGAGTGATCGGATTCGAATTCGCGGATCTCTTCGTAGGATGGAGGAAGGCCGAGCAGATCGTGGTAAAGCCGCCGGATCAGCGTGGCCCGGTCTGCAGCATGAGCGGGCTGCATTCCAAGTTCATTCAGTCGCGATTGAATGAACGCATCAACGGGAGAATGCGATTGAGAAGCGATATCGATTGCAGGGACAACTGGACGCCGAACGAGTTGTAGCGACCACCAGTCGCGTCCACCGCGGACCTCGGTTGTGGCTTCGTAGAGATCCAGTTTACGTCCATCGGGCCAGTGGGCACCGGCACTGACCCAATTCTGCAGAGTGGTAATTTCGGCGGCAGAAAGTTTTTGCGAGTGCCCTCGTTTTGGGGGTGGCATTTCGCCTGATCGAACCTTTTCAATCAACAGGCTTTTGTCCAGATTTCCAGCCACAACAGCCGGCCCCGATTCTCCACCTTCGAAGGCGGCGGCTTTGTCCGAAAGTATCAGTTTGGCGGAAGCATCCCGCTCGTTATGACATTCCAGACAGCGCTTCACGAGAATGGGGGCGACGTCACGGGAGAATAAATCGGCGGAATCAGCATTCGCGATCGTCGCAGGAACCGCCGCGACGACGATACAAAGAATCCACACAACAGTTCGGACGGACATGATTGCTCCGCACATTGGTCATTCGATGGCATCAGGAAAGTCCCGTTTGCCAAGTCTTGTACGAATCGTGGAGCTTACCACATTTCAATGTGATGTGGTGGGTGTGGAACGAATGCATAGTCGGCGTGGCACCCAACGCGGGTAACGACTTTGCTTGAGTAGAAACAAGT
>JBAWWJ010000413.1:0-1412 GCA_037146815.1 Planctomycetota bacterium
TACCAGTATCGGGACCGGAACGGGGAAGATGCGTTTATGGTGGTCCGGTTTGAGCCGAAGACGTTTCAGCAGTGGAAATCAGACCGGCAACGGAACATGGATGGAGTGGAACGGGTGCTTTACCGGCTGCCAGAAGTTTTGCTGTCCGAACAGGTGTGGGTGACGGAAGGCGAAAAGGATGCCGACACGCTGGTAAAAATGGGTTGGTGCGGCACCACGAACTGTGGCGGGGCCGGTAAATGGCTGGATTCGTATTCCCTGGATTTGGCCGGACGCGAAGTGGTCATCTGCGGGGACAACGATTTGGGCGGCAAGACCACGGGGGCAGACCACATAGATGCTGTGTTTAAGTCGGTAAAGGCCGGGGCGAAGAATGTCAGGAAGATAAAGATACCGCTGCCGCACAAGGATGTTACGGAATTCGTGGAATCGTTCACCGACCGGGAGGAAGCGCGCAAGGCGTTGAACTCGCTGCTGTTGTCAGCAACGGTGTATGTGAAGGGGCACGATCTGCCGTTGTTCTCACTGGCTGATTTGGAGGCGGGATACATTGACTACGCGGAAAACACGGCGACGCGCGCCTTGGACCTGTCGGTCTGGTTGCCCTCGTTAAAGGATCAAGTCCGACCGTTGATGCCGGGGGAACTTGTCACCCTGATTGCCGACACCGGAACCGGCAAGACCGCCCTGATGCAAAACCTGGCCGTGCAAGGGTGCGCGAATGTGCCGACCTTGTTTTTCGAGTTGGAACTGCCCCCGGAACTGATGTTTGAACGGTTTGTCGCCATTCGGAAGAAAGTGGATGCGAAGTTCATAGAGGAAGGGTATCGAAGGGGGGATAAAATGGGGCGGGAAATGGTTTCTTTGATGTGTCAGAAGCTTCGGATTTGCACGCGGGCGAGGATAACACCCGAATGGCTGGAGGAAACGATCAACCGCTCCGAGTTGATGCTTGGTGAACGCCCGTTGGTGGTCATCGTGGACTACCTTGGGTTGATGCGCGGGGAAGGACGGAGCCGTTACGAACAGTTTTCCAACATCGTGGAAGAGTTGCGGATTATCGCCAAGACGACTCGGACCATCATCATCGCCACGTCACAGGTGACACGGGATAAGAAACGGGCAACCCCGGAGATTACCATGCACGATGCCAAGGAATCAGGCTCAATAGAGAATTCATCGTCTCTGGTCCTGGGTTCATGGCGGGATGCGGAGGACGACACCTGCCTGCATCTTCGGGTGCTGAAGAACACCAAGGGAAAGACCGGATGGAATGTGCAATGCGATTTCGACGGACCCACGATGCGGATCACGGAACGGTCGGGCGGCTGGCCGGACAAGGACGGTAAAAAACCGACGATCAGCGGTAAACTGTCCAAAATCGAACCCGGCGACGAAAACTGGACTTCACG
>JBAWWJ010000414.1:0-1229 GCA_037146815.1 Planctomycetota bacterium
GGCGTCAGCTTGTCCGCGTTTTCAATTCCATCCCCCCAAAAAGTCGGATGAACCACAAAGAACGGGGAGCGGATTTTGACAGTTTTGACCTTGGGGATATTTGACATCCCCATATTCAAGACAACTTGCGTCTTCGAAGGGCGAGCCTCGCGACGTTCAAGTTTCAGCATTTTCAAGAAGCTGATGTAGTTTTGATCGGGGATCTTGTTGATGCGATACAGCATCAGTTCCGTCAGCCACGAGAAGAGCTGAACCAGCGCGATCCCGGGGTCGCTGTCATTGTAGTCCGTCCAATCGGGACAATAGCGCTGCAGGCGCAGCTTCGCCTCGGCGAAGATATCGTCAAACTGGCGATCATCGAGTTGCGGTGGTTGTAACGGCATGTTGGCTCGCTAACCGAACGATTCCTGCAGATAAAACGGATAAACAAGATTGAAAACGGCATTGTTCTGGCGCAGTCGATAGTCGATGCGAATGACCAGATGGGTTGGCGTGTCAACGGGGGTATCGACGCGGACGTCAATCACGTCAATCCGCGGCTCCCATTGCACAAGGCTGCGCCGCACCATCGACTGAATGGTGCCGCGCAGTGTTGGCGTATTGGCTTCAAAGACCAGATCGTGAATCCCGCAACCGTAATCGGGACGCATTATCCGCTCGCCCGGTGCTGTACTGAGGATCAGGAAAAGGCTGTTGCGCACTGCCTCGTCCTGCTCTGTCAGACGGAGCTTGCCGCCGTCCGGGCGAATGGGAAACTGCCATCCACGACCGAGGAATCCAACGTTCGTTGCCGTCATGCCGCTTATCCTCCGATCAACACGGTGCTGGTGGCCTGGATTGTTCCGACAGGCAAAGGAGCCGGATCGTTACAGGTCATCACGGTGTCGCCCGAACGGGCCGCGGGTTTGGAATTGATAAATACTGTTGCACTGCCACTCACGACATCTCCTTTGTTCTGCGGCGGAATGATGAACGTTCCCCCTGACGGAATGTGGGGCGGTTGGTTCGCAGCGATGCTTCCCAAAAACGCAGCGGGTTTCGATTCGACGTTGACGTCCGTGCTGAGATTCGAATTCAGGATGCCGGCAAATGCATGTGGCACCAGCACCGGTGATGAAGGCCCCGGAGGCTGAATCAAGTGATAATCGGTGGCTGTCACGTGGTCACCTTGTTTGGCAGGGCCAGCGCCCACTAAGTTGTTTTGCCGCATAGGACTTCGAGGAGGAAGT
>JBAWWJ010000415.1:0-1098 GCA_037146815.1 Planctomycetota bacterium
AGAGTCTCCGACAGGGTGAGGCATGTTTCCCTTGATGAACACCCGGTTGCAGCAATTTCCAATGAACGTTTACACGGCCAAGGATGCAGCGAAGATGATGTGCATCTGCACGGAGACTCTTAGGCGGATTGTCCGGCATGACGGGATCCAGCACAGGAGGATTGGCCGACGGATTTTGTTCACCGATTCCGACATCGCAGCGATTCTTGAGAGTCGGCTGATGACCGGCGCGGTGAACCCATACGCACGAAAAGTAAAACAAGAGAACAAAAGTACAGAAAATGAGCACAAACCCAGACTACACAGTGACAGTTCAGCAACCGTTGACGGTCAGCCCGCCTGACTCGACGACGTTCTACGACAGGATCAACAGCCCGCTCGATGCGGTCAAAACGATGGGCGATTGGATAGCGCATTCCGGCATGTTCGGATGCGTCAAACCGGAGCAGGGCTATGTCCTGGCTCTTGAGTGTCTTGCGAACAGGCAGACTCCGCTTGCTTGGAAGGTGCAGAACCATCTGATCAACGGGAACATCACCATGAAGAGCGAGGCGATGCTCGCCGGCATGATGAACGCGGGATGGGACATTGACTGGATTCAGTTTGATGCGGCGGCTGCGGTCGCTGAGTTTGTCAAAGGAACCAAGAAGGTCCGGGTCGAGTTCACGTCGGCTGATGCGAAGCTCGCCGGTATGCTTCCTGCAAAGCCTGGTAGCGGGTGGGCCAAGTTCCCCGCCGAGATGCTGCGTGCGCGCGTCATCAGCAAAGCGACACGCATGCTGGATCCGCGAATCACCCAGGGTCGATACACACCGGAGGAGGTGGCCGACTTCAGTGGCAGTCCATTGCCGGCACAATCGATTCCTGCGGTCACTGTTCAACCGGTTGTTCCTACTGCCACCACCGTCAACCAGTACACACTGGTCGAGAAGCTGGAAATCATCCTCGAAGAACACGCGGACATCGCTAACAAGTTCTTGATCTATAAGAACCTGATCAACGAAGGGCAGAACTTCCGCGATGTATCGTCGAAAGTGGCATCGATGATTGTCGGTGATGCAGAGGGGTTCATCAAGAAGGCGTATTCGTTTGCTGCGG
>JBAWWJ010000416.1:0-1088 GCA_037146815.1 Planctomycetota bacterium
CCGAAGTACACGTACAAATCTCTGGGCACGCTCGGGGGGGCGACCAGCACCGCTGATGGCATGAACGATGCTGGTGATGTCGTTGGTATTTCCAAACTGGCAGACGGAACGAGTGCACCGTTCGTCTACACGGCGGCCCAGGGGATGCGGAACCTGAACGTCATCACGGACGGACCGCTCGACAGTCCTGGGCAACCCCGCTTCGGTCCAGACCGAACGGGCGACGGCGTCGCTGACCTCTACATAGTCTGCGCCGGATACTACCACGCGCAGGGCGCCAGCGTCGTGGTCTGTGACGGCGTGACCGGCCAATACCGAGAGACATTCATTCCACAGGGCACCGGAGGTATGGCGGCGACCGCCTATATGTTGATCGGCCCCGACGGCGATTTTTACATTTCCAGCTCACCGAGTGGCTCCACGAATACCAATGGCCGGAATCGAGTTCTCAAATTCGACGGCACCAGCGGAGCCTATCTGGGCGACTTTGTGGCTGCAGGTAGTGGGGGACTGCTCGGCGCAACAGGGATGGCATTCGGTACGGATTTGAATGGCGACACGGTGGGCGACTTTTTCGTGGCGAGCAATGTCACCAACAACGTATTGGCCTACGACGGGATCGACGGTACGTTTCTGGGGGTGTTTATCGCAGCCGGAAGCGGCGGACTGAATGATGGTGTCGGAGACGTACATTTCGTTCGCGACTTCGACAACGACAACGTGCCGGATCTGCTGGTGGTCAGTCGTTCGTCCAATGTCAAGACGGCCGCCGTGCTGCTCTTCAGCGGTCTCGATGGCCATTTTATTCGGACCTTTTCTGGACCAATGAACGGATATGCATTCAACAGCATGACGATTGGCACGGACGGCGATCTGTATCTGCCGTCTGCCGACCCCATGAATACCCTGCTGCCAGGAGCCGATCTGGTCTTCCGCTTCGACGGAACAACTGGCACGTTGAAGGGGACGATTGTCGCCTCTGGCTCTGGAGGACTGAACGGACCCGGCTGTTTCACGACATTCGATGCGCAGGGAGATCTGTATGTCAACAGCAACAACACGAACCAGATCCTGAAGTATCAGGGGCC